>CAXBEL010000109.1:0-14495 GCA_963974735.1 uncultured Flavobacteriaceae bacterium | reverse complement strand
CTGGTCTCACTGGTAAGCTTATGCTGCGTTTTTGCATCAACCTAACCAATTTCTCCATAACTGCGGACATAGGGTTATCTCCATCTAGATGTGCAGATTCTTTAAAAACGTCTTCGCTTTCCCGCTTTACATTCCTTAAATGCAGAAAATGAATTCTATCCTCAAAAGCATCTATTATATTTAGTAAATCGTTAGAAGGTTCTGCTCCCAGAGAACCCGTACAATAGCAGAGTCCGTTAGATAGTTCAGGAACAGCAGTAAAAATCTTTTGAAGATCACTTGCGGTACTTACCACTCTAGGCAGTCCCAACACTGAAAATGGTGGATCATCAGGATGAATAGCCATCTTTAGATTATATTCCTCGCAAACAGGTATTATTTCTTTTAAAAAATAAATTAAATGCTCACGTAGCCTATCATCATTAATATCCTTATAATTATCTAGTAGAGTCAGTATTTCTTCTGCGGTAAAATTATCAGTACTTCCTGGCAGTCCCAAGAGTACATTTCTAAATAAAGTTTCTTTTTCGGTAGCTGATAATTTTTTGCCGTAGGCCAAAGCTTCATCTACTTCAGCCTTAGAATAATCATCTTTTGCCCCAGGTCTTTTCAATAAAAAAAGATCAAAATATTCAAAAGCCTTATGGTCGTATAACAATGCTTTTGTACCATCTGGATTCTCAAAAGCATGATGGGTACGAACCCAATCTAAAATGGGCATAAAGTTATAAGTGATAATAAAAATCCCACATTCGGCCAGATTTTTTAAGCTTATCTTATAGTTTTCAATGTACTGCTTAAAATTGCCTAAACCTCTTTTAATATCTTCATGAACGGGTAGACTTTCTACTACGGTCCATTCTAATCCAAATTCACGAACCATTTCCTGTCTTTCCTTAATATCTTCAACCGTCCAAACTTCACCTACAGGAATTTGATGCAAAGCCGTGACAATACCAGAAACCCCACATTGTCTAATATCCCTCAGGCTAATTGTATCTTGAGGACCATACCAGCGCATTGTTTGTTGCATGCTAATCATAGGATACGATTTTAAAATCCGATGGAATTACCACCATCAACTGGCATTATTATACCAGTAGTAAATTTTGCTCCATTGGATGCCAAGTAAAATACAGCGTCGGCTATATCTTCAGGATCACCCATTTTTCCCATAGGAGTACGGGAGAAAACTTTGTCTTTTCTTTCTTTATCAGAATCCAATGCTTTTGCTGTCATAGGGGTTTTAATAAACCCTGGAGCTACGCAATTTACACGAACGCCAAATTGGGCTAAATCTACCGCCATTGATCGTGTCATGCCTTCTATAGCCGTTTTACTTGCAGAATATGCAATCACTTTAGGTATCCCATATTGAGCTGCCATAGAACTGATGTTGACTATACTACCGCCGTCATTTTCTTTCATCACCTTTACCACTTCCCTACTCACGACAAAAACGCTAGTAACATTTGTATGAATTATTGTAGTGAATTCTTCTGTGGTTACTTCTGTAAATTCTTTCTTCATATTAATGCCCGCATTATTTACGAGAACATCAATCTGTCCTTCAGCATCCGCTATTTTCTTTACCATTGCCGGTATTTCATCCAGATTGGTCAAATCAAAAAGTACAGGGATTGCATTAGTTCCCATTTCCTGACAAGCAGTTAAGGTTTTTTCTTTGCTGCGACCTATGACGTAGGTTTTGTAATCATTATCACAGAATTTTTTTGCAGTTGCGTAACCTAGGCCGGAATTTCCACCTGTTACTATTGCTATTTTTTTACTCATTATTTTGGTTAAGGTTAGTTTTTAGTTTTTGATTTAATCCCATTGTGGTCGTATACCTGGGGCAAAGGGAAATTTTAAGGATTTATAATATTTTAATGTATGATCAGGTTTTTCCATTCCTTTTGGAAATTCCAATCCAGAGAATTGCTGAAAATATAGCATACACGCATTGCGCCACCATTTTGCTTCTTCAAGTTGGATATTAAGCAATTCACTTACTTCTTTAAAACGTTTTGCATCAATATACGACTCCATTGTTTTCCAGGTTTCTATCATCTGCTTTACGTCATCTACCCCTTCTTGATATTTTAGACCTAAACCGTTCCAAAGCGTATTACCATTTTTCAGTTTATAATCCCAAGGTAAGTGATGAAACCAGAGCAAATCTTTTTCTGGAGTAGTTTTAGGATCATTGAATTTTTCAGCCACTTCCTCAGCATATTGTGAGGTTGCATTGCTCCCAGTATTAGAACGGTCAAAACCTATTCCTAAACTATCTGCTTTATGATAATATACAGGATTCCATTCTGGTCTTGATAAGTTACTTACCCAAGGCCCCGGTCCGTAATGGTGTCCCGTATCCATCATATGATGCAAACCTAAAGGCGTCATATAATCCACTACAGCTTCCCGTGATTCAATAAGCATATCTTTCATGGGTTCAACAAAATCCTTTTCTGTTGAAAAAGTCAACTTCAGCCATTCTTCTGCTATATCGCGCGAATTCATTTCGGGATTCCATGCAAGACGCCCAAAACCATACCAGTTGGCTTGCCCAAAAGGATGACCGGTCCAATTAATATCTGTACCTATATTAGCCACGCCTGCCATTCCCGTGATACTTTTATTATGCAACGAACCATCTATGGCTTTTGCGACGGTTGATCCTTTACCCTCTCTATATGTGTCAGACTGCAATACTTCTTCGTAAAGTTTAGGCAGAAAAACCAGATGCGTGCTGAAGCCCAAATATTCCTGTGTAATCTGAAATTCCATCATCAAAGGAGTTTTGGGCATCGCACCAAACATAGGGTGAAAAGGCTCACGGGGCTGAAAATCTATAGCCCCGTTCTTTACTTGAATCAATACATTGTCCCTAAACTGACCGTCAAACGGAACAAATTCACTATAAGCCTGCTTGGCCCTATCTGTAGGGTCGTGCTCCGAATAAACAAAAGCACGCCACATTACGATTCCATTGAATGGCGCCACGGCATCTGCCAGCATATTTGCGCCATCTACGTGAGTGCGCCCATAATTTTGCGGTCCCGGTTGACCTTCTGAATTGGCTTTAACCAGAAACCCACCAAAGTCAGGAATGCTGTCATATATTTCTTTAGTTTTTTCTTTCCACCAGTTTTGCACATCAGCATCAAGTGGATCTGCAGTTTTAAGTCCGCCTATTTCCATAGGAGCTGAAAAACGTGCCGTTAAATACACTTTTATGCCATAAGCCCGAAAAACTCCGGCTAAGGCTTTCACTTTTTCCAGATACTGAGGTGTAAGAACCAAAGCATTTGCATTTACATTAGTTAAAACGGTTCCATTTATTCCTATTGAAGCATTTGCGCGGGCATAGTCTTCATATCTTGGGTCTAAATAACCGGGAAGCTTCTGCCAATTCCAAATTGAAAATCCAGCATAACCACGCTCTACAGTACGATCAAGATTGTCCCAGTGATTAAGTACACGTATATCCACTTTTGGGTTATCTGCAATATCCAATCCATCTAAAGAATTATGCATCTGCATCTGCCTGAGCAAATTGAACACCCCATAGAGGACCCCTACTTCTGTATTTGCGGTAACAACCAGAATTCTTTTGCCATCAAGATTGACTTCTTTTATTAAAAAACCATCTTTTTTAACATTGGTAAATTCGTTTTCTATCTCTTTTTTAAGAGCGCTTGAAAGATTAGATTTTGAAGTAATTACTAAACTCGCTTCTCCTTGGTTTTGCACAAAATTGGGACTCATATCTAGCAGTCCCTTAATACCGCGTTTTATTTCCTGCTCTGCTTTAGAATAGGTCTCACTACCTTTTTCAATATAAATACCTTCTATTCTTTGCGTATAGCGGTCTAGCAATTGTGCATTATCTATGCGCACATACCTAAGCCACAAGTCATAACCATTAGAAGCTAATGTTGTTTTGGCAATAAAACAAAATAGTATGACCGTAATTGTTGGTTTAAACTGTCTCAAATTGTATTTTTAAGTTTCGAAATCGATTGAACATTATCATCTAATCAGTAAGCATTGGAAAATCAAAGGATAAATTAACTAAATATTACCAACAACAACAAAATATTAACGCAATCGATTGCATTTGTTGTTGATTTATGTGACATTTGATTTATTATTAAGGGTTTTCTCTCAATTTTCAATAAAATACTTTCTATGAATAAATTTATATTGATACTGTTATGTTGCGTTTTTAGTCTTTCGTTAATCAAAAGAGAGAGTTCAATAGAAAGTAAATTACCAGAAGAAGAATCGGCCTTAAAATTATCTGATACCCTTCCTGATTTTCCTTTTTATAACACCTCCTTATCAATCGATGAACGCGTTGCCGATCTTATTTCCCGACTGTCCTTAGAGGAAAAATCATTGCAAATGACTCACAACACACCCGCTGTTGAACGTCTTGGGATTCCGCCTTACAGTTACTGGAATGAGGCACTGCACGGTGTGGGTCGCTCAGGAGTAGCTACGGTTTTTCCGCAGGCAATAGGTCTAGGAGCTACTTTTGACAGTGATTTGGCATTTAGGGTTTCTTCAGCAATTTCTGATGAAGCACGAGCAATGCATAATGCCGCCAAAGCTAAAGGTCATCATATGCAATATGGCGGACTTACATTCTGGACGCCCAACATCAATATATTTAGAGATCCACGTTGGGGTCGTGGACAAGAAACGTATGGCGAAGATCCTTATTTGACCTCGATATTGGGAACTTCTTTCGTAAAAGGATTGCAAGGTGACAATAAAGACTATTTAAAAACAGCAGCTTGTGCCAAACATTTTGCTGTACATAGCGGACCTGAAAAATTAAGACACGAGTTTGATGCTATAGCCACCAAAAAAGATATGTGGGAAACCTATCTTCCTGCTTTTGAAGCGCTGGTTGAAGATGCCAAAGTTGAAGCGGTTATGTGTGCTTATAATAGTACAAATGGCGAGCCTTGTTGCGCAAATGAATATCTTATTTCTGATGTTTTAAGAGATAAATGGAATTTTAAAGGACATGTTTTAAGCGATTGTTGGGCTCTAGTTGATTTTTATGAACAAGAAAAAGGTCATGGAGTAGTAAAGACTCAGGCAGAAGCTGCCGCCCTTGCTGTACAAAGTGGTGTAAGTCTTAATTGTGGGGATACGTATCCTGCACTTCCCAAGGCTGTTGAAGAAGGTCTGGTTACAGAAGCAGAAATAGACGAACAACTTGCCATATTATTACGTACCAGATTTAAATTAGGACTATTTGACCCTATGGGCAGCAATCCTTATGATGATATTGACACATCTGTTATAGATAGTGATACCCATAGAGAACTTGCTAAGGAAGTTGCTCAAAAAAGTATTGTGTTATTGAAAAATGACGGTATTCTTCCGTTAAAAAATGATTTAGCCAAATATTTTGTAACCGGCCCAAATGCAGCCAATGTTGATATTCTTTTAGGTAATTATTATGGTGTAAATCCAAGGATGGTTACTATTATGGAAGGAATTTCAAATGCAATAGATGCAGGAAGCCAATTGCAATACCGCATTGGTGCTTTATTAGACAGACAACCCATAAACCCTATGGATTGGGCATCTGGAAATGCTGGGAACAGTGATGTAACTATCGCAGTGCTGGGGCTATCAAGTTTACTTGAGGGAGAAGAAGGAGAATCCCTTGCTTCTGCAACGGCGGGGGACCGTTTAGATTACAATCTTCCACAAAACCAAATTGATTATCTCAAAAAACTTCGGAATGCTGCAGGTGACAAACCAATAGTGGCAGTGATTACCGGAGGTAGCCCGATGAACCTTGCAGAAATTCACGAACTTGCAGATGCTGTATTATTAGTCTGGTATCCGGGCGAAGAAGGAGGTACTGCAGTCGCAGATATTCTTTTTGGTAAAGTTTCTCCATCAGGTAGATTACCCATTACTTTTCCAAAATCACTAGACCAACTACCGGCTTATGAGGATTATACCATGCAAGGTAGAACCTATAAATATATGAATGAAGATCCACTCTATCCATTTGGCTATGGATTGAGTTATACCCAATTTAATTATGGGGAACCAAAACTGACCTCTAAAAAGATATCAAAAAATAAAAACCAAACGGTATCTGTTAATGTAACTAACCAAGGAAAAACAGAAAGCGATGAAGTTGTTCAATTGTATATTACAGATTTAAAAGCTTCGGTTGATGTCCCTAATTTTCAATTAAAGGGCGTTCAACGAATTAAATTAGAACCTGGAGCTTCAAAAGAAGTTTCATTTGAAATAACCCCTAAAATGCTTGAACTTATTAATGATGAAGGAGAAAAAGTTCTTGAATCGGGGGATTTTAAGATATACATAGGCGGATCTAGCCCTATGAAGAGAAGTTTTGAGCTAGGTGCATCGGCACTGGCAGAAACAACAATTACTCTTCAATAACCTGTTTTCAAAGTATAATAAAATGAAGAATTTTATAAATAAAGATTTTCTTTTAGAAACATCGTATGCAAAAGAAATCTATCACAATTATGTAAGTGATCTTCCTATCATAGATTATCACTGTCACTTACCACCTAACGAAATTGCAAATGATCGCAAGTTTGAAAATCTTACTAAAATCTGGATTGAAGGCGATCATTATAAATGGCGGTCTATGCGCCAACTTGGAGTGCCTGAAAAATTTATCACTGGCAAAAGTTCTGATAAGCAGAAGTTTGATAAGTGGGCCTATACAGTTCCTTACACACTCAGAAATCCACTTTTTCATTGGACACAGCTAGAACTCAAACGCTATTTTGATATAGATGAACAGCTAAATCCTGATTCAGCTGCTTCTATTTATAAAAAATGTAACGAACTGCTTCAAAAACCGGAATATTCCGCTCAGGGTTTAATTAAAGGAATGAATGTCAGGGTGGTATGCACCACAGATGATCCCATAGATGATCTTGCCCATCACAAAGCTATAAAGGAATCAGATTTTAATGTTCAAGTACTGCCTACATTTAGACCTGATGGTTTAATTTTTATAGAAAAGGTTGATTTTACAGACTATCTAGAGGCTCTAGGAAAGATTACAGATATCAATATAACAGATCTTGAATCTTTAAAATCGGCAATTAAAAGCCGCATTGATTATTTTCATGAGCACGGTTGCAGATTATCTGATCACGGACTTCCACATGCGTATGGTGAGGATTTTTCTGAAACCGAAATCAATACGATTTTAAAGAAACGATTAGATGACAGTTCGCTTCAACAGCAGGATATTTTAAAATATAAATCGGCAATTCTTTATTATCTAGGTGTTTTTTATGCTGAAAAAGAGTGGGCTATGCAACTACATTTAGGCCCCATTCGTGATACGAACAAAGCTCTTTTAGAAAAAATAGGAATCAATGCCGGTGTTGACAGTATTGGGGATTATCAACATGCTGAGCAACTTGCTCGATTTCTTAACCGATTAAATGATAACGGGAGCCTTCCTAAAACAGTTCTTTATAATTCAAACCCTACAGACAATGAAGTGTTTGCTACAATGGCAGGCAACTTTAGTGCAGAACATATAAAAGGTAAAGTACAGTTTGGCGCAGCCTGGTGGTTTTTGGATCAGAAAGACGGCATAACAAAGCAGATAGATTCTTTATCTAACATGGGGCTTCTAAGCTGCAGTATAGGTATGCTTACAGATAGCCGAAGTTTTCTGTCTTATCCAAGACATGAGTATTACCGAAGAATTTTATGCAATATCCTGGGGAATGACATTAAAAGAGGTGAATTACCCAATGATCTAAAATGGATTGGGAAGATAGCTCAGGACGTTTGTTATAATAATGCGGAGGAATATTTTAAATTTCCAGAGCAAATCAAAAATCCTATTAATAAATTAACTTAAACCAGAACCCTTTGGACAAAATTGTAACCTTTGGAGAAGTATTGTTAAGACTCTCACCACCTAACAATTTGAGATTTGAACAAGCCGCAAGTTTTAATGCTGTTTATGGGGGTAGTGAATTTAACGTTGCTCTTTCCTTGGCAAAATTTGGTCAAAATGTAAAATTTGTAAGTAGATTACCCGAAAATAAAATCGCAGACTGTTCCATCTTGGAAATGCACAAGCACGGCATTGACACCAGCCATATTCTTAGAGGCGGAGATCGACTAGGTCTGTATTATATGGAGATAGGAGCAGGTTTACGAGGAAGTAATGTTGTTTATGACAGACAGCATTCTGCGATGACTTCTATAAATAAAGGTATGATAGATTGGGAATCTGTTTTTAAAGATTGCTCTTGGTTTCATTGGTCTGGAATTACAGCTGGAATTTCTGAAGGAGCAGCTGCCGCTTGCTTAGAAGCAGTAGAAGTTGCTGATAAAATGGGATTGACGATCTCTACAGATTTTAACTATCGTGCTAATCTTTGGAAATATGGTAAACGCCCCAGTGAGGTAATGGAGTCTATAGTTGCAAAGTGTGATGTGGTTTTGGCTGGTGATTATGCCTGCGCTCAGTATTTTGACCTCCATCCGCACGGCCACAAAGACAAAAATCTTTCACTGGCAGAGCAACTGCAGGAACGGTTTCCAAAACTAAAACATATAGCCATAACTCAGAGAGAAAACGTAAATGCTTCGCACAACAACTGGCTAGCTGTATTATATAGCAATACCAAATTAATAACCTCAAAAACCTATGCCATTACAGATATTGTAGATCGTATAGGAGCTGGTGACAGTTTTATGGCTGGATTAATTTACGGGTTATCCAATTATGGAGACACGCAAAAAGCATTGGAATTTGCCGTAGCTGCTTCAGCGCTAAAGCATACAATCGCAGGGGATGCAAATTTGGCTACCATTGAAGAAATTCAAAACTTGGCGGCTGGGGATATTTCTGGACGTGTAAAAAGGTAATTCGAATAACAAACTAAACCCAACACTAAAATAAGATATAAAAACCAACTGGTGGTGGAATTAAAATAAACTATGAGTCATTCAAGAATAGAAGTTGCTTTAACTATGGAAAAAACCGGACTTGTTCCGCTTTTTTATCATCAAGACGTAGAGGTGGCAAAACAGGTTGTGCAGGCATGCTATAATGGAGGCGCTCGTTTACTAGAGTTTACACATCGGGGTGTTTTTGCTCAAGATGTTTTTGCAGGATTGAAAAAATATTGTCTTCAAGAATGTCCTGAAATGATGTTAGGCGTAGGATCTGTTACAGATGCTGCAGCGGCTTCTTTATATATGAATATGGGTGCCGATTTTATAGTTACTCCAGTCTTACGCGAAGACATCGCTATTGCCTGCAACAGAAGAAAAGTACTCTGGTCACCCGGTTGTGGAACCCTCACTGAAATTGCTCGTGCTGAAGAATTGGGCTGTGAAATTGTCAAACTCTTTCCAGGTGCAATTTATGGTCCTGACTTTGTCAAGGCGGTTAGAGGTCCTCAACCCTGGACTAAAATAATGCCAACTGGTGGTGTAAATACTTCTGAAGAAAATATTACCTCTTGGTTTAATGCAGGAGTTACCTGTGTAGGAATGGGGTCTCAATTAATTACTAAGGAGATTATTAAAAACGAAGATTATAAAGGTCTAGAGCAAAAAGTGAAAGAAGTTATTCAAATAATAAATAAGATTATAAAAGCATGAAGTTATACTTTGTAACATTTTGCTTACTTCTTGTAACTTTAGTTTCCTGCAAAGAAAATAATACAGCAAAAACCATCAAACTTGCCCACGGCTTAGGTGTATCTCATCCGGTTCATAAAGCTATGGTTTATATGGCCGATCGGGTTGAAGAAAATTCTGGAGGTAAATTAAAACTGGAAATTTATCCAAGTAGCCAGTTGGGTTCAGAAAGGCAATGCCTAGAATTGTTGCAAATAGGCAGTTTAGGTATGACTAAAGTCTCTGCTGCGGTTATGGAGAATTTTTCTCCGGACCTACGTGTATTTGGATATCCCTACTTGTTTAGAAATAATGAACACCGTTTTAAAGTTTATGATGGTGAGATAGGGCAGAAATTACTGCTGGATGGTGAGAAATTCTGGCTTCATGGATTGACGTACTTTGATGCAGGTAACAGATCTTTTTACACTAAAAATCACCCCATTCACAAACCTGAAGATTTAAAAGGGCTTAAAATTAGGGTTATGCAGAGCCCTACCGCAATTAATCTTGTCAAAAGTTTAGGCGCTGCCCCTACTCCAATTTCTTGGGGGGAATTATATACGGCTTTGCAGCAAGGGGTTGTTGACGGGGCAGAAAACAATCTGCCAAGTTTTTATACTTCAAAGCATTATGAAGTATGTAAATATTTCACAGTTAATGAACATTCTTCAGTGCCTGATATATTAGTGATAAGTACTATTATTTGGAAAGATCTTTCTTCTGAAGAAAAAAAATGGATTAATGATGCTTCTCATGACGCTACCGTTTATCAACGTAAACTATGGCAGGAATCTGAAGAAGAAGCACTGGAAGCAATAGAAAAAGCAGGAGTCGAAGTTTATTATCCAGACAAGTCATTATTCGAAAAGGAATCTTCGGTGATGATTAAATCTTTAAAAACTGAAGATAAAGAGTTGTATGATTTGATTCAAGAAATAGAAAAAGTAAAATAATGCGAGCAAAACTGGATAAAATATTAGAGTGGTTACTTGTTATTTTTCTGGCAGCTATGACCATAGATGTTATTTGGGGCGTTTTCACACGGTATGCTATGGGGCATCAAAGTTCATGGACAGATGAGCTGGCTCGTTTTCTTATGATATGGGTGGGAATATTAGGAGCTGCATACGCTTCTGGCAAAAACCATCATATAGCTATAGACCTATTGCCCAATTATTTGACAGATAAAAACAAAAGACGTCTTGAAATTCTTATTGCTGCAATCGTTGTAGTTTTTGTAGCCTGTGTCTTTTTAATAGGCGGGCTTCGCTATGTTTATATTTCTTTTAAACTAGGACAGTCCTCACCCGCGTTGGATTTGCCAATGGGAGCTATCTACTCCGTATTTCCCATAGCAGGAATTTGCATTATGTACTATAAAATAAATGAGCTTTATCATTACTTAAATAAAACTGAAAAAGAATAAACTATGGAAATTACTATTCTGATTCTAAGTTTTATTATTCTGGTGGCTATACGCATACCTGTTGCCTGGAGCATAGGGATTGCAGCTTTATTAACACTACTTATAAGTGTAAAGACCATACCTGCATTTACCACAGTAGCACAGCGTGTAGTTACGGGTCTTGACAGTTTTTCACTTCTAGCAATCCCATTCTTTATTCTTGCAGGACACATAATGAATAAGGGTGGTATTGCGAAAAGACTTATAGAATTTGCCAAAAACCTAGTAGGGTCACTTCCGGGGGGACTTGCTCACGTAAATATTGTTGCCGCCATGATGTTTGGGGCTATAGCAGGTTCTGCAGGTGCGGCTGCGGCGGCAATTGGTGGATTTATGTCTGATCAAATGGAAAAAGAAGGATACAATAAAGAATATGGTGTAGCAGTAAATGTTACGTCAGCAACAACGGGACTTCTTATTCCCCCAAGCAATATTTTTATTATCTATTCACTAGCCAGTGGAGGTGTAAGTATTGGTGCTTTATTTTTAGCAGGGTACATTCCTGGAATCTTAACAGGTTTTCTATTAATGGTTGTCGCATATATTTGGGCGAAAAGAAAAGGATATCCTACTGCTAACAGGAGTTCGTTTAAAATGATTCTTAAATCATTTATAGGTGCTTTACCTAGTTTATTTCTTTTAATTGTCGTTATTGGTGGAATTGTAGCTGGCATTTTCACCGCAACCGAAGCTTCCTCAGTGGCTGTGTTATATTGCCTGATTCTCGCGTTTATTTATAAGGAAATCAGTTTTAAACAACTTAAGCCCATTTTTGTAGAATCTTCATCTACCATTGCTATAGTAATGTTGCTAATCGCTATGTCCATTGCTATGTCTTGGGTTATGTCCTACGAGAATATTCCGCAAATGGTTACAGATTCGCTTTTAAGCATCAGTAATAATAAAATAATGGTTCTTATAATTATTAACTTTATTCTTCTGTTTGTAGGCATTTTTATGGATATGACTCCGGCAGTCTTAATATTCACCCCCATATTTCTACCTGTAGTAACATCTATGGGAATTGATCCTGTACATTTTGGGATTATAATGGTGCTTAATCTATGTATCGGTTTATGTACCCCTCCAGTGGGATCCGTTCTTTTTATAGGTGTAGGAGTTGCTAATACATCTATTCAAAAAGTAATAAAACCGCTATTGCCTCTATTTTTGGCGATGTTAGTCAGTCTTGTGCTGATAAGTGTATTCCCACAATTGAGCTTATGGTTGCCCGGTGTGTTTGGCTTCTAAAGTGAGATTTTTAGAACGTTGTGATGACTCTCGAATAATAAGTTCGGTATTAAGAATTGTTACTTCCGTAATACTTTGATCTTTTTCTTTTTCAGTATGTTCTAAAATACGCTGAGCTGATATTTTACCCATTTTTGTCGCAGGATGTGTAACTGTAGATAATCCTGGATCTACAATCGAAGCGATAGGGTCGTCATTAAAACCAATAATGGCTAGTTCTTCTGGTATTCTTACCCCGTGTTTTTTAGCATAAATTATAGCGCTTACCGCTGCAGTATCATTTGCAGAAAAAATTCCGTCCGGTGGGTTTTTCATTTTCAAAAGCTTTTTGGTTGCCTTTTTACCCTCTTCAAAACTCAAGGTTTTGAAACGCACGATTAGTTCTTCTTCTACAGGAAGTCCACATTCCCTCAAAGCATCTTCATAGCCTTTTCTTCGTTCTTGGTAAACATTAAGATGTTGCGCTCCTGCAAAATGTGCTATACGTTTACAACCTTGCTCTATGAGATGCTTTGTAGCTCTATATCCTGCTGCATAATTATCGATAACAACCAGATAAGAGTTAAAACCTTGAGGAACACGATCTACAAACACAATGGGAATCCCTTGATCTACAAATTGTTGAAAGTGGGCATAATCCTTAGTTTCCATAGCTAGGGAAGCTATAAGTCCAGTAATTCTGCTATCATACAACGCTTTTGCATTATTTAATTCATTCTCATAATTATCATTACTCTGACTTATTATAACATTATAACCTGCCTTTCTAGCACGCTCCTCTACTCCACTAATAAGAGAAGCTATAAAAGGTCTATTTATACGGGCAATCATTATCCCTATAGTGTTACTTTTACTGTTTCTAAGACTTGCAGCAATAGAATTGGGACGATATCCAAGTTCCTTTGCCGCATTTTGTATAGTAGATATTGTTTTTTTACTAATGCTACTATGATTATTTAAAGCTCTGGAAATTGTTGAAGGCGAGTAATTGAGCTGCTTAGCTATATCGTAGATCGTAATCTCTTTCTTTTTACTCATGTAAAATAAATATCTGCGTTTTTTAAAAAATATTAGCGGTAAAACCCCACCTTGCTGCAAAATTATTTCAAATTATGTTGAAACAAACCTATAAGTTAGCATAAATACCGCATTTAAATAATCGAATCAAAAAAATCCCTACATATTTTGAATAAAATATTAGCGACTCTATAAAATTATGGCCTAAATTTAGAAACTTAACATAAAATTAGAATTAATCTTTATGCAATCGATTTCGTTATTTATATTTGAAAAGTAATTCTACAAATAATTAGATTAGACATATGTTTTGGATAGGATATGATGTGGGCAGCTCTTCAATTAAGGCTGCTTTAATTAGTGCCGAAGATGGATCTGTTAAAGGAATAGCACAATACCCCGAAAAAGAAATGCCCATCCTTTCTGAAAAATTAGGCTGGGGAGAACAGGAACCTCAACTCTGGTGGGATAATTTATGTAAAGCCACAAGCAAGCTTCTGGTTGAAACCAAAATTGATAAAAGCAAAATAAAAGGTATTGGTATTTCTTATCAAATGCACGGCTTGGTCGTAGTAGATAAGAATCAGGATGTTTTAAGACCTTCAATAATCTGGTGTGATAGTCGTGCTGTAGAAAGCGGTAATGATCTTTATCAAAAATCTGGAGAAGATAAATGCGTGACGCATTTATTAAACTCTCCTGGAAATTTTACTTTATCAAAATTGAAATGGGTCAAAGACAATGAGCCAGACCTTTATAGTAAGATTGATAAGTTTATGCTTCCGGGAGATTATATTGGAATGAAACTTACCGGTGAGTGCATCACAACACCCTCTGGGCTTTCTGAAGGTATAATGTGGGATTTTAAGACTAACAAGCCCGCGCAATGGCTGCTTGAAGAAGCTGGCATAGATTCCGCTCTAATACCTGAGATACGTCCCACTTTTTCAGAGCAAGGTCAAGTGACTGCTCAAGCAGCGCAAGAAACTGGTCTTCCTATTGGTATTCCTATTATGTATAGAGCCGGAGATCAACCAAACAACGCGCTTGCTCTTAATGTATTAAATCCTGGAGA
>CAXBEL010000108.1:0-14516 GCA_963974735.1 uncultured Flavobacteriaceae bacterium | reverse complement strand
GTAGCTCTTGATTATTAGAATCGAAGTATCCTATTTTTAATCCTGATTGATTTCCAATAATTTGCTCTTCCAACAATGTTGTATCAAACTCTGAATATCCATTTCCCAGATCACATGCATATAAATTATCTGGATGATTAATATTTGGTTGAGCTGATGTTTTTAATAAAAGATTAGTTTCTGAAAAACAGTTTGTAAATGTGTCAGTAACTTTTATAATTATAGTTTGATTGTTTGGCTCTTCGTTGGTAAAAGGATTAGGTAAAGGACTTGGCAATTGTGTACCATCCTCTTTGTAATAAGCTACATTCATTCCTGTTTGACCATTCAGAACTTGGTTTTCTATATTTGAAGTGTCAAAATATTCTGAAATACCATCACTATTATCATCACAGCCTATTAAGGTATTTACTGGATTAGCTATTGGAAGGGGGTCAATAATTAAATTAATTGCTGTTTCAGTAAAACATCCAGTCTGTGTATCAATAATTTTAATTTTAATTTTTTCTAAGTCGCGTATAGAATTTTGATAAGTATTTAAAGAATTGATGGGGATGATATTTCCCTGCTCATCAAAATATTCAAGAGTGATGTTGGTTTGAGAACCAGTTAGAATTGGCTCTATAGGTGTCAAATCAAATGTAGTTATACCATCATAATCTTCGTCACAGACAAAAAAATCATCAATGGGATTTGCAATTGGGGGATCTTTAATAGTAATCTCAAAATCGGTTAATTCAAAACAATTAGAATTAAGGGTACTTTGTACCCGAGCATATATTGTTTTGTTTATATTTTCATTGAAATAGGGCATTTTAAGTCTGTAGCGATCTTCTTCTGAGTTTTCATATGAAGCGTAGTAAAAGATTTCAAAATATTCAGTTGATTGCCCATTAAGTATTTCGGCATCTTTTAATATATTAAAATCATATTGATTGTTATTGCTGCCCGTACAGGATATTAGATCTGTGGGTTTTGCAATTATGGGTTGCCCACCTATAGTAACTACTTTGCTTAATGTATTGGATACAGAACCTTTAGTAAATGTGGCCGAAATGGTGTATGTACCTTCATTTGAAAAAAGATGGATTGGTTTTTTTTCTGTTGAGGTATTTAGAAGAGTTGCTGGTGGATCTCCAAAATCCCATTTTATTGAATTAGAATTATTATTCAAGCTAAAACTTAAAGAATTATCACAAGCACAACCATTATTAATCAATATCTCTGTGGGTAGCTCAATGTTTAAAAGTGTATTTTCATAAACATAGGTAATTTCATTATCGTATGGATTTTCTATTCTTCCGAAATACAGAATATCCAAATCATTGTCATTGTCAAAATCACCAAATTCTATACCTCCAAAACTACAATCGGGTAAATTATGTGAGAAATTGGAGAAAGTTCCATTTTTATTGTTTTTATATATTTTAGTGACTTTAGAGAACGTTCCCCAAGGCCCCGTGCCATAATTGACCGCATCGAGAAATCCATCATTATTAATATCTGCAAGTTCTATATCATTATAAAGAACTCCTTCATCCTCTATTGTGAATGAATTAATAAAATTCATATTTCCATTATTGGTAAATACATAAAAATCACCAGTTACATCTCCATAAAAGTTTTCAAGATTGGGACTGCCGGTAAATACTATATCAGGACGCCCATCATTATTAACATCACCTATGTCCATTGCAATACTTGACAATTGGGGAAGATCAATATTCTGTTTAGCAAACTTAAAACCTCCCAGATTTCTATAAACTTCAAATGAGAAATTAATTTTAGTAGAGAGAGCAATGATTAAATCCTGCAAGCCATCTCCATCTAAATCCTCCCATCTGGCTGTGTTATTTGAAAAATTCCCTCTCTCACCAGATAAATTGTCCCCCGTTGTTATTGGTTTTTCAGAAAAGCTATCATCACCACCATTCTTAAAGGCTTTTATAATGATTTTACCATTTATGTCAAAGCCAACTAAAAAGACATCCATCAGACCATCATTATCAATATCCACCCATCTGGAATTTCCTCTTGATATACCTGGTAACGCTACCGGCAATTCAATAAACTCACAACCATTGTTCGAATTTTTATAAATTTTTGAAATACCAGAATCGGAAAACCCGCTGGTAGTACCTGTATATAATAAGTCTTGGGTTCCATTGTTGTCAAAATCTGCCCAAGAATGATCCCCATCAATAACTCGTGGGATTGAGGAGATCGTACTTTCTGTAAAACTTAAATCACCGTTGTTTTTATAAAAAACTGCATTATTAAAACTATTTTCAAAATCTACTCCTGTTACAAAAATGTCAAAATATCCATCGCTGTTGTAATCTATAAAAGAACTAAAACCCTCATAACCACCTTTTAGATTTTGAGTATTCAAGAGTTCAAAAGTTTGAGAAAAGATTGAAGAAGAGATAAATACTAAGAATACAAATAACCTAGTGCTATTTTTATTTAAATATTTGGGCAATTGGGATCTGTAAAATTTATGTAAAGTAAAATCTGATTTAAGCATAAAACCCATGAATTTGCGCAAACATGCTCAAATTTCTCGATTTATTTTTTCTTTTTTTGGTTTTTATAGGTTGTGTTTCTTAGTTTTTATCTTAAAAAGCAAATAAAAAAGATTTAACCGAATCCCAAATATCCTCAACTCCTTTATTTGCAAACAATTACCGTTTGGCTTAGTAGATATGCTGAATGCATTCAGTTTTATTCAAAATGTTTCAGTCATGAGTAAACAAACCCTGAATTATTTTTTCCTTATCAGATTTTCGATCAATAATGGTTTCAGGATGTAATTTCGTCTTTAATTCAGAATAATCATTTTCAATCCTTTCAAGTATTCGATTTGATATATCTTGAGTTTGAAGAAAATTTATTAATTGAGTTAATTTATCTTTTACATCTGAAAATAAACAATACTCAACATCAGAAATATAATCTCTGAATTTATCTTCAAATTCTTGTAAATTGAGTTGTCGTATCTTTAAAATTTATACTCCCGTTAAACTATTTATCAATTTTCCAACCTCAAAACCCAATAGCTGTATCATCCCCGCGCCAGTCGGCGCCACCTTCCAGTCGGCCATCAGGTAGAACCCGAATCCCATCTACTTTACCCAAAATAACGGAGTTTTCCTGTCGGATTTGATATCCTTTTTTCTGAAGTTTTTTTAGCAGGCCTTTTCCAAAAGCATTGGGTTCAAAAGTCACGACATCGGGCAACCACTGGTGGTGAAAACGGGGTGCATTAACCGCTCCCTGCATAGACATCCCAAATTCTTCAACATTTAAAATCGTTTGCAGTACAGATGTGATAATGGTAGAACCACCCGGAGTTCCCACACTCATCCAGAGCTTGCCGTCTTTTTCCACCAGCGTAGGGGTCATAGAGCTCAGCATACGCTTTTGCGGCTCAATACTGTTTGCCTGTGCTCCTATAAGTCCAAACATATTGGGAGAGCCCGGTTTTACACTAAAATCGTCCATCTCGTTATTGAGAAAAAAACCGAGCTCTTCAGCATATAATTTAGAGCCGTAAGCACCATTTAAAGTAGTGGTCACGGCAATCGCGTTACCAAATTGATCTATAATGGAGTAATGCGTTGTTTCCATACTTTCATAACCGGGAATATCCCCGTGATTGAGAGAAGCTGACGGTGTGGCCATTTCAAAAGAGAAATTATCCATTCTGCCATTTAAATAATCAGAACCTATTAATGTGTTTACAGGTATATCTACAAAATCTGGATCACCCAGATAATGACTGCGGTCTGCATATGCGCGTCTTTCTGCTTCGGTAATAACCTGAATGGCCTTTTCTGAATTGTGACCGTAAGAAGCGAGATCGTAAGGTTCGATCATTTTCATTATCTGTGCCAGGCAAACTCCGCCGCTAGATGGGGGAGCCATACTGATAACACGTAAATCTTTGTAATTAAAAACTACCGGATCGCGCCATTGCGCTTCGTAAGATTGTAGATCTTCAATAGTCATAATCCCACCATGTTCACTTAGAAGTGCTATAAGCTTTTGACCAGTCTCCCCACCGTAAAATTCTTCTTTTCCGTTTTTGAGAATGCGTTCCAGAGTTTGAGCCAACTGCGGATTCTTAATGGTGTCATTGGCGGTAAAAGGGGAGGAGTACATTATTTCCTTCTCATTTATTTTTCTGAACAAATCAGAATAGTTTTCAAATCTGTTTTTCTGATTTTCGGTGACTACATAGCCTTGCTTGGCAAGATCTATTACCGGTTGGAGAATGGTTGCCATAGGCAACGAACCCAGTTTTTTATGAACGGCGAACATTCCTGCAATACTTCCGGGAACACCTACTGCAAGGGCACCTTCGCGACTTAAAGAATCGATAGGCTCTCCATTTTCATCCAGATACATATCGTGCATCGCTGCCATAGGGGCTTTTTCCCGGTAATCCAGAGTTCCCGTTTCTCCATTTGCTTTGCGGTAAACGAGAAAACCGCCGCCGCCTATACTTCCTGCAAAAGGAAAGGTGACATTAAGAGCCATATCTGTAGCGATCATAGCATCAAAGGCATTGCCTCCTTTTTTAAGAATTTCTATACCTATTTTAGAAGCTTCTGCACGAGCGGAAACGACAATTGCATTATCTGCCGTAAGGCCGAGTTTTTTTGGATCGTGGGTAACGCCACTTTTACAGCCAGAATAGAGTAGAAAAATAAAGAGGCTTAAAACGGTAGTAATCCTAAGGCTGTAATTTTTATTCATATATTAAATTTGGATTTCCAGATGAATTTCAGCCAATCGTTTAGCACAAAATTCTTCTAATTCTTTAAAAAATAAAGTGAATTCCTCTTCAAATTCTGAGTAGTGGAGCTCTAATTCCTTCACTGCTCTATCCATCCCACTTCGGTTTTTGGTACGTCTGTTCATACCATAAAGCACTTTTGCAATACCTTCAATTTCAGCATAGCTTAAAAGCCAATTATCTGCCACCATAAAAGGCACCATTTTTTGAATACGAGGGGTTAGCAGTTCAAAATTTTCATCGAGCATCTGGTAAAAATTGGCTACATAATCAGCTAACGGTTGGGGATGATATTGATCCCAATTTTTAGCCAGAAAGTGATCGTACAGTATATCTACGATTACTCCGCTGTAATGGCTGTATTTTTTATGAAGGCGTCTAGTGCTTTTCTTTACAATGGGATGTGCATCTGTAAACGTGTCTATCGCCCGGTGCAGAATAATCCCTTTCTGTATATCTGGAGGAAATTTTAAATAACGCGTTCCTTTAATGCCATCTGCCATAAAATTGCCGATGGTAATAAGATCATTGTCGCCAGAGAGGTAAATGTGGGCCAAAAAATTCACGTAACCAATTTACAAATTCCAGTTTAACGAAAGTGTTTTGAAATGGTATATTTGTTTCCGATTTAAAAAACTGAAAGTAGTAGAAGTTTAGACGGTGTTTGGATTTCTGTTTCTTTCACACTAATTATTAAAACCAATCAACAAAAAGATATGACCTTAATAAAATCCATTTCAGGAATTCGTGGGACTATAGGCGGAAAAACTGGGGATAACCTAACCCCTATAGATGCGGTTAAATTTGCTGCAGCTTACGGTACCTGGTTGAAACAACAACGAGATAAAGAAAATTACCGCGTGGTAATAGGCCGCGATGCCCGTATTTCGGGTTCCATGATTCAAGAGTTGGTGATGAACACTTTAATAGGGTTGGGCATACATGTGATTGATCTGGATCTTTCTACAACGCCTACCGTTGAGGTTGCTGTACCTATGGAACATGCAGATGGAGGAATCATTCTTACGGCTTCGCATAATCCTAAACAATGGAATGCGCTGAAATTGCTTAATCATAAAGGTGAATTTCTGGATGGGGAAGAAGGTAAAAAGATTCTGTCGCTTGCCGAAGCTGATGATTTTGATTTTGCCGAAGTGGATGATCTTGGCGAAATCTCAAAAAATGACGCGTATATAGATATTCACATTGATGAGGTTCTCGATATGGAACTGGTGGATGCTGATCTAATTGCTGCAGCTAATTTTAAAGTGGTGGTAGATGGCGTAAATTCTACAGGAGGGATTGCCATCCCAATGTTGTTAGACAGATTGGGCGTGCATACCGTTAAATTATATTGTGAACCTACAGGACATTTTCCACATAATCCAGAACCTCTTAAAGAACATCTTGGAGATATCTGTGAGCTGGTAGTTAAAGAACGTGCAGATATGGGGATCGTTGTTGATCCAGATGTAGATAGACTGGCTTTTATTACAGAAAAAGGGGAGATGTTTGGAGAGGAATATACACTGGTTGCCTGTGCAGATTATGTTTTGGGGGAAACATCCGGAAATACGGTTTCTAATCTTTCTTCATCCCGTGCTTTGCGAGACGTGACTGAAAAACATGGTGGGAAGTATTTTGCCAGTGCGGTTGGCGAAGTTAATGTGGTTACCTTAATGAAAGAGAAAAATGCCGTAATAGGAGGAGAAGGTAATGGCGGAATAATCTATCCAGAATTGCATTATGGTCGTGATAGTCTGGTAGGTGTAGCACTATTCTTGACACATCTTGCAAAATTGAAAATTTCAGTTAGTGCATTGCGGGATACTTATCCGGCTTACTTTATGAGCAAAAATAAAATTCAGCTTACTCCAGAATTGGATGTGGACAATATTTTAGAAACTGTAGCCACAAAGTATCAAAATGAACAATTGAGCACTGTAGATGGTGTGAAAATTGATTTTGAAAACCATTGGGTGCATTTAAGAAAATCAAATACAGAGCCTATTATACGTATCTATACCGAAGCACCGTCACAGGAAGAAGCAGATACGGTTGCAGATAATATGATCAAAGAAATCAAGAAAATAGCAGGGATATAATTTTAATATCTAATGTGCTTAAATCTTTTATGCGTCCAGAGGTAATACTCGGGCGCATTTTTTATTTGTTCTTCCAGTTCGTGAACAAAAGCGTCCGTGATTTCATAATTAGGAACCTCTCTTGGTTGATCACTTAAGAGTTTAAAAGTGGCCTCATAAAAGCCGCGTTTGACCTTAGTAGCTTTAAGATGAAGTACAGGCATATCCAGTTTTTTAGCTAGGCGCTCAACACCGGTAAAGAAAGGCACTTCGTGACCAAAGAAAGGCACAAAATGATGTGAACTTGCAGATTTAGGAGATTGATCTGCAATAAAACCATACGTTGACATGATACCTTGTTCTTTGTGTTTGGCAATGACATGCATGGCCTCTTTATTTGTCAATAATTTGGCATTCCATCTACTTCTAAGGTCGTGAACCAATTTATCAAAAGGTTTGCTCTTTATTTTCTTGTATATACCATAACCGGTATAATCAAAATGAAACTGCAATGCGATCAGCCATTCGTAGGTAGCATAATGTCCTATTATTAGAAGTACACTTCTATTCTGAGCTTCTAATTTTCTTAGTACTTCCAGATTAGTAAAAGTGACACGTCTGTCCAGTTCCTTTTTGGATATGGAAATGGATTTTATCATCTCCAGAAACATATCACACATATGATGGTAGAAGCGTTTTTCAATACGCTTCTTTTCTTCAGAAGATTTATCAGGAAATGCGAGATTAAGATTTTGGCGAACCGTTTTTTTACGGTAACCCACTATGTAATAAACAAGAAAATAAACACAATCTGAAACTTTATAAAACAACCAGAACGGAAGTTTTGAAATAAGCCAAAGTATTGGGTAAACCAGCCAGAATATAAGCCATTGCATGGGCAGAAATTTTGGGTAAATATAGGTATATTTGAGCCTAAACTATAGCTTTTATGCGCAATTTGGATTTGGTTACCGTCATTGTTATCGTGGCAAACGTGCTTATGTCAATGAAGGGGTTTAAAGACTTTTCTTTCTTTGAAAAATATAAATTTAATAGTGGTGCGGTAAAACGCGGAGAGCATATACGTATTCTTACCTCGGGCTTTTTACATGTGAGTACAGCCCATCTGTTCTTTAACATGCTTACACTCTATTTCTTTGCATATATTGTCATTTTTCATTTGGGGAATTTTGGTTTTCTAACAATTTATCTAGGCAGTCTTATACTAGGTAATCTGCTTTCTTATTACTTTCATAAAGATGAGTATCATTATTCTGCCGTAGGGGCGAGTGGAGCCGTCTCTGGTATTCTTTATTCCGCAATTTTGCTGGAGCCTAGTATGAGCCTATATATGTTTTTTATTCCCATTCCTATTCCGGCTTATATTTTTGGTATTGGTTATTTATTGTATTCCATTTACGGGATGCGAGCCAATAGGGATAGTATAGGTCATGATGCCCACTTTGGAGGTGCGATGGGCGGCTATATTATTACGCTTGCTATGGCACCTATTCTCTTTCAGACTAATCTTCTTATGGTCGGCTTATTGGCTATTCCCATTGTGATTTTGTTTATCCTGAATAAGACCGGAAAAATTTAATGGCACGAGTCTTGTTTTAATAGTTGAACTAAACAAAATTTAAAAACGGCAATTATGAAAAAACTAATTTTAGTAGCATTATTAATTATGGGAACCGCAGGTATGGCGCAAGAAAAAATGCAACCTCTTGTAAGTGTAACAGGTGAAGGCAAGGTTAAAGCTGTGCCAGATGAGGTTACAGTAAGAGTACGGGTAGAAACAACAGGTAAGGAAGCCGCTGCAGTGAAGACTGAAAATGATAAAAATGTGGATGCAGTCCTAAAATTCGCCGTTAAAATGGACATCCCTCAAAACAACGTGACGACGCAATATATAAATCTGGACAAAAGCTATGATTACCAGACTAAAACATATAGCTATCAGGCCAACCAATCAATAGCTATTAAAATTGAAGATTTAAGCCGATATGAAGAGATAATGAGCGGACTAATAGCTTCAGGGATAAACAATATAGATGGAATAGAATTTTCATCTTCTAAAATAGACTCCTATCGTTCTGAGGCGCGTAAAAAAGCTGTTGCAGATGCTAAAATGAAAGCAAATGAATATGCAGGGGTATTAAATCAATCTGCTGGTAAGGCCCTTAGTATTTCTGAAACAGGAATCTCTATCCCTATGCCACAGCCACAATACAAAGTTATGGCAATGCGAGCTTCAGATAGTATGGAATCTTCTCAGGAGACAATTGCACCTGGTGAAATGACCATTACTGCCCGTGTATCAGTAACTTTTGAATTGCTTTAAAAAATTGGATCTATAAGTCCCTTTTGTAGGTTCTTCTGCGTTTATGAAGAACGTGCTCATAATTTTTCCAGAGCTGTTGGATTGCTTTGTTTTCCTCCAGTTCTGGATTTGTTTCTACTTGGGTAATGCCATTGTCATTAAAAAGCTCTTGCATCGCATGAAAAATAACAGCGGTAAGACCTTTTCCCTGATATTCAGGATCGATCCCAATGAGGTAAAAAGCAGCCGTATCATTTTTCTTTCTGGCCTTTAGAAGGTGATAAAACCCAAAAGGAAACATTTTTCCATTAGCCTTTTTTAATGCCTTGCTAAAAGATGGCATGGTAATAGCAAAAGCAACGAGTTTACCTTTGGAGTCAGAAATACATTTTATATAATTAGGATTTATATACTTGATGTACTTATTCTTATAATGGTCAATTTGATATTGCTGAATAGGTACAAAGGTGCTTAGTTCACTATAGGTTTTGTTCAATAGACCAAACATATCATCTACGTAAGGGATGATGTCTTTGCTGCTGGTAAAGTGAATTATCTTTAATTTATAGCGCTCCAGAACAATACGTGCAAATTTAGCAACCTTAGCAGGAGAAGATTCCGGTATCTGTATTTTGAACTCTACCCATTCTGAGGCCTTATCAAAACCCAATTTTTCAAAATGCTCTTTATAATATGGATAATTGTACCAGGTGATCATCGTATTGAGGTAATCAAAACCTTCAATTAAAATTCCTGCTTTTTCCATATTAGAAAACCCCACAGGACCTTCAATCCATTTTAGGCTATGCTCACGGCCTATTTCCTCTATTTTATTTAATAGAGCTTTTGTAACCTCTACATCATCAATCGCATCATACCACCCAAAACGCATTTTAGGCTTCTGCTGGTCGTTTATTTCCAGATGGTTTACTATTGCTGCAATGCGACCAACAGGTTTGTCATTTTTATAAGCCAGAAAATACCAGGCATCTGCATTTTTAAAAACGGGATTTTTTTCAGGATCCATACTTTCCAATTCATCATTTATGAGTGATGGAACCCAATTTTTCTCATTCTTATAAAGCGAAAAAGGATAGGTGACAAATTCTGTCATCTCTTTTTTCGTTTTCATTTCCTTAATCGTAATCATCGTCCTATACAGCTAGATTTTGTGTAAGTAATTAGTTTTCTATATCTCCCGGAAGGATTTCATCATGATTGTGAAAATCCATTCTATAAGATACTCCTAATCCTGCTTGAAATCGTGAAGGGGTATCTTTAAAGTTTATTAATGCATTTACATCTACCTGAAGATCTTTAGTTAGAAGATAGGCTCCACCAAATCTAAATATATCATCTGAGTAGAGGTCGCTCTTTCTTATTTGAAATTCAACAAATGCAGCTATGTTGGGGTTAAAAGAATGCGTCATTGTGGTTATCCAGGCATAAGCAGGAAAATCTGATCCTATCTGATCACCTATAAAATTATTAACCCAAACAAAACGCCCCCAGTTATTTTGTGTTATAACGGCAACTTTAGGACTAAAACCTTCCTGACTTTCAGGTACAAAAGGATTGTCACTATATATATAGTTAGCGCCCGCATAAGCAGATACAGCAGGGATTAACGAGCTCCACTTAAATCTACGATTAGCATGATAGCTGTAAAGATTCACTTTGTCATCTGCAAATTTGTACGGATCGTAAATGAGATATTTTGCTCCCAGCGCTAAATTGGGAAAACCACTTTGATCAAATTCAGATACATTGCCAGCAGTAGGGGTGATTGTTTCAGAAAGATAAGTTCCTTCAAAACTTAATTCCAACTGTTCCATTAAAAAACCATAACGAAAAGCAAAATCAAGTCCCCAGTTTTTAGTTTCGGTAAAAAGCAGATCGTGGGTTTCATCGCCAAAAAATAAACCGGACTCTGCTTGTAGAACTCCCGTTCCTACTGAAAAAGCACCTTGTGATTGTCCCGGTCTGTTTGAATTAATGGTCTCGGTATATTGGGCCATAACAGATTCACTTACAGTAAAAAAAAGCAAGCACAGAATCAAAATAAGTTTATGATGCATATTGATTTTAGTTAGTAGGTGTAAAAAAGCACTTCAGTTTAAGGCATTGGGGCAAACATACTGTAAAAAAAAAACATAGCCTAACGCTAGAAGGGTGTTATGGTACGAACGTTCTTTAGGTTTATTTTATTGTTTTTTTAAGGGTATACACCCTCATTATACTTAATTTTGCTCTGTTAATTGTTAGAATATGGAGTTTTTAAAAACGATATTAATCATACTGCTTGTATTCTTTGCTCTTCGTATAATCATACGTTTAGCTAAGCCATATATTTTAAGGTATATAGCAAAAAAAGCCGGAGCACGTTTTGAGCAAATGACTCAAGAATTTAAAAATAAAAATCAACCTAGTGAACCTGAAGGAAAAACCACAATACATCGGGTTCCCAATTCACATACGACTTCAAATAAAAAGGTAGGCGAATACATCGATTACGAAGAAATTGACTAATTTTCGCATTCAGTTTTAGAAAGAAAGTATGACCTTTTCGCTTAAAAAATTACTGCCGCATCTACTGGCGGTAGTTGGATTTATTATCATTTCCCTTATTTATTTTAGTCCTGTTCTACAAGGAAAAAAAATGTACCAGAGTGATATTGTGCAATATCGCGGTATGGCTAAAGAGCAGCAGGACTTTAGAGATAAAACCGGGGAAGAGCCTTACTGGACTGATTCTGCTTTTGGTGGAATGCCTACTTATCAATTAGGCGCTAAATATCCCAACAACTGGATTAAGCAACTTGATCTAACAATAAGGTTTTTACCGCGTCCCGCAGATTATTTGTTTTTATATTTTATAGGTTTTTACATATTACTGCTTGTCCTTAAACTAGATTGGCGCTATGCCGGTCTGGGAGCTTTGGCCTTTGGATTTTCAACATACCTTATTGTTATTCTGGGAGTGGGGCATAATGCCAAAGCGCATGCCATTGCGTATATGCCGCTTGTTCTTAGCGGAATTCTTTTGGTCTTCCGGCGAAAGTATATACTTGGTTTTATTGTCACCGCTATTGCTCTGGCATTGGAGATTGTAGCAAATCATGTGCAGATGACCTATTATTTAATGCTGCTTGTATTGGTGCTGGGTATTGTTTATTTAATAGACGCTTTTAGAAAAAAAGAACTTAAGCATTACTTTACAAGTATTGGTATTTTATTGATAGCTGTACTATTGGCAGTGGGGACGAATGCGGCAAGTTTAATGGCTACCAGTGAATACAGTAGTTTTAGTACTCGCGGAAAAAGTGAAATTACGATTAATCCTGATGGAACTGAAAAGGTAAGAGATGCCGGTCTTGAGAAATCATATATAAATCAATACAGTTACGGAATAACTGAAACGCTTGACCTATTTGTAGCAGGGCTTTTTGGAGGTTCTAATTCTGAACCCTATAATAAAGATAGTGCCTTTGCTTCGTTTTTAAGACAACAGCAAGTTCCCCCTGCACAGATAGAACAGATTTATGGGCAATTCCCTTTGTATTATTGGGGAAGTCAGCCAGGGGTTTCTGGGCCAGCATATATAGGAGCGGTGGTTATTTTTCTTTTTGTGCTGGGTTTATTTTTAGTTAAAGGAAGATTGAAATGGTGGCTTGTAGGTGGAACTGTTCTTACACTTTTATTAAGTTTTGGAGCAAATCTTTCTTGGTTCACAGACTTATGGATCGATTATTTCCCGCTTTACAATAAGTTTAGGGCGGTCACTTCAATACAGGTAATTACAGAATTATGTGTGCCGGTTTTAGGTGTTTTCGGACTTATGAAGATGCTCCAGCATTTTGATAAAGATGACAGAAAAATTTATGCATTAAAGTGGACGACAATTATCACAGGTGGTCTTGCTTTGATTCTACTTCTTTTTAAGGGAACTCTTTTTAATTTTTCTGGAGGAAATGATGCTTTCTTTATTCAGAATTACGGACTGGACTTTATGAATGCCGTAAAAGAGGATCGAAAAGCAATTTATGTTCAGGATACCTTAAAAACTCTTATTCTCGTTTTGCTTTCCGCAGGAGCTTTGTGGTTTTTTATAAAGAAGAAGCTTTCCGAAAATCAGGTGATTATCGTATTTGCAATTCTTCTGGTATTTGATTTGGTTCAAGTAGATCGACGTTATGTAAACAGTGATAATTTTATTGCTGCACGTATGGTAGAACAGCCTTTTACAGCATCACCGGCAGATCAGGAAATTTTGAAAGATACTACTCGCTATCGCGTTTACGAGCAGAGTATAGGTCTTAATGGTGCCAGAACCAGCTATTTTCATAATTCGATAGGAGGTTATCATGGTGCGAAGCCGGGGCGTTTACAGGATATTGCAGATTTCTATATTTATCAAGGAAAGGTAGAGCCTCTTAATTTACTGAATGTAAAATATATTATAAGTCAAAATGATAAAGGTCAGGAATCTGTACAACGTAATCCTTATGCTAACGGAAATGCGTGGTTTGTACAAAATGTAAAGGTTGTTCCGGATGCAAATGCAGAATTACTGGCTTTAGATAGTTTAAATACCCGTCAAACGGCAATTATTCATCAGGAATTTGAGAATGAGATCCCTAGAAAGGTATTCCCAGAAGATAGTTCTGCTACTATAAAGCTAGTCGAGCATCAGCCCAATTATTTAAAGTATGACAGTAATGCGGGCAATGAACAGTTGGCTCTATTTAGTGAAGTATATTATCCTGAAGGGTGGAATGCTTATATAGATGGAAAACCGGTTGATTACTTCCGCGCGGACTATATTTTAAGAGCTATGATGGTTCCTTCTGGTTCTCATACAATCGAATTTAAATTTGAACCACAGGTTGTAGCGACCGGGAGTAAAATAAGTCTGGCAAGTAATATTATTTTAACCCTCGTTATTCTTGGCGGAGTGTTTTTTGCTTTTAAGCAAAGAAATACGGAGTCTGAAACACCTAATGAAAATAGGACTTAAAGCCTATGAAAAAAGTTTTGATCATTTGCTATTATTGGCCTCCTGCAGGCGGGCCTGGAGTGCAGCGCTGGTTAAAATTTGTCAAATATTTAAGGGATTATAATATAGAACCTATAGTTTATGTGCCCGAAAATCCCAGTTACCCCATAGTAGATTCTTCTTTGGTTAAAGAGATTCCAGAAGGGATTACCGTGTTGAAAAATCCTATTTCAGAACCTTACGCTTTAGCCAAACTGTTTTCTAGAAAAGATACCGAAACCATAAGTTCTGGGATAATAGATGAAGAAGAAA
>CAXBEL010000107.1:0-14730 GCA_963974735.1 uncultured Flavobacteriaceae bacterium | reverse complement strand
TTTCAGAATTAGCAACTGCTTTGCTAATTTTTGATGTAAGCATCATTACAATAAGACTTATGGGCACAAGAATTACTATAAAGGATAACAACATTAGCAAACCAGCCGCCCAACTTGGACCCCATCCTTTGCGTACTAATTTCTTCATCCATTTCCTAAGCAGAACATGTAATGTTATCGCGCCAAGAAATCCCGTTAAATAAGGAGTAATTTCTTTAAATATTAAAACGGTTAAAAACAGTATTAATCCTAACAGGAATAACTGTCTAACCAGTTGGGGTTTAAGTTGACTTATCATTTAGCGAAAAGTTGATCCATATCTTTAAAGCTTTTAAATTCTAATGCATTTCCGCAAGGATCATAAAAGAACATGGTGGCCTGTTCTCCCACTTGCCCTTCAAATCGTATATAAGGCTCTATTATAAAGTCTATATTTTTCTTTATTAATTCTTGAGAGAAGTTTTGAAAATCATCCCATTGTAGAACGACTCCAAAATGTGGTACAGGAACAGCCTTACCATCCACAGCATTGTGATGGATGTTAGGACTTTCCTCCTTGGGCTTATAATGAATGACAAGTTGATGACCAAAAAAGTCAAAATCTACCCAATGATCACTACTGCGACCTTCAGCAAGGCCAAGTGTGTCCCGATAAAACTTACGAGCATTTTCCAGCTGATCAACCGGTATAGCTAAATGAAAAGGTGAAAGCATAAAATTTAGTTGCTAGTTTGATGTAAATATAACTATTGCAAATGAAGAAATCAGAAATTTAAAATCAGGGTTTAATTATTACGCAGCGCCTTTATAAGTTCTTCCTTGCTCATCTTTGAGCGTCCTTCTATGTCTGCTTTTTAGCCTCCTTATACAAGTCAGCTTTGGAGCGTTTTTCATATTTCTTTGCTTTACCGCCTTTCTTGCCAGAATCTTCTGTATTTGCTATACGTGCAGCTTTTTCTTTGCTGTAACCTTTATCGATTAAAGCTTCATACTGATCTGGATTTTTTACTCGAGATGGTGATTTATCCTGTGGCATGATAATTTATATTTAATCTATTAACATTAAAGTTATTAATAGCAAATAAATATCAAAAGCTGATTAACACAGCTTTATTATTTATAACGAAAAGAATAAGAGTTTAACGTCTTCTACGTTTTTTTGGGAAAGCAGAATTGGATTGAGTATTCTGTTTAGAGAAACCCGTTTCCTCGGAGTGCTCATTATAAGTGCCCACACTCGATTGAAGTAAAGAATTTAAATCTTTTAATTCTTTTGCTGTGAAATCACGATATTGACCTATGGGAACATCAAGATTGATGTTCATTATACGTATACGTTTTAATTTTAGAACTTTATAATCAAGATACTCACACATACGTCTAATCTGACGGTTGAGTCCCTGGGTAAGGATTATTCTAAATTTAGTCTTATTGATTTGTTCAACTACACATTCACGCGTTACTGTATCTAAAATCGGAACACCCGAACTCATTTTTTGGATAAAATTTTGCGTAATCGGCTTATCTACAGTAACAATATATTCTTTGTCATGGTTGTTTCTCGCTCGAAGAATTTTGTTTACAATATCCCCATCATTTGTGAGAAATATTAATCCTTCACTTGCTTTGTCAAGCCTACCAACAGGAAAAATGCGAGTAGGGTAATTTATGTAATCTATTATATTATCTTTTTCTACGCGTGTATCTGTTGTACAGACTATTCCCACTGGCTTATTAAAAGCAATATAAACTGGAGGTTCTTGATTCTCCTTAATTAACTTTCCATCTACTCGTATTTCATCAGAAGAGCTAACTTTTGTTCCCATTTCAGGGACTTCTCCATTAACAGTGATGCGACTGGCATCAATCAACTTATCTGCTTGTCTTCGTGAACAGTATCCTACTTCGCTGAGGTATTTGTTAAGTCTGGTAAGTTCCTGTTCTGCCATTGTCTATTAAATAATTTATTAGTTGAAGGTTTTAATCTGCTATAAAAGCCAATATTTTTTGGTTTACACCAGTGTCATACAACGAATGATTCAATCCTTCTGTCTCAATTAATTCTGAGTTTTTCCAGTTCTTATTAATTGCTCTGGATCCTGAAACAGGAGTTATGGAGTCATTCTTGTCATGAATCAATAAACCGGGAACTTTCAAACTTTTGGCAAAAGCCGAACCTGAAAAATCTTCAGTCTTAAAATTAAATCGCCTTTGGAAATAATAATCTAAAGCTTTTAATACACGAGGGTGCAAGCCTAGAATGTTTTTAAAGTCAAGCAGTATATTTTCCAGTTTATCTGGAGGTCCTAGAATGACCATTTTTTTTATTTCTGTCGACGGATTGATACTTTGATTATAAATAGCAGTTAATCCTCCTACAGAATGTGCTATTAGTATATCTGGATGATAATGTTCAATTACTTTTTGAAGAGCTGCTTCATACAGGGGCACATAAAGGCGTTCTCCATGACTGTAACCGTGGGCAGGTGCGTCAAATGCAACTATATTATAATCACTTTTCAGTAATTCCTGCACCAATATTTTCCATCTGTGTGTATGACTTTCCCAACCATGCACCAGAAGTACTGTTTTGCCTTTTCCCGGCCAGTTGTAAGTCTGTAATGAAAGATCATTGTGCTGTATGATTTGGTCTTTGGCAGAATCCAAAAAGTCTTTATGATGCTCACTAACTTTTCCCTTCCTAGGTTTGCTAAATATAGTAAAGGCGTTGGTAGCCGCAATAGAAGGGGCCACAATTGAAACAGTATTTAAATATTGACCAATTGCCTTTGGTAGTATTTGCTTTAAGCTTTCCCGCATAAAAAACAATCATTTATGAGGGCAAAGATAGGGGTTATAAAGTGAAGTTAATTAGGATTGCGTTACTCTGTAGCATCAGTATCCTTTCTGTATTTTAGAAGAGAAATGCCTGAAATAAAAAAAATAACACCCAATATTGCAAGTGCCCACGGACTGATTCCGGCTGAGATGCTTCCAAAGATGCCCAAAACTCCCAATATTAAAGAGATGGCACCTCCAATTGTCATTACCATTGCTAAAACCTTTATCATAATATCATTAATTTGGTTGTATAGTAAATTAGCTATAAGCAATTACATTCGACCAAAGATTAACGTCTCCTTATGCGGGTTTTGTGATTTTCTTATAATACAGCACCTGATCGTGCTTTATAGAGCAAAATTTTTTTATCGGAATCTATTTATTTGCCCACTTATTTATTTCGTTTAATGCTTCTTTTTCATTTCCCCATCCCTCTATTACAATTTTATCTTGAGGATCATAATTAGTAAACCATTTTTCAAGGATTTCTTGCGCTGCTTTATATTTTTCAGAAAATTGTTTATAGCTAAGAACGTCTATTGTTCTTTGTGAGGTTTCTGCAGGGATAGCAATAATTTTATAGTCGGATTCATCTTCATCTATAAGTTTTAGCATCCCAATGGGAATAACCTCCAGAATAGTACCAGTGGTAACACTTTCCCCCAAAACTAAAATGTCCAAAGCGTCTCCATCTCCACCAAGTTCAGGGTTGCTGTAGGTAGACGGGATAAATCCATAATTACCAGGATAGCTTAAAAAAGAGATTTTTCGGTCTTCTCCATTTATTTGATCTGGTGCGAACTTCTTTGTAGTACGGTTATATTCAATTTTCAGATTTGTTCCTGCAGGAATTTCAATAACCGCTTGTAGATGGTTTTTATTGAAAGTGGGAAGGCTATAATAATCCATAGACGGAGCACATCCATTAATTATGACCGAAGCTAAAATTAGAAAAAACCACTTCATTTTTCTTCTCTGTTTACTAGATTAAAATCGAATGCTGGTTTACATATTGAAATATAATCACAGGGTTCTGTAAATGGATTACTGTATTGAACGCGAGTTCCTGCATTTATCTTTATTGATTGGCCTCTTTCTAAAATAATAGATTCCCCCTCTATTATAAATTGTTTTTTACCCGCTAAAATAAGAGTATATTCATCAAACTCTGGGGTTTGAAAAGGTTCACTCCAGCCTGAAGGAGCTGTCATATGAGCTATACTAATTTCTGAGTTGCCATCGCTAGCCAGGCCAAAATGCTCAGCAATGCGTTTGCCGTCATCTGTGGGAACGATGAATGGAGATTTTTGTATCGTAAAGCTTTCTTTTTTCACTTCAATTATTTTGTGCTACCAGCCTATCATAAAATATTTTATGTTGGCTCCATCTGGTATCTGATGAGCTTCAATTTTAGCAGAATAATCAAATTGCAAAGTGCTGGGCAAATCTTTCTTATCTATTGTAAAATATGCATTTATATCATCTACAAAAACTACAACGCTGCTAATTAAGGTTTCAATTTTTGAAATTTTATAAGCATTGTTTATGTCTCCAAAAGTACTATTTAAGCTAATGCCCTCGGGGGTTTCATAACGTGGATCAAATATTTGGACATTTCTTATTTTACTATCTGGTGCTGAGGTGTTGGGGACAAGACTTAATAATTGTTTGCCGCTTTTCTTCTCATAGATTTCTATTGCACCACCTGAATTTTGTATTCTTTCACCACTATTCCCATCAACTACACTATCATTTTTAAAAATTGTTTTTAGTTCATTTACTGGAGTGTCATTAGTAAGATTTCCTACACTTGTTGTTTGAATTTTATATTCGCTGTCTGAGTCACAAGAAATAAGTATTAAACAAGCTGCAAATGCAATTAAAAGTATTCTGTTCATAATTTATATTTAGGAGTATTTATTTTTTTATCATTTTACCCAGGATTCCCAGTACACCGCGTATAACTGTCGCACTTGTCAATACCTTAATAATAGCGCGCTCTGTAGTGCTTGAACTGGAACGGGATCGGGATGATCTAGAAACTTTTGCTCTTTCTTTTTTTGCCTTTTCCTTCACTTCTTCGCTTTCCGCCTTTTCTATTTTTTCATTAAGAATCTCATAAGCGCTTTCACGATCAATATCCTCATTATATTTTTTTATCAAAGAGGAATTGTCATTAAGATCTTTAAGTTCTGAGGAAGAGAGAATATCCATTCTAGACATGGGCGCTCTTAACAAAGTTGCCGCAAGAGGAGTTGGGCGGCCCTTTTCATCTAAAGCGGAAACTAGAGCCTCTCCTATACCTAAAGAAGTAAGTACTTCTTTAGTGTCATAATATTCTGAAATAGGATAATTTTCGGCCGTCAATTTTATTGCTTTCCTGTCTTTTGCAGTAAAAGCCCTAAGGGCATGCTGAACTTTTAAACCTAATTGGCTCAAAACTCCGTCTGGAACATCAGTTGGGTTTTGGGTAACAAAATATAAGCCGACACCTTTAGATCTTATCAGCTTAACTATACTTTCTATTTGATTATGTAATGCTTTTGAAGCCTCTTTAAAAATAAGGTGAGCCTCATCTATAAAAATCACCAATTCCGGTTGAATGCTGTCCCCTTGTTCGGGAAACGTACTGTAGATTTCTGCAAGAAGACTCAGAATGAATGTTGAAAATAGTTTTGGACGGTCTTGAATATCCGTTAGTCGTATAATATTTATTTTTCCGCGCCCGTTCTCATCAAGTCTTTGAAGATCCTGTACATCAAAAGATTTTTCTCCAAAGAAAATGTCTGCTCCCTGCTGTTCTAATTCAACTATTTTACGGAGAATGGATCCTGCTGATGCAGTTGATATCCTACCGTAGAGTTCTTGTATTTCCTTTCTTCCTTCATTTGTAGCATATTGAAGTACCTTTTTAAAATCTTTCAAATCAAGCAAGGGCAACTTATTGTCGTCACAATATTTAAATAAGATAGAGATTATACCAGACTGAGCATTTGTAGCATCGATTATTCTTGAAAAAAGAACTGGTCCAAACTCACTTACAGTTGCTCTTAAGCGTACGCCGTTTTGCTCTGAAAGTGTTAGTATTTCTACGGGAAAATCTTTAGCAGTAAAAGGGAGGCCAATTTTCTCATGACGCTCATCTATTTTGGCATGACCGGTGCTCGCTTTAGCTATGCCGCTCAGATCACCTTTCATATCCATTAGGAGAACTGGAACACCTTTTTCAGATAGATTTTCTGCGAGAACTTGTAATGTTTTGGTTTTTCCTGTTCCTGTAGCACCTGCTATTAAACCGTGACGGTTTAATGTTTTTAAAGGCACTTTAACGTGAGCTCCGGTGATGGTTTCCCCGTCAAGCATTGCCGCTCCAAGTGTTATATAATCTCCTTTAAATGTATTTCCCTTTGTAATGTGATTTTTAAAAGCTTCAATTTTGCTCATGGTGCCATATTTGGGCTAAAAATACTCATTAAAATAGAAAATAAGAGAAAGGATTTAAGTAATGAATTTTTAGAAAGTCGGAGTTCTATAAGATGGAAGGATTATAATTTCATAATACCAACGTTTAAAAATCGTACATTTAGATTAGCAGTATTATTATCATAGTTTAAAAGATATTTAAATCTCAAAACTTCCCCAGCTTGAGCATTATAGACCATAGTTCCGCTAGTACCCCAATGATCCGATTCGGGAAGATATGCAATACCTCTTGAAAGATAACCCACAAGCACATTTCCTTTGTAAGCCGCGATAATGTATTTCGTATTTCCGCTTTTCATGTTAGTTACTGAGAGTGCAGCAGATAGCAAAAAAAAGCCTGAAGTTTTAACTTTAATAGAACCATCGCCTGTAACTTCAAAAGTACTATTTTTAATTCCTAGAATTTCCTCTTGCTCTGCACCTATTGGAAAGTTGTGCCATGAACTATTGTCTCCTAAGGATACAGAGTAACTTCCTGAACCACTATTTAATACAGCATAAGCATTTGACGAGGTACTTAAATCTAACCAATTACTGCTTGTCTTAACAAATAATGAATTAAAGGTAGTATTGAAAACAACAGCACCTTCTAAGGGAGTGGAAATATTTTTCATTTCCGCATCGGTCATGCGAGGGGGGACAAAGGCTTTATTTTTGCTATCTATTTGTAGCATTGAACCATCATCTGGAGTGGTGGTCCCTATTCCTACTTGAGAATAAATATTACTGTAGGTCAATAGTAATATTAGCACGAATGCTTTGACTGTTTTCATCATAATTTGGGGTTTTGATGAGTGACAAAATCTATATCTAAATTTCTGTAACTGAGAGCGAAACTAGTGATAATATTAATATGAAATGTACTTGCTTTAATAATTAACAGGCTCAACGATAAAAGTGTGAATTTCAACGATGATTTTATGTTTTTTAACCTATGTAGAAAGCATTACCTTTGCTGCTTATGACCAAAGAAAGAGTGAAAAATAGAGTAGAATTAGGGGAACTGCTCCCTTTAATGGAGGAGTTTTATACCATTCAGGGAGAGGGTTTTCATACAGGTACTGCGGCTTACTTTATCCGATTAGGTGGGTGTGATGTAGGATGTCATTGGTGTGATGTAAAAGAGAGTTGGGATGCAGCAATTCATCCTCCAACCGAAGCATCTATAATTGTTGAACATGCAGCTAAATATAGCAATACTGTTGTCGTTACCGGAGGAGAGCCTTTAATGTGGGATATGTCACATCTTACAGGTTTGCTTAAAGAAAAAGGATTAAAGGTACATATAGAAACTTCAGGTGCTTATAATCTTTCTGGTAAATGGGACTGGATTTGTCTTTCACCTAAAAAACGAATGCTGCCGAAACCTGAAGTTTATTCTAAAGCTCACGAGTTAAAGGTTGTAATTTTTAATAAATCAGATTTTGCATTTGCAGAAGAACATGCGGCTAAGGTAAATGAGAATTGTGAATTATATCTTCAGCCAGAATGGAGCGTACGGGAGAAAATGACTCCTTTAATTGTAGATTATGTAATGTCTAATCCAAAATGGAAGGTGAGTTTGCAAACACATAAGTATCTAAATATACCTTAATAAAAAATGCTCCTGTAATTGACAGGAGCATTTTTTATTTGTACTTAGTGTAATTTATGAAGACCCTATTAAATTTCTTCAAAAGGAATTTGAACATAAGTATCGTCCCAACCCATTAACATATCTGCACCACCCTCTTTAGGTTGAAATGTAATAGAAAACTCTTCTATTGGAGTAGCGAGATTACGGGCAGGTGCCTTTACGCGAACAACGTCACGTTCTTGCTTATATCCAAAAGCTCCCCAGGTATTCATATCCTTGTTAAGTATTACAGTCCATTCTTTCTCATTAGGAATAGTATACAGCGTGTAGGTTCCCGCCTTAACTGTTTTCTCTCCTATCATCATATCCTTATAAAAAGTTATTTCGGTAGACTCATTAGCACCTGTGCGCCAAACCTCATCGTATTTAACCATTTTCCCAAAAATTTCACGATCTTTTTTCTGAGGTCTACTGTAAATTACACGCACTATAGGTGATTTATCCTGGCCTCTATACATAGCAATATCCATAGGACTAGCGTCCAGTTTGCTAAATTTTTGTGCTTGTAAGCTAGGACTTACAGCAAAAAGGATAAAAGTTAAACTCGTTATTATAAAAGATTTCATTGTATTGTGTTTTAAAATTGAATTTATCATCAACAAATGTACAATGGGAGCTAAACCTTATTTGTTAAGGATTTAATAAAATAAGGCTGCAATAACTATTTGAAAGACTATTTTAATTTTTCTCAAAAAATAGTTGAGAATTTAAACTATTATTTTAAAATGTAATTACATTTAATAACTAAAGTATTTTTTTTGTTTGGTTTTATATACTATATAAGCATATTTGTACTTTCAAATTAAAACAATAGTATTATGTGTGGAATTGTATGTGCTTACGAGCTAAAACAAAGTGCTGAAGATTTAAGGCCGCAGATTTTAGAAATGTCAAAAAAAATTCGTCACCGAGGTCCGGATTGGAATGGTGTATATAATAATGATAATGCAATCTTGGCTCACGAGCGTCTTTCTATTGTAGATCCCGCATCTGGGAAACAACCCCTGTTAAGTCCCGACAAAAAATTAGTGTTGGCCGCAAATGGGGAGATCTACAATCATAGAGAACTTCGTAAGCAATTTGAAGGAAAATATGACTTTCAGACAGAATCAGATTGTGAAGTTATACTCGCACTTTATCAAGAAAAAGGTGTTGATTTTCTAGATGAGCTCAATGGTATATTTGCCTTTTCCCTTTATGACTCAGAAAAAAATGAATATTTAATAGCGCGAGATCATATGGGAATAATTCCTCTTTATATGGGATGGGATGAAAATGGCACTTTCTATGTAGCCTCTGAATTAAAAGCACTTGAGGGGACTTGTACTAAAATTGAATTGTTTCCTCCTGGGCATTATTTATTTAGTGGAGATGGAGAGCCTACGCGCTGGTATGAAAGAGACTGGATGGATTATGAAGCGGTTAAAGAAAATAAAACCAGTATAGATGAGTTACGCGATGCATTAGAGGCAGCAGTTCACCGTCAGTTAATGTCTGATGTACCTTACGGAGTGTTGTTGTCAGGAGGTTTAGACTCTTCAATAACTTCAGCTGTTGCAAAAAAATATGCAGAAAAAAGGATTGAATCAGGAGATACAGCTGCCGCTTGGTGGCCTCAGCTTCATTCGTTTTCTGTAGGGTTGGAAGGTTCGCCAGATCTTGCCGCTGCACAAAAAGTAGCAGATCATATAGGTACGGTTCATCATGAAATAAAATTTACGATTCAAGAAGGTCTTGACGCCATACGTGATGTGATTTATAATCTTGAAACGTATGACATTACTACAATTAGGGCCTCAACCCCTATGTATCTTATGGCACGGGTTATCAAATCTATGGGTGTGAAGATGGTATTGTCTGGAGAAGGTGCAGACGAAATTTTTGGAGGATATCTTTACTTCCATAAAGCGCCAAGTCCAAAGGATTTTCACGAGGAAACTGTACGTAAATTGGATAAACTACATATGTATGATTGCCTACGTGCTAACAAGTCGCTCGCAGCATGGGGTATAGAAGGTCGTGTGCCATTTTTAGATAAAGAATTTATGGATGTGGCTATGCGCATTAACCCAAAGGATAAAATGATTAATGGGGAGCGCATGGAAAAATGGGTTATTAGAAAAGCTTTTGAATCTTATTTGCCAGAAAGTGTTGCGTGGAGGCAGAAGGAACAGTTCTCTGATGGAGTAGGTTATAGTTGGATAGACACGCTTAAGAAAGTGGTTGATGAAAACGTGAGTGATGAGCAGCTTGCCAATGCTAAATATAAATTCCCAATACAAACCCCTCAGAATAAAGAGGAATTTTATTACCGTAGTATTTTTGAAAGCCATTTCCCTAGTGATGCAGCTGCGTTAAGCGTTCCTCAGGAGCCTTCTGTTGCTTGCAGTTCCAGAATTGCATTAGAATGGGATGAAGCATTTAAAAACATGAATGATCCTAGTGGTAGAGCAGTTGCTAATGTACATTCTGATGCTTATATTAAATCTTAAATTTATTTTTTTGAACTATATTATAAAAGCACCTCACCAAGAGGTGCTTTTATAATATACAAGTACTCCAAGGCTGTTTTGATGCAGCTGCTTAAAATTGAGCTCAATAAGATCTTTAAAGTTGCTTTTTTTTCACAAATTGTTGATAACTTAGTAGGTTTGGCGCGGCTTTTGACTAAGTAAAGCGTTGCCTTTCTTTATATTTGTTTGCTGACAAAATCCGCCTATTTTATATAGTTTTTAAACATGTATTGTAGAGGGTGGATAATGTTCAGCATAAACGAATAGGCATACCAAATTTAATTTTATTATATGAGCGAAGAGGCTATTAAAAAGCAATATTCAGCAGACAGTATTCAGGCACTTGAAGGGATGGAGCATGTTCGTATGCGACCATCAATGTATATTGGAGATGTAGGAGTGCGTGGTTTGCATCATTTAGTCTATGAAGTAGTAGATAACTCCATTGATGAGGCTATGGGTGGCTACTGTGATGCGATTGATGTTGTCATAAATGAGAATAACTCTATTACCACAAAAGATAATGGCCGTGGGATTCCTGTAGATCTTCATAAAAAAGAAGGTGTTTCCGCACTTGAGGTTGTTATGACCAAAATTGGTGCTGGTGGTAAATTTGATAAGGATTCTTACAAGGTTTCTGGAGGTTTGCACGGGGTAGGTGTGAGTTGTGTAAATGCATTGTCAGATCATTTACGCGCAACCGTCCACAGAAATGGAACAATCTGGGAGCAGGAATATGAAAAAGGAAAGCCTTTATACCCGGTAAAATCTATTGGTGAAACTGATTTTACAGGTACAATTGTTACCTTTTTGCCAGATAGAAGCATATTCCAGCAGACTATAGAATATAGTTACGATACTTTGGCAAGTCGTATGCGCGAACTTGCTTATTTGAATAAGGGTATTACTATTAATTTAACAGATAAGCGCCAGCAGGATGATAACGGTGAATTTGTTTCAGAAACATTTCACTCTAAGGAAGGTTTAAAGGAATTTGTTCGCTTTTTAGATGGTAATCGTCAGCCAATTATCACTGATGTTATCTCTATGGAAGGGGAGAAAAATGATATTCCTGTTGAGGTTGCGATGATTTACAACGATAGTTATGCAGAGAATTTGCATTCTTATGTAAACAACATTAATACTCACGAGGGAGGAACGCATTTGGCAGGTTTTCGTCGTGGTCTAACCGGATCACTTAAGAAATATGCAGATGCTTCAGGCATGCTTGACAAATTAAAGTTTGATATTACCGGTGATGACTTTAGAGAAGGTCTAACTGCAATTATTTCGGTTAAGGTTGCAGAGCCTCAATTTGAGGGTCAGACTAAAACAAAGCTGGGTAACAGAGAAGTGACGTCCGCAGTTTCTCAAGCAGTTTCTGAAATGCTCGAAATCTATTTAGAAGAGCACCCTGATGATGCTAAAACAATAGTTCAAAAAGTTATTCTTGCAGCTCAGGCACGTCATGCAGCTAAGAAAGCTCGTGAGATGGTTCAGCGTAAAACGGTAATGAGTATAGGTGGTTTACCTGGAAAATTATCTGACTGTTCTGAAACAGATCCTGCAGAATGCGAAGTTTTTCTTGTTGAGGGTGACTCTGCAGGTGGTACTGCTAAACAAGGCCGAGATAGAAATTTTCAGGCTATTTTGCCGTTAAGGGGTAAGATCCTTAATGTGGAAAAGGCTATGCAGCACAAAGTTTTTGAGAATGAAGAAATCAAAAATATTTTTACAGCGTTAGGAGTAACCATAGGTACAGAAGAAGATAGCAAAGCGCTTAATCTATCCAAATTACGTTATCACAAAGTGGTGATTATGTGTGATGCAGATGTAGATGGTAGTCACATTGCTACTTTGATTTTGACTTTTTTCTTTAGATATATGAAAGAGTTAATTGAGAACGGTCATATCTATATTGCAACACCTCCACTTTATCTTATTAAAAAAGGTAAGAAGATGCGTTATGCGTGGAGTGAAAAAGAGCGTGATCAATATAATGAGGAGATGGGTGGTGGTGCCGGAGTTCAGCGATATAAAGGTCTTGGTGAGATGAATGCAGAACAACTATGGGATACGACGATGAATCCAGAATTTAGAACATTGCGTCAAGTGACTATAGATAATGGTACTGAGGCAGATCGTATTTTCTCTATGTTAATGGGTGATGAAGTTCCGCCTAGAAGAGAGTTTATAGAAAAGAATGCAGTTTATGCTAATATAGACGTATAAACTTCTTTGTTTAAATTTTTTAAGAAAGCCCGATATTAAAAAATATCGGGCTTTTTTATTGAAGGTTTAGCTGCTCTGCTATTCAATTTTTATATTTTAGCCGAACCAAATTTATTTAAAAATGAAAAAACCTATTTTAATTATAGCCTTACTGGCTATTGTAAGTACTGCCAGGGCACAGACTTTTGGTGGCAGTTTTGAGTCTATTATTGCTGCTGGTGAAAATGATTCTAATGTGTTAATGGGAGCATATATGGAACCTGCGATGGAAGGACTTGTATATGCTATGAATGGTGGCTGGTACCATACCGCAAAAACTCATAATAAATTGGGTTTTGATATAACTATAGCTTTTAATGCTTCAGTGGTGCCTTCAGAAAAGGAAATGTTTGCCGTATCGTCTTTACAATTTGAAAATATGGTAACTGGCACACCAGATATTACACCTACTGTAGGAGGTGATCTTAATCCTGCTACTGTTACTTTTACAGATACTCAAACAGGACAATCTGTTCAATTTACTATGCCAGAAGGAGTAAAGGATGATTTGCCTCTTAATGCTGTGCCTGCGCCTACCATTCAAGCAAGCGTTGGGCTTATTTTTGACACGGATGTTATAGTGCGATACACTCCAGAAGTGGGAAGTGATGATGTAAAAGGTAAATTATTTGGAGTAGGCCTTAAACATAATTTAATGCAATATTTTGGTCCGCTAGATAAATTGCCTCTAAATATATCTCTGCTGGGCGGATATACAAATATGAATGTAGATTATGATATCGAAGATGGGGAGGTCTTTGATGGCAGTGGTCAGAGAGCAGAGCTAGAACTGAATTCCTATACACTTCAAGCGCTAGCTTCTTTGGATTTTCCTGTAATCTCTTTATATGGAGGAGTGGGTTATACGGGTGGTGACTCAAGTCTAAAAGTTCTTGGGGATTATGAGGTGCAATATGAAATTGCTGGAGTTCCCACAGGAGTAAATGAAACGTATACAGATCCTATTGATTTAACTTACGACCCCTCTGGTATGAGAGCAACTTTAGGAGCACGTTTAAACTTGTCTTTCTTTAAGATATTTGCAGATTACACGGTTCAAGACTATAATAATATTACAGCAGGAATTGCTTTTAGCTTTAGATAATTTAAAAAGAATTAAATATCAGCCTTTCTGAAAAGAAAGGCTTTTTTTGTGGCGTAAAACAAGGGAACTTTAAAGTTTACTTAGCATAAAACTGTTAAAGAAATTGTACTTTCGCTGTAATTTAGAAGAGATTCTAACTTTTGCAATTCTCTTCGTTTAAGCCAATTATTAATTTCAATACATAAAAAATAATGAAAGTTACCGTAGTAGGAGCAGGAGCAGTAGGTGCAAGTTGCGCTGAGTATATTGCCATGAAAAATTTTGCGTCAGATGTTGTTTTGCTGGATATTAAAGAGGGCTATGCCGAAGGAAAGGCGATGGATCTCATGCAGACCGCATCGTTAAACGGGTTTGATACCAGAATCTCTGGAACTACAGGGGATTATTCTAAAACAGCGGATAGTGACATCGCAGTTATTACAAGTGGGATTCCACGGAAGCCTGGGATGACTAGAGAAGAGTTAATAGGTATTAATGCTGGGATTGTAAAAGATGTAGCCTCTAACCTTATTAAGCATTCTCCTAATGTAATACTTATCGTGGTAAGTAATCCTATGGATACAATGGCTTATTTAGTTCATAAATCTACAGATCTACCTAAAAATCGTATTATAGGTATGGGTGGTGCTTTGGATAGTGCACGTTTTAAATATCGACTTGCTGAAGCCTTAGAATGTCCTATATCTGATGTAGATGGTATGGTAATAGGAGGTCATAGTGATACAGGGATGATACCTTTAACGAGTTTAGCTACTCGTAACAGTGTTCCCGTATCTAAATTTATTGAGGAAGGGCGTCTTGATCAAGTGATGGAAGATACTAAAGTAGGTGGAGCGACCCTTACTAAATTATTAGGAACTTCTGCTTGGTATGCACCAGGA
>CAXBEL010000106.1:0-14803 GCA_963974735.1 uncultured Flavobacteriaceae bacterium | reverse complement strand
TAGGTAATATTTAACTGTGCTTAATAATTTATTTATGATTTTAAAATATAATTTTATTCCACTTTAATAATTAAACAGCTAATGCTTTATTAAATACTTATTTATTAGCTATTTAATTTTAATAAATTATATTATTTATAATAATTAAATTAAAAACCAAAATAACTATGAAGACGTTAGAAGATTTATTTGAGCATCAACTTAAAGATTTGTACAGTGCAGAAGATCAACTTACTAAAGCGCTGCCTAAAATGGCAAAAAATGCAAAAGACAGTAAGCTAAAAAAAGCATTTGAAGACCATTTAGAAGAAACTAAGAATCATAAGAAAAGACTTGAAGAAGTTTGCAAGGAACTGGACATTAAACCTACAGGCGAAACTTGTAAAGCAATGGAGGGTTTAATTAAAGAGGCCAGTGATTTCTTAGAAGAGGATGCAGATGACGATGTTTTTAATGCAGGACTTATTGCAGAAGCTCAACGTGTAGAACATTATGAGATATCAGGATACGGTACCGCTGTTCGCTACGCTAAAGAATTAGGGCATGATAAAATCGCTAAAAAACTTCAGGAAACTTTAGATGAAGAATATGCTGCCGACGATAAATTGACCGATATGGCTGAAGATCGCTTAAATGAAAAAGCCATCTAAATTAGATTCTTTAATATATTTTAATAGAAACCACAGCATAGCTGTGGTTTTTTATTTTAATCTTTCTGCTTTCACTTATTTGAGATTCTTTTTAAAAATAGAATAATTCACATTTAATTTGGGATTAGTTATTACAATTCTTTTTATAACTTTAGGCGAAGTTTTAAGAAATAGATGCGTGTTATGTATAAAATTAAAATTTATACATAACCTGTAAATATTTATCCGTCAATAATATAACATTCTCTACCTCATATAAATATACTAGTATGCCGAGTTATAATTTAAAAGTAAACGGAAAATCGGTTTCAGTTGAAGCTGCAGAAGACACTCCTATATTATGGGTATTAAGAGATCACTTAGATCTTGTAGGCACAAAATATGGTTGTGGGATAGGACAGTGCGGTTCCTGTACTGTTCATTTAGATGGTGTTGCTACAAGAAGTTGTCTGCTGCCTGTATCTCAGGTAAAAGATAAATCTATAGTGACCATAGAAGGTCTTTCTGAAGATGGGAGTCATCCTGTTCAACAAGCCTGGAAAGAATTGGACGTACCGCAATGTGGCTATTGTCAAGCTGGACAGATAATGACTGCTTCGGCATTTCTCAATGAAAATGGAAGTCCAGATGAAACAGAAATTCGGGAGAGAATGCACGGCAATTTGTGTCGCTGCGCTGCCTATAACAGAATTGAAAAAGCTGTAGCTCTAGCTGCGGAAAAATTAGGTTAATCTAAAAACAAAGAAAAATGGCAACCCGTATACCCGAAAAATACGATAGACGATCTTTTATGAAGGTTTCTGGCCTTGTAGGAGGAGGTATATTAATAGGATTCAACCTCTTTACTTCCTGCAAAGACAAAGCAGAGGTTCCAGTAGATATTGCACAGCTTGATTATAAAGATTTTAATGCCTTTATTAAAATCGCAGATAATGGCGCCGTAACAATTTTTTCTCCCAATCCAGAAATTGGACAAGGCGTAAAAACATCGATGCCCATGATAATCGCCGAAGAACTTGATGTCCCATGGGATATGGTTTACGTACAGCAAGCCCCTTTAGATACTGAAAATTTCACAAGGCAAGTTGCCGGTGGAAGTCAGTCTATACGTGTAGGCTGGGATGCCTTAAGGCAAACTGGTGCTACAGCTAGACAAATGCTAATTAATGCTGCTGCCGCAAAATGGAATGTGGATGCGGCCGATTGTACTACAGAAGATGGCATAATTCATAGCCCTAATGGTGATAAATTAGGATATGGCGAAGTGGTGGCAGATGCCGCAGCTTTAGAAGTTCCTGAAAATGTAAAATTGAAAGATCCTAAAAATTTTAAAATCATAGGACAAGAAGTAGTAAATGTTGACATAGATAAAATTATAACAGGTAAGCCGTTATTTGGTTTAGATTATAAAGCAGATGGAATGCTTATCGCTTCGGTTTTAAGGCCACCTGCATTTGGTCAAAAATTGGGCTCGGTTGACGAAGCCGCGGCCAGAGAAGTCGAGGGTGTTATGGATGTTATAAAATTTGGAGATAAAGTTGCCGTATTAGCTAAAGATACTTGGACGGCAATGAAAGGCAAGAAAGCATTAAAAGCTAACTGGACAGATGATGGCTCACTGGAGAGCACAGAAGATCACGACAAAATTTTAATTGGTCTTTTAGACGGAAATAAGTTCAACACCATGCGTTCGGATGGTGATGTTAAAACAGCATTCGCTCAGGCAGATCAAATTTTGGAGCGTACTTATGAGTCTCCTTTTTTACCGCACAACTGTATGGAACCTATGAATTTCTATGCAGATGTTACTGATGATAAAATTCATCTTGTGGGACCAATCCAAACTCCAGAAGGCACTGCCCATGGCGTTGCAGAAAAGCTAGGTCGTGATATAAAAGATGTGCATTTAGAAATGACACGTATGGGCGGAGGTTTTGGTCGTCGCTTGTATGGCGATTTTGTGATGGAAGCTGCAGAAATATCCAATCTAGCAAAAAAGCCGGTAAAAGTTGTTTTTAGTAGAGAGGATGATATGGCGGCAGGAACTTATAGACCATCTATTAAATATAGAATTAAGGCTGCTGTCAAGGATGGTAAGCTTACTGGATACCACCTTAAGGAAGCTGCTGTAAACTCAAACATGTATGGGTTAATTCCTAATTTTTTCCCTGCTGGTTGCCTTCCTAATTATCAAGTGGATGTAGCTAAATATGACAGTAATATTACAACAGGAGCCTGGCGCGCCCCATACACTAACTTTTTAGCTTATGCTGAACAAAGTTTCTTTGACGAGCTTGCAGAATTAATGGAAGTGGATAAAGTGCAAATGCGTTTAGATCTGCTTCAAAATGTAAAAGGTACGAATGATGAGCGTATTCAATATTCTCCTGAACGCCTCGAAGGTGTAATCAATAAAGTCGTAGAAAAATCTGGATGGGGCAAAGCAGAAGATGGAGTTTATCAAGGCTTTTGCGCGTACTATTGCCACAACACTCATGTAGCACAAGTTGCAGATGTGGTTTTGGTAAACGATCAACCCGTGGTTAAAAAAGTAACTGTTGCCGTAGATTGTGGTATTGTGGTAAATCCTTTAGGTGCCTTAAATCAAATCGAAGGAGGTATTGTTGATGGAATTGGACACGCATTGTACAGCGATTTTACTTTTAAAGACGGTGTGCCAAGTGCAACCAATTACAGCACTTATAGGCTTATTAGAATGAACGAAGCTCCTAAAGTAGAAACCTATTTAATACAAAATGAATTAGCACCTACTGGACTTGGAGAACCTACCCTCCCACCCGCTGGCGCCGCTGTTGCAAACGCAATTAAAGCCGCTACCGGACAACGTATTTATAAGCAACCCTTTATAAAATACATGGAGTCTAAAGAAGTTATAGGATAAACGATAAAATAAATTTTAAGAAAAGAGATAATACTAAAAGTCATTATCTCTTTTTTTCTGACCATATATGACCCACGAATTTAAAAATATTGTAAAGCAGTACAATCGTGCGACTGCACAGGGAATTAAATCTGTATTAGCAACGGTTGTTGCTCTTGACGGCTCTTCTTATCGCCGTCCGGGAGTACGGATGCTTATACTGGAAGATGGCTCAATGACTGGAGCGGTAAGCGGTGGTTGCGTAGAAAAAGAGGTTTTACGACAGGCACAATCAGTGTTTTTAGATAATAAACCCAAAGTAATGACCTACGATGGGCGTTATCGCCTGGGCTGTGAAGGGATACTTTATATTTTACTGGAGCCATTTAATGTAGAAGATAATTTTATTGAAACATTTAATACAAATATTAAAAACCGTGAGGATTTCAGCATCACTTCCTTCTTCAGTAAAACCGAAAATGATTTTGCTAAAATGGGATCAGTCATTGCGTATGCTGAGGGAAAAAGTTTTCCCCTATCAAAAAATTTTGATTTAAATCAAACTGAAGATTTAGACCAATTTAAGCAGCTCATGAAACCGTGTTTCAAACTTATGATCATTGGCGGTGAACATGATGCTGTACAACTGTGCGCATCGGCATCATTACTGGGCTGGGAAGTAAATGTGGTTGCTTCTCCAAAGGACCCAAAAACCTTAATTCATTTTCCTGGCGCTGAAGAATTGCTGAATATACCTCCAGAGCAATTACCTCTAGATGGTATCGATCAAGAAACAGCTATAATCTTAATGAACCACAATTATGCCTACGATCTTAAATTTCTCATTGCCTTAAAAGATTCAAATCCAGCATATATAGGTTTACTGGGTCCTTCAAAAAGAAGAGAGAAAATACTGAACGAGTTTCTTGAATTTTGTCCAGATCTTGATGATTCTTTATTTGATGTGATTCACGGTCCATCAGGATTAAATATTGGAGCAGAAACCCCGCAGGAAATAGCCATATCAATTCTTTCTGAAATTCTTACTGTTATAAGAGAAAAAGAACCTTTTCCACTTAAAGAAAAAGTGGGGGGAATCCACAATTAAAAGATTATGGCAAATATTGTAGCAATAATTGTCGCAGCAGGTTCGGCTAGTAGAATGGGTGAAATAAAGCAATTATTGCCGTGGAAAAAAACCTCTCTTTTGGGCAATGCCATTGAGCAGGTTCTTAAAACCTCAATCTCTTCCATAGTAACTGTTTTAGGTGCAAATTATAATTTGATACTTGGCGAAATCAAAAATCTTGATACTGAAATAATCCATCATAAAAATTGGAAAGAAGGTATTGGCACTTCTATTGCTTTTGGCGTAAATCATATTATTGAAAAGCCAAACACTGAAGCCGTTCTAATTATGCTCGCAGATCAACCTTTAATTGATTCGGAATACCTGGATAAACTAATAAATAATCACCTCTCCAATCCTTCAAAAATTACAGCTACTCAATACCATAAAAACATTGGAGTTCCAGCTATTTTTCCACAGAAATATTTACCACAACTTTCAAAATTAACAGGAGATTCTGGCGCAAAAAATCTCCTTAATGATCCAAAAACTTCAGTTTTAGCTCTTGATCCAGGAAATAAAATTTTAGATGTAGATACTCCTGAAGATTATAAAAATTTAAAAGCCAGGAACCACTAAAAATTATTTCTGGCTTTAAAATTTTAAGATCGGCAAGACTTATACTAACCACCCTTTTGCAATAGCCTGTTGAGAATACCAGATTAAAAAGGCAGCGATAATAATGATAAATATCGGCATCATTAATGCCTGTGCACCAAGTACATCCATTGCTCCACTGATAAAAATATTATAGGTGGCTTGAATAAGAATCCCGATTAAAGAAATAACAAAAAGTGTTTTGGCCCATTTTCTTTTCATTAAAAGCCCCAAACATCCTAATGTTCCTGCTATTACTGCAATCCCAAAAGCTGCAGTAGCCCATACCGGTACATTTGTGTAAAGTTCTTGCTGATCTTCAGGGAGCATTTCACGCACCTCATCGGTCATATAAACCTGTGCTAAAAATTGAAAAAGACCCATAAGATTCCAAAGTAATGCTATAATACTGACTACCCAGAATGAAGTTGGTAATTTGATATTAGACGTTGTCATAATTAAAAGTGGTTAGGTTAGTATTGTTTCAGTTTTAGTCAAAAACTAGAACAAATTAAAAAATAATCCCTATTAATCAGCAATTATAGAAAAATATCGGCTAGTTATTGCTAAAAATCAAATTAGATAAAATCAATTTACTTTGAAAGTCCTTTTTTCATTAACCAGCCATATCTATATTCATGGGTTAAAAGTATGCTTAAATAGATTTGGATTTATAGTAAGCATAGCCCATCCCCAGTTATTTGTGTTGTCAGAAGGAAGACCGCCTTTAATCAGGCTCATACTGTCTGATGCGAACATGTGAGAATATCCTACATTCAACTTAACATTTTTCATTAGAGGCTGTGTGAATACTATATCTATCTCAGTTCCTAAATAACTATCGGCATCATCAGTTAATTCTGCTTGTGCTGCAAAATAATGTCCTTTTAAAAGCAACGAAGATTTTTCTCCCGTCTCAAGAACCACTTTTGCATAGAGATCATTTAAACCCACGTTGTTTGCATGATTCCCCACGTAGAAATAATCCATAAAACCATTGAATTTATGATTGGTACCATACAAAGGGAAAAAGGATTTATTCTTAGACTCCCCGCCTTGATCGGTGCCGCTGAGCATTTCAAAACCTACAGCGTATAAGGTTTTTTGTGGTTTGTATGAACCTTCAATTGCGATTTGATAAGCACTTAAATCTGTAGACGGATTCGCTTTTCCAAACTGATAATAGGCGCTTCCCGCAAAATTTAATCTGCCTAAAGGAAAAGTTACATAAGATCCTGTTGTATGTCTGTAAAAAGTTCCGTCTGGAATATCCTGTTCATCACCAGAAAATTTCTGAAATCCGTTATTAAGAAACAGAAAACTAACAGCTGTTTTATTCCAGGATTTATTTAAATGCGTGTAGAGCATACTTTTATAAGTAAAGAAACCAGTAATCCCATAACCGCTCCCTACCACATTTTGATTCTCTTGACTAAATGCAAATCCAAAATCCATTTTAAATGATTCCTTTTTGTATTTAAGGAGTGCGGCATCATGAAAGCGACCCTGCATTGCCCAATCAAGTCCTCCAAAAATTCGTTGATCATCATAGGCAATAACCTGTCTACCTAACTTAGTTGACCAATGTTCATCTATTTTCAGTTCTGCCCAAGCTTGAAATAATGAAAAGGAATCATTATTATCTGTTGGCAAAATTTGGCGCGTATCACCCCAAGTACTTACGTCCTGCACGCTCACAACAACTTTAAGCCAATCTGCATCATAGCCAAAATTAAGTCGTGATCGCTGTGTCACAAAAGCAGCCGGATCTGCATTGTCTGGAAAAAGATTATTAAAACCATGTCTGTATTCAAATCGTGGACGAATGTCTGCGTCTACATTAAAAGTCTGTGCCATACTCAACTGAATTGTAATGACTATCAAGGTAAAGAGGGATAATTTTTTCTTCATAAGATTCAATATTAGTTTATCAGCGCGATAAATATACGTATAAATACGTATTAAATAAGTACAAATACTTATTTATGATTTTTTCACTTATTTTTTCGTTATATTCGTCCGTACATAACGCATATATATTTATGATTTCCGTTGAAGATGCTTTAGGCTTGATTGCTACTAATATTTCACTAACTGAAACTGAAGAAGTTTCAGTTATAGAGGCTTTACAAAGTGTTTTAGCAGCTGACCTGGTTACCCCTATTAATATGCCTCCATTCCGCCAGTCTGCTATGGATGGTTACGCACTTCGCTTAAATGGGAAAGCGGAATATAATCTTATTGAAGAAGCCAAAGCCGGCGATTCTAAATCGATTAAGCTAGAACCTGGAGATGCCGTACGAATTTTTACAGGTGCTCTAGTTCCTGATGATGCAGATACCGTGGTGATTCAAGAACAGGTTATAAAAAAAGTAGACAAAATAGAAGTTCAAAAACTTCCAGAACCAGCGGCTAATATTCGGCCAATGGGCGAACAGGTTAAAAAAGGCGAAACAGTTCTCCAAAAAGGGACGGTTTTAAATGAGGCGGCGATTGGCTTCATAGCCGGACTGGGAATCACATCCATTAAAGTTTTTAAGAAGCCCACTGTGGCAATATTGGCCACTGGAAATGAACTTCAAGAACCGGGAACTGATTTAAAACCCGGTAGCATTTATGAAAGCAATGCAATTATGCTAACAGCTGCGCTGCGTAGAGTTGGTATTGATCAAGTTAAAATATATAAAGCTAAAGATGATTATACCGAAACTAAAGAAACTATAAAAACCGCTTTAGATAAAGTGGATGTTTTACTTATTTCTGGTGGAATTTCAGTGGGTGATTACGATTTTGTAAAAGACGCTTTAACCGAAAATGGCGTAGAGGAAATCTTTTATAAGGTTAATCAAAAACCTGGCAAACCACTTTTTTTTGGTAAAAAAGCCAATAAAATTGTTTTTGCACTCCCAGGAAATCCAGCTTCAAGCCTTACTTGTTTTTATGTCTATGTTTTAACAGCGCTCAAAAAAATGATGGGGCACGAACAGTTTCAATTAGAAAAAGGTAAAGCAAAAGTGACTTCGGCATTAAATAATCCAACAGGAAAAACATTGTTTTTAAAAGCAATTATTAAAGAGGGAAAAGCAACTGTCTTAACCGGTCAAGCTTCGTCTATGCTTAATTCTTATGCAGTTAGTAATGCTCTGGTTTATATCCCAGAAGAAATTGAAGTTGTGAATGAAGGCGATGAAGTTGAATATCTAAATCTTATTTTCTAATGGAAGAAAAAGTAAAAAGTCGCATTTGGATAGAAAAGGATGGAGATGTCTTTTTAGGATATGGGCGAATTCAACTCCTAAAAAAAGTAGACGAAACCCACTCCATAAGTGCGGCTGCAAAAACTTTAAATATGTCCTATAAAAAAGCCTGGAGACTCATTAATTCAATGAATGAGTTGGCTAAAACACCATTGATCGTAAAGAATATAGGAGGAAAAGATGGCGGAGGCACAACACTCACAAAATATGGAAAAGAAGTTATCTGTGAATTTGAAACCCTCAATAATAATTGTATGAATTATCTCAATTCAGAATTTAAAAAAGTAGATCTGTAATGAAAGAAAACATAGCAGCCTATATTCTATGTGGCGGAAAAAGTAGCCGCATGGGCACCGAAAAGGGTCTTGTTACTTATGAAGGCAAGCCCTTTGTAGAACATATTATAGAAGCAGTGCTTCCCTTAACTGAAAAGGTTTTTCTGGTTACTGAGAATTCAGATTATGAGCAATTTGGTCATCCACTGATTAAGGATATCCATAAAGATAAAGGTCCATTAGGCGGAATTCATTCTGCTTTATCACATTCTGAAAGTGACACTAATATCCTTTTGAGCTGTGATATACCTCTAATTATCACTGCAGTTTTATCTGAGGTGCTGAGCGATCATCAAAAAGGAAATCATAATATAACAGTGGCAGCAACTAAAAATGATATGCATCCCTTGATTGGTGTTTACTCAAAAGGTTTACTGCCCAGTTTAGATAAACACATTGCAGAAAACAAATTAAAACTGACAGATTTTGTTGAAGAATCAGACCATCAGCTCGTAATATTTGATGATCTGGATGCCTTGTCCGATATAAATTCAAAAAAGGAATTAAAAAATATTCATTCCGGATTATTGGAGGTCAATCTCAAATATTTTGGTCAAATAGCAGAAATAACAGGGAAAACAGAAGAAAAATTTAGAATTGCTGCTCCCAACGTTTCCCAACTCCTAAGAGATTTAAAAGACACCTATAATTTTAGTGAAACACCCTTAAATATAGCAGTTAATAAAGAGATTGTTCACGCAACAGACGATAGAGAACTAAAGAATACCGACGACATTGCTATTTTACCTCCTTTTGCAGGAGGATGAACCGGTTTTTAGTCAAAAAAATAAATTTTAATGAATACGAATTCCAGATATAACAGGCAGATAAATCTACCGCAAGTAGGCTCCAGAGGTCAACAAAAACTTGAACAAGCTAAAATTCTGGTTATTGGTGCAGGTGGCTTGGGCTGTGCTGTATTGCCTTATTTGGTATCTGCAGGCATAGGGAAAATAGGCATTATTGATGGCGATACTGTGGATGAAACCAATCTACAGAGACAGGTTTTATATTCTGAAAGTTCTATAGGCAAAAGCAAGGCTACTGAAGCCAAAGCAAAATTAGAGACATTAAATTCAACTATTATTATAGAATCCTATAATGAATTTTTAAACCCACAAAATGCACTTTCCGTACTCAAAGAATACGATATTATTGTGGATGCTACAGATACTATTTCCATTAGATATCTCATAAATGACGCTTGCGTTCTTGCCAATAAACCTTTTGTTTATGGTTCGGTTTATCGTTTTGAAGGGCAGATATCTGTCTTTAATTATAAAAATGGGCCTACTTACAGATGTTTATTTAAGGACGAGAAATCCATTGTTCAAAACTGTGCAGAAGTTGGCGTTTTGGGCTCAACCGTAGGTTTTGTTGGAATGCTTCAGGCAAATGAAGTGATGAAACTAATTTTAGAAATTGGAGAAGTTTTGTCAGGAAAGTTGCTGATGTACAATGCACTTACAAATGATCAGAATATTTTTCAGTTTAACAAAGATTCAAGTATCCACATTGATGAGAAATTTTATGAATCAGAATATCTTAAAGATGAAGTTGTAGAGGTTTCTGCTGAAGAAGCCATTGCAAATGATGCACTTTTTCTTGATGTGCGGGAATGGCAGGAAACACCAAAATTGAATTTTAATAATTCCGTTCAGATTCCTTTATCCGTTTTAGAAGAAGAAATTGAACAACTAAATAAAGAGGAGAATATTTTGATTTATTGTCAAAGTGGAAAGCGCAGCTTGCAAGCGTTTAAAATTTTGAGTCAGTATCAATTTAAGAATATAAAAAGTATTAAAGGTGGCGCAATAGCCATCAATGAAATTATAGATAATGAAAAAGAAAAAAGTATTTATTGAAGGTCCTATTTCACCTCAATTCATAGCAGAATCGATAGCGAAGCACCAGTCTAAACACGACATTGGAGCGCACAATATTTTTTTAGGCCAGGTACGGGCAGATAAAATAGAGGATAAGACGGTAACGGGAATCACTTATACCTGTTATGAAGAAATGGCTGAGGAAAAGTTAAGCGAAATACGCGAAAAGGCCTTTGAGAAATATAATTTGACCTGTATGCATATCTATCACAGTTTAGGCAATATAAAAGCTGGTGAAATTTGTTTTTTTGTTTTTGTATCATCTATGCGCCGTAAAGAGGTTTATGCGGCCACGGAAGAAATTGTAAATCTAGTAAAGAGTGAAGTTCCAATTTTTGCAAAAGAGATTTTTGAAAACGAAGAGTTTCAATGGAAAGTAAACAGTTGAGATGGTAGATATAACACATAAAATAAAAACCCTTCGTATTGCTACCGCAGAAGCTACGGTTAAAGTAAGCAAGCAGGAAACGGTTGATGCTATAGTAAATAATACTGTGCCCAAAGGGAATGTATATGAAATGGCTAAAACGGCTGGTTTATTTGCGGTAAAAAACACGCATATCACCATTCCGGATTGTCATCCATTGCCCATTGAATTTACATCAATAGATTATGAAATTGAAGGATTAACAATTAGGATATTACTTACCATTAAGACCATTTACAAAACCGGTGTGGAAGTGGAAGCTATGCACGGGGCATCTGTTGTTGCGCTTACCATGTACGATATGTTAAAACCGATTGACAAGCAGATTGAAATAGGCACAATTCGATTAGTTGAGAAAAAAGGAGGCAAGAGCAGTTTTAAAGATCAAAATCCTTCACAATTAAAAGCCTGTGTAATTGTCTGCTCTGATTCTATTTCTGAAGGCAAAAAAGAAGATAAGGCTGGGAAGGCTATAATTGAAAAATTAGAAGCCAGCAGTGTTCAAATCTCTTCTTACGAAGTTATTCCAGATGAGATTGAAGATATTAGAAATAAAGCATTACAATATGCAGAAGATAATAATCTGGTAATCTTTACGGGAGGAACGGGACTTTCTTTTAGAGATGTAACACCAGAAGCATTAGAACCTTTGTTGGAAAGAAGAATTCCCGGAATTGAAGAAGCTATTCGCAGTTACGGTCAGGAACGTATGCCTTACGCGATGCTTTCCCGCAGTGTGGCTGGTACAATAGGCAATTGCTTAGTTCTTGCTTTACCCGGTTCTACAAATGGCGCTAGAGAATCTATGGAGGCCGTTTTCCCACATCTATTGCACGTGTTTAAAATATTGCGCGGTGCACAACATAAAAGTTATGAATAAAACCACAGATATATTAAACGATTCTTTTGGCAGAAGCCACAATTACTTGCGTATTTCACTAAGTGAAAAGTGCAACTTGCGCTGCACGTATTGTATGCCAAAAGATGGAGTATTATTAACTCCCCGTAGTGAGCTAATGACCACAGACGAGCTGTTTGAAATAGCCAAAATATTTGTTGCGAATGGAGTTGATAAAATACGCTTAACTGGGGGTGAACCTCTAGTGAGAAAGGATTTCACAACAATTTTACAAAAGCTATCCACTCTCCCTGTTAAATTATCAATTACGACCAATGCAATTCTTGCAGATCGATTTATGGATGATTTTAAAAAATATGGCTTAAATGATATTAATGTAAGTCTGGATTCCCTTCAAGAGGAAAAATTCAAGTTCATTACAAGAAGAGATCAGTTTAAAAAGGCCTATGACAATATTCTTTTATTGATTGAAAACGGATTTAATGTCAAATTAAATGCTGTTTTAATGAAAGGGTTTAACGATGATGAAATACCTCAATTTATTCAGTTTACAAAAGACTTGAATATCTCAGTGCGCTTTATCGAGTTTATGCCTTTTGACGGTAATAAATGGAATAAAAATAAATTGGTTACTCAGAAGGAAATTTTAGATAAGGTTGAAGAGCATTTTGGTAATGAAAACTTTGTAAAACTTGAAAACGAAAAAAACTTTACTTCTCGCAATTATCAAATTAAGGGGTACACGGGTAATTTTGGTATTATAAGCTCTGTTAGTAATCCTTTTTGTGATAGCTGTAACCGCATTCGCCTTACGGCAAATGGTAAAATTAAAAACTGTTTATTCTCTAATAAGGAGACCGATTTACTTTCGGCATACAGAAATAATGAATCTGTTGAGGAGATGATCGTGCAAGCAATATCTAAGAAAAAAGCAGTTCGTGCAGGTATGGATACTTTTGAGAAAATCAATAATCCTAAACTTCACAATAATAACAGAAGTATGATAACCATTGGCGGTTAACCTATTTGTTTAACAACTAATTTCTTTTCAAATTCGCTTTTAGCAGAATCACAAACAGGACAATTATAATCTTCAGATAACTTTTTAAAAGAAGTGCCTGGAGCAATATTCTGAGTTATGTCTCCATAAGCCTGATCGTAAATGGTTAGGCATTCTTTACATTGATAAACCTCAACCTCCAACTTTTCTTTTTCCGAAGTAAGTTTTTTTGTCAATTCTTTTTCTGTACCCAACTGCTCAAAATACATTTTGCTCAGCTCCATTAATAAACCAGGCAATTCAACCCGATCTACATCTTGCACGTGGGTGAGGTAATCTCTGGTGTTGGGATCAAAATCTTTTGCATACAGCAGATTATAAGTGTCCCGGATTTTGAAATCCCCGAGTTCTTCTGGCGGCTTGTTCCGTTCAATAATTATAGACGTGAAATAATAGGATTTACGGGTATAATCTGTAATCCCAAACGTGAGACCGTATGTACTGATATCATTTTGATCAAAATTGGCAACTAAAAACTTTTTCAGCTTCAATGCATCCTTATTATCTACGGGCAAATGCCAGTTTAATTCGAGCATAGAATGCCGTACATTAATACCGAATTTACCAAGGAATTTCTCCCAGATCAATTTAGATTCTAAAGGGATTCCCTTTACAATAAATGATTTCCAAGGTGTAATGGATATCTTACCTATTTTACTTTCATCACATAAATCGCACATTACTTTAAGAAAGTCAGTATCGTACTTATTGTTGCGCCAATAAAGCCCTAACCAATACGTATCGGGTCCTATTCTGTTCATTCCTTCGTAATAGGGAAATGGATAAAACGGAACTTCAAGCGGTTTATCTACCGTGCGATTATTCGTATCTATACTATCACTAACAATGTCAAAAATCATCTCAACATCTTGTGGCTCTTCCTGTAAGATACTTTCTACTTCCAAAGAAATTTTGGCAATATCCCAACTGTAAATAAGTGCTGGATACATCTCTGTTTCCTCCCACTCTGGCAGCCTTACATAGAGATACCAATAATCCTCGTGTTCTGAAGCTATAAAATTTAAATGACCAGTAAACAAAGGTACTAGCCGCTGCTTTGGATCTGTAATATTAATTTTCAAGTTGGGCTGATATCTAAATTGCTCTAAAACATAGAGATATCTATCGCCTGTAAGCCATGATGTATTTGAGAAAATCCCAGCTGACACGTAAGAAGACATTATATTTTCAAGACCTGAATCTTCTGCAGTAATAACTTGAAGTTTGTCTATTTCCTTTAATTTATCTTTTTCAATCTCTTGAGGGAATAAAATATCCTGTCGGGAACCAAAGGAAATAGTTTTCAATCCCAATTCTTCCGCTGTATCTACAATGTTTCTTAATTCAGCTGGCGAGAGCACTCCGCCTTTTACAACTAGTCTTGAAAGATTCTTTCTCATACCAACGCCTTAGAATTTTCAAGTATTTCACGTACTTCTGTTTTACAACTACCACAACCCAGGCCTGCGCCGGTCTGATTACATAGTTGAGTAAAATCTTCACAGCCCTGAGCAATAGCTTCTTTTATATTTCCTGCTCCTACCTGACTGCAGGAACAAACTAATTTTCCTATTACTGGTTTAGTTTCTGAAGATCCCCGCAATAATTCGTTCCTTTTAGAAGAAAGTTCAATTTTACTTTCTATGAGAATTTTAAACTCCGCAAATTCATTTTTATCTCCCATTAAAACACATAGTATTGGTTTTCTTTTAAATTTTTAAG
>CAXBEL010000105.1:0-14850 GCA_963974735.1 uncultured Flavobacteriaceae bacterium | reverse complement strand
CTTCCAGACTGATCCATTCAGAAACTAGGATTGAAACAAGGTTCCCCATATTGTTTGGTATGTTGTCGGCGCTTCCAGACTGATCCATTCAGAGACTAGGATTGAAACCAAGGTATTCATTGTCGCTTACAAAAGTCGAATAATCTTCCAGACTGATCCATTCAGAAACTAGGATTGAAACGCAGATAGCGGTTTTGATGCCAGTTCTGCAGCTACACTTCCAGACTGATCCATTCAGAAACTAGGATTGAAACAAAACTACCTCAACAAAATTGCCATTACCCGTCCTGTCTTCCAGACTGATCCATTCAGAAACTAGGATTGAAACTCAATTGTCTGTCTGTTGTTATATTGCTCATAATTCTTCCAGACTGATCCATTCAGAAACTAGGATTGAAACAAGGAATATTTTGAGACCAGGAGCCGCCTTTTTGAGCTTCCAGACTGATCCATTCAGAAACTAGGATTGAAACCAGGCAGTTGTAACCTCTTATGATGGTAACGATATCTTCCAGACTGATCCATTCAGAAACTAGGATTGAAACGTGATTAAATGATCGTGTAGGTCTGTTCTTTGCTGTCTTCCAGACTGATCCATTCAGAAACTAGGATTGAAACCCGACCGATATACACGTACAAATAAAGCTAAACGCTTCCAGACTGATCCATTCAGAAACTAGGATTGAAACTGCACGATCATAGCTTTAGGCGTTGTTATCTACAACTTCCAGACTGATCCATTCAGAAACTAGGATTGAAACAGATACCGGCCAACTCGTCAACGCTTGCCTGTTTTCTTCCAGACTGATCCATTCAGAAACTAGGATTGAAACAACGAGGCGCGAGTCTTTTCAGTAAGTCACAATATAACTTCCAGACTGATCCATTCAGAAACTAGGATTGAAACACAGCCTCGAGGATTGGGACGGCGAAACGGACTATACTTCCAGACTGATCCATTCAGAAACTAGGATTGAAACGTTACCTCTATAGCTCCTTTAAACCCTGCTATTAGCGCTTCCAGACTGATCCATTCAGAAACTAGGATTGAAACACCGATAATTTAGAGGGAAACCCGACGCAGGAACAACTTCCAGACTGATCCATTCAGAAACTAGGATTGAAACTGATTATTGGGTTACAGGTAATGGAGGCAGCCTAGGTTCCAGACTGATCCATTCAGAAACTAGGATTGAAACACGAAGGTATTGACGGTTTAACAGAAACAGAGAAACTTCCAGACTGATCCATTCAGAAACTAGGATTGAAACTATTCAAATAGGGAAGTGAAGTCCATAACATTCGGGCTTCCAGACTGATCCATTCAGAAACTAGGATTGAAACGGGAATCCGGTTACCGAGGTAGTAGCTTAAGCAGTCTTCCAGACTGATCCATTCAGAAACTAGGATTGAAACGGTGAATACTCGCCTGTTACGGTTGAATACAAAAAACTTCCAGACTGATCCATTCAGAAACTAGGATTGAAACAGCCCTGACTTAGAAGGGATTCAAAAAGATGCACAGCTTCCAGACTGATCCATTCAGAAACTAGGATTGAAACTGTTGATGGTAAGACTACCTTAAGGCAAATGCCACCTTCCAGACTGATCCATTCAGAAACTAGGATTGAAACTTTTCGTGAAAACCTAAAGGATCAACGCAAATATCCTTCCAGACTGATCCATTCAGAAACTAGGATTGAAACTATTTGGCGTGGGCCACAAAATCTGCAGCCTGCTGCTTCCAGACTGATCCATTCAGAAACTAGGATTGAAACCCATTGACCAGGCATCATTTACAATATAGCAACGGCTTCCAGACTGATCCATTCAGAAACTAGGATTGAAACACCCCATCTACATCTATATAAAAAGGATGTGGGAACCTTCCAGACTGATCCATTCAGAAACTAGGATTGAAACAAACTAATGCGTGCAGATGCAATTATACTGGAGCCGCTTCCAGACTGATCCATTCAGAAACTAGGATTGAAACGACTATGAAAGTGCTTCCAGTGTAGACCACGTACTCTTCCAGACTGATCCATTCAGAAACTAGGATTGAAACTCCCCAGCACATTCAGATGTATTTCTTTGGTATCTACTTCCAGACTGATCCATTCAGAAACTAGGATTGAAACACCTTCTTCGCCTGGCAGTAACTCAAACTTACTGTCTTCCAGACTGATCCATTCAGAAACTAGGATTGAAACCAATTCAACTTATAGAGCTCGATTCTTAGACCGTATCTTCCAGACTGATCCATTCAGAAACTAGGATTGAAACTATTCAAATAGGGAAGTGAAGTCCATAACATTCGGGCTTCCAGACTGATCCATTCAGAAACTAGGATTGAAACAGCCGCGGACGGTTGTGATACGCTCCGTGGTGAACTCTTCCAGACTGATCCATTCAGAAACTAGGATTGAAACACAATTTTAAAAGGAACGAATGCTGAAAAGCTAGAAGTCTTCCAGACTGATCCATTCAGAAACTAGGATTGAAACTAAAGGGAATACTATAAGTGGGTCCATACGCGGAACTTCCAGACTGATCCATTCAGAAACTAGGATTGAAACTCAGTTTCTATAGCTTCTAGCTGCTCCTGTACGATTTTCCAGACTAATCCAATTAGAAACTAGGACTGAAACAATCAGCAGACAGCGCAAAGCTGAACGGAGAGGATGTTTTCCAGACTAATCCATTAGAAACTAGGATTGAAATAAGGGATCCTTGTACTCTTGTGAAAGTCGCTGAATCTCTTTTAAATGGTTGAGCATATCTCTCTTTATCAAAGGTTTACGGCTCTTATTCCTGTAAGGACCAATATTTTTCAAGTTTTTCTACATGTTCACTCTGTGTAGTTTTTACATAGGATAGAAATTGGGAATGGCTTCGATGAGTGGTAATAGCCATTATAGTTTTGTCATCTAGCTTACCATATAAATTGGTTGCAAAACTTCTGCGGCAGGTATGAGAGGTGATAAGTTGATATTTTGGGTAATACCCTCTTATTTTTCGATTATTACTATCCTTGGTTTTTATATTTCCCAAGGTCATCTGTGTGAGACCAGCAAGCTGGCAAACATCCTTAACATATTCATTGAATTTCTGATCACTAATTATCTTTGGAAAACTTCCTTTTCTTTTATTTATAATATCCATAACCTGTGGATGAATTGGAATTTCCACTGGTGAATCTGTTTTATGTGTCCCCACTATTTTAATTCTGTTTGAACTAAGCTCGTAATCATGAATCCTTTTTAGATCACTGATTCGAAGGCCTGTTCTTAAACCTATAATAAATAAATCCCTGACATTATCAAGCTTAATAGTGGAGGTTAAATCCTGTTTAAAAATTAAGTTAATTTCTTTTTCGTTCAGATAGGTGTCAATTGTTTCATCACGCTTGAATGAAAAACGCTTACTATCTATTTCAGGATTTGTTTCAATTCCCTCTGATTTTGCGGATCGTTCAAATGTTTTTAATTGGCTGATAATCTTTTCAATCAATGTGTTCGAATATTTCCTTTCAATTTTAAGATAGGAAGTGAACTTTGCGTGAAACTGCATATCTAAATCGAGGTGTCTCAATTTTTTGTTTTGAAATAACTCAAATTCTTCAATTTGGCTTTTTGTGGTATTATATTTTTGAATAGTTTTTATAGATATCTTTTTACCAGTTTTAGGATTGATTCTTTTCTTTGAATCTTCAATATATTTAATAATATAAGGAATTAGATAAATGTGGTAATCATTCTCATCCTTAGGACGATTTGATATTTTACTTACAGTAATATTTAACCATTCAGAATTTATATCAACCCCATTATAAAAGTCAGAATTGAAAGCAATTAAAATTTCATTTTTTAAATTTTGAATCATTTCATTATAAAAGCGTTTTAATTTTTGATCAGCTGAGGGTTTTAATCCTTGCATTTTATTTGACCAAATTTTGGGATCGATTAAAATATTGGATTTTGCATAACAGTTTATTTTTCGACCGGAGTAAAAGCGGATATTTAAGTTAGCTGGATTTTTTTTGCTATTTACATTTAATTGAATATTTGCCATATTGATAAGGGAATTTAAAATAAATATATAAATTTATTTCACGACATAATCACGACATTGTGCTTTAATTAATCATTTATTATTTTATGCTATTTTACATTTGGTATCTTAGGTATTGATTTTATTGGGATGAGTGGGTGCTGAAATATTTAATAATAAAAAATGAAATAAGTTATTTTAGTCCAGTTCCCGCTACTACTCAAAACCTCATCAGAAATGATGAGGTTTTTTTATGTTTAATAGCCATACCATATATTCACGCTACATTTTTTAAATTTTCTGTGAACTAAATCGGGTTTCAAATAAAAAAGTGTAATCTGATTGCTTCAAAAGATTTAAATTTAAATGAAATAAAGAATTCTTCTCTCAAAACACATAAATGGATTATTTTCTTATAAGTACTATACTTGTTACACTTGCAGCTTTTTTCGGATATCTTAACGTAAGATTTCTAAAGTTACCTACCAGTATAGGTTTAATGATTATAACCATAGTTTTTACTTTGGGTTTGTTCGCTTTAAGTTTTTTTGATGACACGCTTTTTAACGCGGAAAAGGAAATAATTGGCCAAATTGATTTTGAGAAGGTTTTGCTCGATGGGATGCTTAGTTTTTTGCTTTTTGCAGGTGCTTTGCATACTAATTTTGAGCAGTTAAAAGTGCAACGCTGGCCAGTTTTGGTATTCGCAACACTTGGTGTATTGGTATCAACATTTCTTGTGGGTACGGGAATGTATTTGGTTCTAGAGGTTCTTGGTTTAGAAATTGGCTTTATATACTGTTTGCTGTTTGGGGCATTGATTTCGCCAACAGATCCCATAGCAGTTTTGGGAATTTTAAAAAAAGCCGGTGTACCTAAAAAGCTTGAAACCAAAATTGTTGGGGAATCACTTTTTAATGATGGAGTAGGAGTAGTGGTTTTCTTAACGATATACCAAATAGCATTATCAAGTACTGGTAAAATTGAACCTTTAGCTATATTAGAACTTTTTGGACTTGAAGTTATAGGAGGTATTGCGTTAGGATTATTTTTAGGATGGGTAACCTATAGACTTTTAAAATCAATAGACGACTATGATATTGAGGTTATAATCACACTTGCAGCAGTAATGGCGGGTACGGTTTTAGCTCAAAATTTACATTTATCAGCACCACTTGCAATGGTCACCGCAGGGTTGGTAGTGGGCAATGATACGGTTAGAGCAAGTACAATGTCTGAAATTACCGAAACCTATGTGGATAAATTTTGGGAGCTAATCGATATTTTATTGAATACCATCCTATTTGTTTTAATAGGTATGGAAATGCTTGTGCTCACTTTTGAAACCAGTTATGTATTGGCTGGTCTTATTGCAATCCCTTTAGTTTTATTATGCAGATACGCTTCACTTTTATTACCTATAAATTTCTACAATAAAAGATTGAATTTCGTACCCAATACAAATTTGATCATGACTTGGGGTGGTTTACGTGGTGGAATTTCTATTGCTTTGGCTTTGGGATTGACCGCAGAAATGCATCGTGATCTCTTTTTAGTCATCACATATGTTGTGGTAATTTTCTCTATTGTTGTTCAAGGGCTTTCTGTAGGGAAACTTGTTGAAAAATTACAAGCAAGATCTTAGTTTTTGCTAGTTAAATAACTCAAAAACAAACTATTAGTTGTTTTTTGGGAATTTTTTCATTTACTTTATTAGGTAATTACCTAAACCTATTTCTTTTCTTTTTTATCCCTAACAAATTAATTAAATACCCATGAATGGGTATTTGAAGTACAAAGTCTTGCCTCTAAATTGTTTAAATGTAAAATGTTTAATTTAAAAATAACTATTATGGGAAATCTTAGGCAGTGTGCTTTTGTAGTAAAAGGAGATTATACACGCGGAGTAATAACTCTTAAAGCTTTGATACCCCCGCTTTTAAAACTAAAAGACCATTCGTATGAAAAGGGCACACTCCAAATTAATTTAGAAGGGGGAAATTCAGGTGACTCGGATGATAGTAATTTGGCAGGTACATTAAAACCATGTGATATAGAAGTTGACTTAAGTGGGGAAGGTTCATATAATGTGCAAGTTCTATTTTTTTGGAGTTATATCGGGAAAAAAAATGTAGCCCCCAAACAGGTAGGATCTAGTCTTTTAGTGAGTGTCTAATTGTGAAGAGGACTCCTAATTTAATATGTATGTTAGCAGCAAGTATTTTACTTGCTGTTCCTTCTAATGCTCAAAATTATGCTTTAGACAGTCTAGAATTAATGGTTTCATATCAGGACGGGGAACAGGCAGTAGTATGGCAAAACTCAATAAATCCCAAAGAATTATCAAAATTTGAAAATGCAAAATTCGAATATTTAAGTGGACAAACTTTCCTGCTTACAAGTCAAATAGATAAAGCGTACGAGTCTTTTATTCGTGCCAAAAATCAATTTATAGATTTGGATAGTTTGGGGAATGAGGCAGAAGTAAATCTTCAGCTAGCAACTTTAATTGCAGATATGAATAGTCGATCAATGGATTATAGACCTTATATGGATTCATATATGCAATATGCTAAAAAACAGAGAGACCCACTTTTAGAATGTAGAGGATATATGAGTCTAGGTAGTATACTAATAGATACTTTACCGTTTCAAACGCTTAACTATTTTAAGAAAGCTAAGGATATAATGAAGAGTACTTCAGATAGCCTAATATTAGCAAAAATCAATCAAAATATAGGAGTTGTTTTTGCAGAAAAAATTAAAAATCAGGATTCAGCTTTATATTATTATTCACTTGCCTTACCCATTTATGAAAAGAAACATTTGACCCCGCTTATGTCTGTTATATATAATAATAATGCAGTGATATATAGAAATAAGGGTGATTATAATAAAGCTATTGCAACTTATTTGAAAGCAGATTCATTGATTTTAGGATCGTATAATAGATTAACTAAAAGTGTTTTATATGAAAATCTTTCAGAGGTATATGGGCTGAAAAATGATCAAGTTAATGAGTTAAAATACCTAAGATTACATTTAGCATATAAAGATAGTATAAATGAAGAAGAGCAAAACTCCCGTATCTCAGAAATTCAGGCTCAATACAATGTAGAAAAACAAGAAAATGAAAATCTTCGTCTTCGGCAAAACAGAAACCGCTGGTTTGCGGTTTTAATCGGGATAGCGTTATTATTAATTCTTGCTTATGTTTCCTATAGAAATGCCCGACACAAAAGACTTTTGGTAGAAAATGAGAAAGCATTACAAGGTCAAAAACTGGAAAAAGTACTTAAGGATCAGGAGTTAAACAGTATTGATGCAATGATAACTGGTCAGGAGAAAGAGCGGCAGCGTATAGCAGATGATCTGCATGATAATCTTGGTGGATTATTAGCTACTTTAAAATGGAATTTTCAGCATTTAAAAGATAACACTAAAAAAATACCCACTGAAGAAGGGGATCTCCTAACTAAAACGGATGATTTAATAGAGGAGACCTATCAGAAAGTAAGACGTATTGCCCACGCTCGTAATGCGGGGGTTCCAGCAAAAGAAGGATTGGTCCCGGCCGTCAAAAATTTTGCTCAAAAAGTTTCCTTAGTCAATAAATTGGCAATAGATGTTGAGGATCACGGTATGGAAGAGCGTCTGGAAAATTCTCTGGAAATCACTCTTTTTCGTATTATACAAGAACTCACTACAAACATTATAAAGCACTCCCAGGCAACTCAAGCCACTATACATCTTACAAATCGGCAGAATGAACTTAATATAATGGTTGAGGATAATGGAAAGGGCTTTATCCTTCAGGATAAACAGAAAAATGCTGGGATGGGTTTAAATTCTATTGAGAAAAGAGTTGAGTACCTCAATGGTGTTATAACTATCGATTCGGTTCTGGGAAAAGGAACAACAATAATAATAGATATACCTATTGTATAATGATACGTCTTGTAATTGCAGAAGATCACAATGCCCTTATAGATGGCATAAAAAGCTTTCTCGAATACGAGGAAGATATTAGTTTTTTGGGCTTCGCAAACAATGGAGAAGATCTTTGCGAGTTAGTTGACAAAAAAAGACCAAATGTAGTTATAACAGACATTCGAATGCCCGTAATGGACGGAATTACGGCAACAAAGCGCATTCTAAAAATTGCTCCTGAAACTAAAGTTATCGCTTTCACTATGTTTGATCAGGATGAAGCAGTTAAACAAATGTTACAAGCTGGGGCAAAAGGATATATTTTAAAAAATAGTAGCTTAAAAGAACTTCTGGCAGCAGTACGAGCTGTGTATAATGGCAATTGCTACTACGATCCCAACATACAAGGAGTGAAGGCAGATGAAAAACCTATTAATAAAGGAATTCTTACTAAACGTCAAATTGAGATTTTAAAATTGATCGCCCAAGGCAAGACCAATCCGGAAATTGCCGACCTTCTTTTTATAGGTAAAACCACCGTAGAGACCCATCGCAAGAATATGATTCAAAAGCTAAACCTGCACGGTGCTGGTGAGTTACTCCGCTATGCTTTAGAAAGCAAATACGATTTTTAATATAGTTTAAAACTCTGATAATCAATAAATATACTGTTTATTGGGTATGTTTTTGCGCACGCACGTCTTGTAGATTTGGATATTAATAATTTAATGTGCAAATCATGAAACGTTTAATCTTAATTATAATTTTTGGGTTTATAGGCTTAGTGATGTTTGAAGAAAGAGATCCTTCAGATATATTTTTAACTACAAATCATAAGTCAGTTTCAGAAAGAGATGCTGTAGTTTGTCATGTCACTTTATTTAATTCGGATTTTATTATTCCAATAGGCAAGTTTAAAAAATCAGTCAAAAACGATAATAGTAATTTTGATATAAAGGATAGTTCTAGTCTTATTAATTCTATGAGAAAAGGTTTGGTGTGGACACTTGGACTGGTAGATAAAACTCAAAAGGAAAGAAGAAAATTAAAGGGTTCTACTTTTTCAGAAACTTTTAGAATACAAATAGGATACTGGGATGCCAACGCTTTTAATTCTGAAAGGATTTTCGCACCAGTGTGGTCTTCTTCTAATCAACAAACTATAAGGACAGCTTTAGAATTAGCTCCACAAGGGATTAAATCTTCTTTGCAACAACCTACTTTTGGATATTTGGCCATTGAGATTTTGCAAAAGGGCGCTTGGCTGGAAACAAGGAGACTTAATAGATATAGAGTTATTTACCGTTTTAAAAGTAGAAGAAAGAAAACTGAATATTTCCCTGCTGGACTAAGTGAACCTATCAAAATATTTTAGAACTCATAAATTAGTGCAATCATAACAAAAAAATTAAATACTAAAATCAAGTTAACTTAGGTACACTATCAAAAGGTTTTTCTTATTCTAAGGATAAAATACCATAATATGAGCAGAGGATTTGTAAAAGAAGATGATCAGGAGGAAGCTCCCATTATACCGCCAAGAGCCGCATTGCCTGAAGGAGTCATAAATTATGTCACTCCAGAGGGAAAGAAAATGTTAGAAGATGAAAAGAGCAAGCTTGAGCAGGAAATTAGTAATCTTTCTGAAACTGATGAGCGGGAACGTCGCAGAGCTTTAGCAGTATTAGATGGTAATCTAAATTTGTTGAAAGAGCGACTGGCTTCTGCAAGAATATTAGACCCAAAAGAACAACCTGAAGATACGGTTCGTTTTGGTGCTAGTGTAAACTATACAATTCAAGGTAACTCCCGCTTACTCAATTTTAAAATTGTGGGTGTAGATGAAGCAGATGTTCAAAAACAGAAGATTGCCTTTATTGCGCCTATTGCGAGAGCGGTCACTGGTAAGAAAGTGGGAGATGAAGTAGACTTTCAACTAGGAAATGAAAATAGAAAAATAGAAATAAGGGGAATTAAATATTAATAATTAACTCCCCTTATGAACTAAAGTTTCATATTTACCACCATCCACGTACGTTGTAGGTCATATTTTCTGGCTGATTGTTTCCATAAGCCACGCCAATATCACGGGATGCCCTAATAGCAGATTCTTGTAAGTCCACATCATCTTGCTGCTCTTTTAGCATAAAATCCCATTCTCTATCATCTAGATCTTTCATTCGTTTGCCTATATCTTTAGTAAGTTTATTTGCATCATTATAACAATCTGCTTCAGGCTCAATTCGGCTTAAATAAGATGCAGCATCTACTGCAGCATCATAATTTTGACCCGAGTTCCATGCATTTTGAGCTGCATTTAACAATTGAGAACCGGTTTATCTTCTTTTGATATACAGGTAGAATTAAATCCCGCGCTTTATTAAAACATTGCTCATTTACTCTGGGGATACTTGTTAATATAGAAAGAGCCTCGTCCAAGTTATTTTGATTGGCTGCTGTTTCTGCTTCTCTTAAAATAAAGTCACATTCATTATTATAATATTCAAGAATTTTGGTCTTTGATAATTTAATCAGTTCTAAAATATTGGGGTTATTGGCCTTTATTTGATTAAATGCTGAGATATAAGCTTTGTTCTCATTACTTCCTACACCTTTGACCGAAACAGATGTGCTGCCAAATTTGGTCCCACTAAAACCATCGCCAACAAAGAAAATCACATCCAGCGAAACTGCTACTCGAGGCGGTGCAGAGGGCACCACATTTTTATTGCTAACTACCACATTAGGAGTTAGAATAAATCTAGAATGCTGGGTAAGGCCAGAAGAACCAAAACCGTTGCTTGATATAATCTGATTAAGCTTGGCATTTAAATTATTGCGCGCACTAATTGGAATATGTTCAACTTGGTCTGATACATAACCGGTTATTGCAACACGATCGTAATCATCTAATTTATCAATTTTTGCCTGGGAGATTGCCAGCATAGAAAAAAGTAACACAGGCAACATAAAAATAAGTTTTATTGTTTTCATAAGTTTATTATTTACTGCCCAGGAACAAAGTAGCTTCACCTAAGCCTCTGGTAGTGGTTTTGTTGACAATATTGTAAGGAGAGTTTTTTAAGAAATCACTTAATGATTTAGCAAATCTTCGTGTATCCATAGCGCGTTGCCTTCCATTTAAGTCGTAGTATAAAGGAATACGCACCTGCTCAAAAACCATCATGTTTTCTGTAGCGTCTATAGTTGAAAATCTGCCCTCCACGGTATTCTCTGCTAACCATTCTTCTATTATGAAGCCTAATTCGTCGCCATTTGGACCATATTCAGACTCGAGGTCACCATCCCAATCGCTCCATCTTTTAATTCGTAAGGTAACTTCTCTACCGTTGTCAAACAGATCGTCAAAATGGTCTTGTAATCTTTTACAAAAAGGATCCATATGAGAAAGTACAGCTTCTTCCAGAAGAACGGGCAATTCTGCAGTAAAGGAAGGGTCTCCTGTAGCAGCCGCTGTGGCTACCTGTTTATTAGAATAGGCATCAAGTCCTTGTAAATTAAAAGTTATAGACCGTTTGGGACCGGTTTGATTTACGGTCCAGGTCAATTGCATTATTATATCTGCCTTAGCAATAGACTTTAATTCATCAATAGGGCTTTCGGCAACTTCTGCGCCAGAGTCTTTTGCAGCACGCATTCCATCTTCTGCATCGTAGGAATTTAAACTACGTATTACAGCTTCCATATTTTTTAATGGGAAATCGCGATCTGCCATTAGGCCACTTATTTTGCTAATTACCAGCAATAGATCTGTATCTTCTTGAAATGCCCTTTTATAATCTGGTATTGTGGTTACTATACCTTGATCGTCAAATTGCATCGTGTAACCGTTTTCTATGCACCAGGCGTCACTTGGGACGACCATGAGTGTGGGTTTTTTAGCTTGGCTGTATATCGTCTGAGCGATAACTAGAGTAAAAATCAGTAATAGCTTTTTCATATTCCGAGTAAAATTTGATCCTTTAACAATAACGTTTTGAGTTTGGGTACATCTATCTTTAGATAATAGGAAAATGCTTCTTTTGCATTGCTTTTTTCTCCCTTACCTGCAGCTGTTTTATTGTATTCTTTTACATATCTTTTATAGATTCCATTCTTGGAGAAAAAATCATTAAAATAAGATTCATGCCTTTCCTGAGCATTTGCTTCAACGACGAGAGGCTTTACATCACATTCTGAATTCCCATTTCTGAGGCCATCAAATAGTATTTCTTTTAATGCGTTTTTATAAGCATTGGCTCTTGCTTCTTTTCTGTTAAAACCTTTGCCCCATGCTTTAACAAGTTGAACTCCGTCCATTTGTTTACCTAAACATTCCGTTTCATAATTGTAGTAGCCTGAAATTTTATCAGGTGTTCTGCAATTTGTAAGGCTTAATAAGCTGAATACTGCAAGTATTAATAATGTTCGTTTCATAGTATCATTTTTTAAAATCCAGATGAAAGTCCTTTAATTATACCTGCTTCCTCCAGATCTTTTCGCAAGAGGGATTTATTCACAGAGACGATGACACCTATTTTATATTCTTTTTTACCTATGCGCATTCTATCTCCAGCACGTACAGCTCCATCTGTTGTAAGATTGACGAACTTCATATACTTCCCACCATTACTGAAGAAATCATTAAAAAAATCTTTTTTTTCCTGTTCCAGATTGGCATTACGTGCTAAAGGAGGTTGAGCAAAACACCCTCTTTCCCCAGGCGGAACTCCTCTAAATATGATACCGTGCACCGCATTTTTTTTTGCTTGTTCGATTGCTACATCCTTATTCTTGGAGTATGACCATACTTTAATTAAATCTGTGCCTTCCTTTCCCGTACCTTCACACTCTATTTCATATCTCCAATTTTGAGTGTCTTCATCTGCTTGTTTTTTAGCTTTTCTTTGAGCAGTTGCCTGAAAACAAAAGCATAGGGTTAAAAAAAGGACTAATGATGTGGTTTTGTAATAATTCATATTAAATTATTTTATAGTGGATTTTTAGTTGATTTGACGAATAAGCATTCCCGAATAGTACTTGTTATTAGAGCCCTTAAATTCTGTAAATGGATTGCTGTTAACTACTTCAGAATTTTCTTCATGTAGATAAGAATTGTCCCAAATTTTGTCTGGATCAACTTTGATCGTGCCTACACGCTTGTATGATGTTCTCCCGTCTTCATCTATAACTTGCTCCAGGACTTCAAAACGATCCCCTTTTTCAAGGCCTTCCTTTAATCCTATTTGAGCAGCGATAGGATCTCCACTATGCAACGGTGATTTGGTTCTAAATTCCTCAAATTTGCGCTGTAGTTTAGAAATTCCTTTATCTGTAGCTTTAACTGTCGCAATACGAATTAAGTCCTCCTCTGATTTAGAAGTGAAAACTGTGGACTGTAGATCTGCCCACGCAGATTCTTCACCCACCAGCCGAAGTTTGAATAAATCACATGTATCAAAGGCTTCTTTTTTTGAGGATTCATAATTGTTATCATCCATCCAGTACTCTTGATAAAAAGTACTTTGCACCTCGTCATCCCATTCCAGGCGGTATAAATAGGAAGTTGTTTTAATAACGTACCCCTTTCCTACCACTCCCAAAGCTAAATCAGTGGCTGCTGCTGCTGTAACAATATCATTGTAACCTACCTTTGACGCAACGTCTTTTATTACAGATAGAAAACCGGACGCTTTTTTGGCAACCTCCTCTTTATTTGTGTACTTATAGTCATTTACTATAAGAAAGGTGTTTCCTATTAATTCTTCTCCTGCATCTGCAAGTAAGGCTTCGCCACGCTTACTATCTCCGGCAATCATATAATCAAGGTCAGAGGCATTGTACTGTCCGCGTGTGGCTATTAAATCCATATTGAATTTGCCGTCTTGATTACGATTAAACCATTTTGCGACCAATTCCCTAGCAACACCATTCTCATTTAAATACTGCGTGATTATTTCAGATTGATCTTTTTCACCACTGGTTGCATCAATTAGATAAGGGCCAATGTTGTGGTCGTTAAATTTTTCTGATAGCTCTGTATTTCCAAATGCATCTTTTATAACATTAAAATGATCTCTTAAAGTGTCGTTTATCATCATTGTGTAAAGAGAACTTCTTCTATATTTTAATTCTTTTGAATTATTATCATCGGCGTTTCTAATCTTTATTATTTCTCCTTCGTTTTGAATGACCATATTATCATTTGAAGAATAAACGACGTTGTTGGAGGAATTTGAATGAGATGTTTTTAAGTTCAGTAAGAAAGTTTCCCTTTTATTAGTTCCTTCTGCCAAGTTGGAAGACGTATCATTTAAGGTACTTGAAGAATTTGAACTTCCGGCATTGCCACTGCTATTATTAGCTATTGGTTCTATGGCAGCAGGTCCGGTAGTGTTGTTTTTTTCGAGATGGTCAGTCTCGCTTTCAGCTGCAATACTTGTAGTATTGCTTAGGTCAGTTTCAGTTTGAGCGGACGCAATTTTTAGATTAAAAAGAATTAAAATAAAAAGCATTAATAAATAATTTTTTTTCATAGTAATGGCTTGTTGGTGAGTATATCATTGTTTTAATTTTAAACACAAAGGGGATTCAATTTATCTTATAGAGATAAATTTATAAAAGGGGGAGGATTGATATAAAAATCTGTATATCAAACAACAAGATATGAAATTATTTAAAATTATCTTAATAAAAAATACCACTGAAGTGGTATTTTTTAGAAAAATCTTTAGAAGAAGCCTAAAAGAGAGAATGTATAATGAATTTAAAAATACTCTTCAAGGCAAATAAAAAACCGTTTGGAAAAGCTAAATATTAGCTTTTCCAAACGGTTCTTAAATATACTAGCTAGGGGTTAACTAGAAT
>CAXBEL010000104.1:0-14881 GCA_963974735.1 uncultured Flavobacteriaceae bacterium | reverse complement strand
GCTCGTAAATCAAAAATGGAAGGACAAATCAGAGCTTAATCCACCTAGAATTACAGCTAAATAAGTATCCCTCCTAGCTAGTTTAAGCTCTGATTTGTCCTTCCATTTTTGATTTACGAGCGAAGCGTGTAGAAACAGATTGTAAGGCACCACCGTAGTCCCTACAAGTGCAACAACAGTCCAAATACTGTTTTCAGGAAAATTTGGGATTAAACTATTCTGTAATATTTCCAATAAATTTGGGCGTGTCAGGATAGCAGTTATTACGAAGGATAAGCTCATTACAATTACTAACACAAGAAGAACACGCTCCAATACTTTATAGTTACCAATATATAAAAGAACAAAAGCAATTGCTCCAAGAATCAAACTCCATACATTTAAAGCAACATCTCCTACAGCAATAAATCCATTTATATTGAGAACTTCTAATCCCAACAGACCACCACTTATATTTCCTGCCTCATAAGCCGCGTTACCCAAAACAATAGCAGCCAATACCAATCCCAAAATCAATTTTTTAGAGAATGGATTAGTTAGCTCCTCGCGTAAAACTTCTGCTAAGCCCTTCTGGGATACCAATCCTATACGCGCTGCTGTTTCCTGCAAAACCACTGTAGCAATTATAGACAAGGTCATTGCCCAAAGCAAGGCAAATCCAAATTGAACACCAGCCAGTGTGCAAACTGTAACGGTTCCTGGACCGATAAATGCTGCCGCTACCAAAGCTCCAGGTCCTATGTTTTTAAATGGATTGCGCATACTGCTAATTTGTGAATTTTAAATATATGAGTTTTAACATGAAATGAGTAAATAAAAAAAGGCTTGCCAATTGGCAAGCCTTTTAAAATTTCAAAAAATGCAGATTACATTTTTACGTCAGACAGTTTTATTTCATTACCGTCTTTATCTAATAATTTAACTTCATCAAAGCCCATTTTCTTAAACTGCTCAAACTGAGTAGCGGCATCACCTACAACCAAATAAGCCATTTTAGACTCATCCAGATATTTATTAGCCAACTCTTTGTGCTGCTCAACAGTCATAGCTCCTATTATTGATTCTTCATTTTCAATATATTTAGGATCTAAATCATAAGCACTCATTTCCTGTAGCATACCTAAAAGTGAACCTTGAGTTTCAAAACGACGTGCATTAGACTTAATCATCGCATTTTTAGTAAACTCTAAATCCTCTTCAGAAATTCCTTCTTTGTATTTAGAAATTTCATCTTTAAAAATTTGAACAGATTCTCCTGTAGTATTGGTACGCACACTAGAAGATGCGGTAAATGTTCCTGGGATTTTAGATCCACTAAATCCAGAACGCGCTCCATAAGTATATCCTTTTTCTTCACGTAAAACCAGGTTTACGTTACCAGAGAAAGAACCTCCCAATTTATAATTCATAACCTCCGCAGGGAAGAAATCTTCATTAGTACGTGGTAATGCTATATATCCTACATTAATTACTGATTGTTTTGCATTAGGAACGTCTACAAAATAAAGCGATGCCTTAACCCTGTCGTTTGCTATTTCATACGTAGGCATTTCAACTTCCTTGGCCTCCCATTTTTCTTTAAGTCCATCTATAGCCGCAAGTGCGTCGTCTTCTGAAATGTCTCCGCCTACGTGAAAACGACTTACAGAAGGAGAAAAATTAGCATTATAAAAATCCTTTAAATCTTGAATAGTTAAAGATTCTACAGATTCTACACTACCTTTTGTAGGATTTGCAAATGGATGGTCTTTACCATACAGAACTTTATTATAAACACGCTGAGCAATAACATTAGGATTTGCATCATCACGCTTAATGCTGTTTTCTGTGCTTAGTTTAATACGTCCAAATTCTTCTTCATCCCAACGAGGTTGTAATAAAATCTCTTCTACAAGATCCATCGTCTTATCAAAATTACGAGTTAGCGTATTTCCTCTTATAACAATTGATTCATCTGTAGTGTACATATAAATACTCGCGCCTAGAAGGTCTATCGCTTCTTCTAACTCTTCAGGAGTTTTATTGGCAGTACCTTCCATCATTATGTCTGTCATCAAATTGGCAACACCATTTTTGCTCATATCGTCAAGCATATGTCCACCTTCAATAACAAGACTAAAGTTTACTAATGGCAATTCGTGCTGCTCGATACCATAAACTTCCAGTTGGTTATCCAATTCTGCAGTCCACGATTCTGGAATACTTAATTTAGGGGTTTCTCCCATTTCTGGTTGTACAGAACGGTCAAAGTTAGAAGGGGTTTTTTCTATTTCATGTTGTGCATCAACAATTTCAGTTTTTACATTTTCAGTAATCTCTTCTTCTACCACTTGTGCTTTTTCAGAATTTTCAGCAATAAGTTCCAGTTGCCCTTTTGGCACAAAGCTGGTCATAACAAAAGGTTTCCCTTTTATATACTTATTATAAACACGCATAACGTCATCTTTGGTCACAGCTTTGATATTATTAATATCTTCTGTTATAAATCCTGGATCACCAGCAAAAACATCATACTGTGCCAATTGAAAAGATTTACCAAGTACACTGCTTATCCCATTATAAAAATCTGTTTCCAGACCTGCTTTAATACGCTCTATGTCTTTATCTGTAACGCCTTCTTCTTCAAATAGAGTAAAGGCTTCCATAATACCTTCTTCAACTTTATCTAAATCCACACCAGAATTTGCAGTTACAAGAATTCTAAATTTACCTGCTATCTGATCTGCACTGTTAAAAGCTCTTGGATCTGAAGCTAATTCCTTCTCCTTTACCAATACCTTGTAAAGAGGCGCTTTTTTTCCATCAGAAAGAATCTGACCTAAGAAATTCAATGCATAAGCATCATCTGTGTATTGTTCTACTGCAGGCCAAACCATATTTAATTGTGGTGCAGTCGCAAAATTATCCTCGTGATATAAACGTTTTGTTTCGTCAAGAGTAATATTCATAGACTCTAAAGGCTCTACTTCTTGGCGCTTTTTAATTTCACCAAAATATTTCTCTATCATTTCCTTTGCTGAAGATGTATCAAAATCCCCGGCAATTACTAAAGTAGCATTGTTAGGACCGTAGAATTTGTCATAAAATTCCTTTACATCCTCTACGGTAGCGTTTTGAAGATCTTCAAGCTCGCCAATTACCTGCCAGCTGTATGGATGCCCATCAGGAAATAAATTTTTATCAATAACCCAACCGGTGTGACCATAAGGATTATTATCCACACGTTGGCGTTTTTCATTCTGCACAACTTCCTGCTGATTTGCAAAAGCAGATTCTGTAACGGTGTTGATTAGATAACCCATACGGTCAGACTCCAACCACATTACAGTTTCAAGCGCATTTTTAGGTACTACCTCATAATAGATAGTCCCGTCTTGCCAAGTTCCACCGTTTAAAGTTCCACCTACATCTTGTATTTTTTTGAAGAATTGATCTTGCGGCACGTTTTCAGATTCCTGAAAAAGCATATGCTCAAAAAGGTGAGCAAAACCGGTTCTTCCTTTTTTCTCTCTATTTGAACCCACACCATACTGAATAGCCACAGAAACAATAGGATCTGATTTGTCTTGGTGGAGAACCACATTAAGACCATTGTCTAATTCATACTTGTCGTAATCAATTGAAAGATCAGCATCTGCAGTATCTTTTTCTCCCATTTTCTCATCGCAGGAAATAAAGGCCACAAACATGAACGATAGCATTAGTACTACCGGTTTAAATTTAATGTTTGTCATTCGTAATAATTTTGATTAAAAGATTGTTAAATATAGGAATTCTTAATTGTACTTTGAAAGCGTTAGACGCAAGTAAAGCACTATTTGTTACAGATTTAAAGAAATCATAAATCGTGAACTCTCCTATTATTTTCGCTTACCTTAGTATTTAAGTTTAAAAAAAATGAATCTTTCAAAACACAAACCTGTTTTCTCCCTCATTTTCAGCATTTTACTATTAACTAGTTGCAACATCCCCCGTGATCCAAACAAAAGCTGGGAGCAAGCAAAAAATAATAGTCTGCGTATAGGCATTGTTAATAAAAAACCATCTGCTTTAAAACAAAAGGATTCTATAAGTCTATCAGAAATCCAATTCATCAGAGATTTTTCAAAAGAATATAACTTGAAAACCACTTTTACAGAGGATAATGAAAGTGCGCTGGTTGAGAAATTAGAAAATTTTGAGCTGGATCTTGTTTTAGGTGACTTTAAAAAAAATACAATCTGGAAGGCAAAAGCAGGCCCTATAAAAAGTTTTGATGACAAACATGTAATACTTGTTGCGCAAGGCGAAAATAAATTGGTTTACAAACTGGAAGAATATATTCATAAAATCAAAAAGAATGGAGAACTCTAGGCCCTTCGAACTTCCTGATCATCTTAAACCTAAATTTGAAAGAGCTAAAAAACTCGAATGGATTACAATTGCCTACTTAATTTCAGTAATAATCATAATGTATCTGGTGATGGGATCTTCTCAAGCTATGAAAACAGCTTGGCTAGAAGATGCCCTTAGCAGCCTACCTTCAATAGCATTTTTAATTGCCTCTGGTATTTTTTATAAAAAACCCAATGCCAAATTTCCCTATGGATACCACCGTGTATTTAGTATCGCCTTTCTAGCAGGATCGGTAGCCTTGTTTGCTATGGGTGGTTTTCTTTTAGTCGATTCTTCAATAAGCCTTATTAAGGAAGAACATCCTACTATAGAAAGTATCTTTTTGTTTGATAGGCAAATCTGGTTAGGATGGTTAATGCTAATTGCTCTTGTGTACAGCGCTTTACCCGCTATGCTTTTGGGCTATAAAAAGTTGCCAATAGCTAAGGAGTTGCATAACAAAATTCTGTTTACAGATGCAGATACCCAAAAGGCAGATTATATGACTGCTTTTGCGGCTATGCTTGGGATACTGGGAGTTGGGCTCGGATTCTGGTGGGCTGATGCTCTGGCTGCTATATTTATATCCTTTTCTGTTCTAAGAGATGGATACAAAAACTTAAAAAACGCGATTAAAGATTTAATGGACAGACACCCAGTGACTGTAGAAAGAGAAAAAAAGGATGCACTTGTAGGTGAGATTGAAAACCATGTAAAATCCTGGGATTGGGTAAAAGATGCACGCGCTCGCTTTAGAGAACACGGTCAGGTTTATTTTGGCGAAATAATGGTTATTCCGCAAGACAATGTGAATCTGCCCAACTGCATAGAAAATGGTGTGAAAAACCTAAATGACTTTCACTGGAAGATTTATGACGTAACAATAATGCCAGTTGAGAAATTTCCAGAAACCTAGTTTTAAAACTCGCCTAAACAAATAAATATCAATTGGTTAAATTGATTGAAGCAAAAAAAGCACTAATTTTAATGTACTCCTGAATAGCCTTCCAAAGAATTGGATTGGAATTATATCCTCTTACACTTTTCTTTTATATTATAACTAATAATCAAATAGTTATGGCATTTATAACCGGTTATGATTTTGACATTTTTATCAGCTACGCACACGTTGATAATATAGCCTTCCCAGGACAGGCAGATGGTTGGATCCAGCAATTTTATATGAATCTAAATCTAATGCTCGCAAAACGATCTGGTAGATTAGACAAGGTAAAAATCTGGTGGGACTCAAAGAAACTGGATGGTAGCGTATTATTTAATCAATCTATTGCAGATGGTATTCAAAAATCTGCTATAATGATCTGTCTGTATTCACCGGGATATATGCAATCTCCCTATTGTAATAAGGAGCTTGATTTATTTTTTAAAAAGGCCCAGGCTGAAAAGACAGGTCTTAAAATTGGCGATCGCTACCGTATAATCAATGTTCTGCTTAATAATATTTCACACAATGACTGGCCGGAACAGTTGAAAGGTACAAGTGGTTTTCAATTTCATGATAGCACAGAAAAAGCAAATTTTGGTGATCCATTAGAAACAGTTTCATCCGGTTTTCGCAATCAGATGCAAAATTTGAGAGACGCTGTGTGGCAATTGCTTACAGACTTTGGGCAAATACAAGATGGCAGTAAACCAGAAATGGAAGAGCAGATAGAAGAAGATTCTGATTCTTTTACAATATATCTAGGAGAAGTTGCAGACACGCTGCGTACACCGCGTAAACGTATTATTTCTGAATTGGAAAAAAATGGGTATAAAATAATTTCTGGAGTTCCTCCTCCAGATGAATACAATGCCCACAAGGAAGCAACTCTTGAAGCCGTAAAAAAATCGAATCTTGTCGTACAATTACTTGATGCCTATCCCGGCAGGGAAGTTATAGGAGCTCCAGATCTTTATTATCCCCAAGAACAAACAGAAATAGCGCTGCTCTCTGAGAAGTCACAAATAATTTGGGTACCAGAAGAAATGCAGGTTGAAAATATTGAGGAGCCCAAGTATAAAAAATTCATTTCTGATTTGGAAACTGGAAATGCAACAACAAAACATTATGAATTTATTAGAGGAACAAAGAGCAATCTAATACAGGAACTTCTTGACATTGCTGCACAGTTAAAAAACAAAAGAAAAAAAGAAACCGTTTTAAGCAACAGCTTGTCTGTACTTCTTGATACTCATTTTAATGATCAGATATATGCACTTGAATTAGGTAAAACCCTGCTTCAACATCAGATACAACCCTTTATCAATCCACAGGAAGACGATCCCCGCAAAAACCTTGAATTGTTGGGTGACCGTATAAGCCAGGTTAAAAAATTAATTTTTCTGTACGGTAATGTCTCTAAAGATTGGGTTATAGAAAGAATGAGTGCTGCTTTACAACTTATAATAACAAACAATTATCCTATAGAAGATTTCTTTATTTATATGGCTCCCCCCTATAAAGAAAAGAGTGATATATCTATAGCACAGCGATTTTTAAAGGTTGATGTAATTGATAGCAGCAAAAGTGCAACTCTAGATGACGCTTCACTCAATGATTTTATTTCAAAATTAAAGATGGTGGATGTATGAAGCCAGATACTTTAAATCCTTATGTAGGTTTGCGACCGTTTAATACAAACGAAAGCATTCTTTTTTTTGGGCGTCAAAATCAAATTTTTGAGTTACTGCAACGCCTGCACAAATATCATTTTGTTGCTGTGGTGGGCAGTTCGGGTTGCGGTAAATCATCTTTATTAAGAGCGGGTTTAATACCTGCTTTAAAAGCAGGCTATCTTGTTAACGACAGCAATCACTGGCTTATCTCTATAATGAAACCCGGTCAAAACCCATTATATAATTTAGCCGAATCCTTATTGCTTCAAATTAATCCCAATGCAGACACAAAGGATTGTGCACATCTTGTTAAACAGATTAATGAAGAAGGCTCAGATGTGATTATCGATTTATTAAAGCCCAAGAGAGAAGAATCAAATATTAATTTTTTCCTGCTTATAGATCAGTTTGAAGAACTCTTTCGCTTTAGCTGGGATAAAAAAAGTACCGTAAGAAAAGATGAAGCTATAGACTTTGTAAATATTATGATTGAACTCTCCCGTCAATCCCATTTTCCATTTTTTGTGGTGAGTACGATGCGTTCTGATTTTATTGGGGATTGCGCCCAATTTTATGGATTGCCAGAAGCAATGAATCAAAGTCAATATCTAGTCCCAAAGCTAAACCGTATTCAACTTAAAGAAGTAATAGAAGGCCCCGCTAAATTATATGGTGGCAAAATTAATCCTATTCTCGTGTCTCAATTACTTAATGATCTTAGTAAGATTAAGGATGAGCTGCCGCTGTTACAGCATACATTAATGCGCTTGTGGAATGCAGAAGTGATCATTAATCAAAGTGGGGAAATAGACCTAACGGATTATGAGGAAATTGGAGGAATCGAAAAAGCGCTTTCTAAACATGCGGATGAAGCGTTAAACAGCCTTTCTAAAGAAGATGCAGCTACTGCCAAACAGATATTCCAGGCGCTAATTACAATAGATGAAAACGGAAGGAAAATAAGACGACCAGCACTATTAGGTAAACTCAAATTGCTTACCCAGCTCAGTAGTAGTAAACTCTTAGAAATTATAAATGTATTTATAAAAGAAAACAGATCCTTTCTAATTATAAGTAGTGTAACTGAAGATGAAGATCAAATTATTGATATCTCGCACGAAAGTTTAATACGCCAATGGGAAAGATTGAGTAACTGGGCAGATGAAGAGAAGGAAGCTGCCGCAACTTACAACCACCTTTCTGAGTCGGCTAAACTCAAAAAGTTAGGAAAGAAAGATTTTCTCCATGGCAGAGAGTTACAACTTGCACTTAGCTGGTTTGAAAAATTTAAACCTACAAATGTATGGGCATCACGTTACGATACTAATTTTGATGCTTCCTCAGAATATCTCAAAACCAGTAAAGCAAAGGCTGATGCTTTTGAGAAAAAGGAAAATATGCGCAAAAGGAGAGACAAGTATATGATGATTGGTATAATCTCTTTAGTAATAATTGCAGCCCTATCGAGTGTGTTAGTATATTCATTTGGTAAGAAAAATAAGTTATTAGATCAACAAAATCAACAGATACAACAAGCGCTTAATTCCCTTAATGGAGCTCAAGACTCTATCAAAGATATTATCAATCAATCTCCATCTGTACCTGAAGAAACAAAAACGAGATTAAAAAATGTGCAAGAACAAATAGGTTATGATCAGATAAAATTATCTAAAGGTTTGCAACAGCCCAATGTTAATGAACTCATAGAAGGGCTTAATGGTAAAAATATAGAAACCAGAAGAAGTTCTTTAGAGCAGTTAGTGCGGGAATATAAAAGAGATCCAGAAGCAATACGCTTAGCCTTTGAAATTTTAAATTCTAAAAACCGAAATAAATTAACTCCAGAAGCCTTAGTAAATGTGTTTTATTTTTTAAATGCAACATCAGATGATGTATGGACTGGAGATTTATGGGAATCCGCTTTTTCGGCTATTTCAGACTTAGAAAGATCTGTTAGATCAGGAAATTTTACAATGGGTCCTCAAGCAAGAAAGCAAATGGCGAATTTTAAAGATCATATAAAAATGTCAAGTCGGTTAAAAAAGTAATTCCGTTTCTTCCTAAAAATAAAGTTGTTGATTTAATTTTCCAAAACAAATTGATCTCCCATATCGTTTAGCTTCCATCCACAAGCTTCAAAATTTCCTAAATTTTCTTGAACGCTATCCTTAAACAAATTAAAAAAATCATTGGATTTATTTGAAAAACTAAAACGAGTTTTTTGCTTGGCATTTTCAATACTCAATCCTCCTAGATCAGCTGTTACTAAAATAGAATTAGGCAAATCTTTTTCCTGTTTGGTTTTATAGCTAGTTTTCCATTCAAACCCATTCGCCAATAAAATATTATCTCTGTAACAAGAAATTAGTGACAAATTATTGGGATCACTCAGCTTATATTCCACATTTTTATAATCCTTTTTTAAAGGCATTCCATCCAATTCCTTTTGCTTATTTTCTCTTTTTTTGCTTCCAGTTATCCACCCTTTTAAACCCAACGCGCCACTCCTTACATCTTTAGCATTATCGATGCCATCCAGAACATCTCCCACAACAGGTATCATTCCTATCCCGGTGCCAACTGCCCGTTTTAAGAATGAAGCTTTAACAGGGAGTTTATAAATAATAACTTGCTTGTTAGACATCACCAGAAACTTGGATGATTTGCCGTGCATAACAAGGAAAAGGTTTTCTTCTGCTTCTTTATTTATCTGTTTATTGAAGCGAAAGTACGGGAACCCCGGTCTCTCGTAATAATCAACATCATTTTCAATTAAATACCTGGAATGATCTTTCTCTGAACTAAACATAACTTTCCCTTTATAGAGTTGGTAATTATTTAAACAATATGCTTAGGAGTATAGACTTAAAGATAGTTATTTTTTTTTAAATAAATTTTATCTAATTGAATTTCAATATGTTATTAAAAGTATGAAAGATTTTCGCTTACCCCAACCATCCGTCACGATCTAGACTTCTGTATTGAATGGCTTCACTTATATGGGCGCCACTAACCTGTTGAGCTCCTTCCAGATCGGCTATGGTTCGCGATACTTTAAGAATGCGGTCATAAGCTCTAGCAGAAAGATTAAGTCTTTCCATAGCTGTTTTAAGCAAGGCCTTAGAACTTTCTTCTAAAGCACAATACTTTCTGATTTGCTTTACGTGCATCTGTGCATTGTAATGCGTGCTGTCACTTTCTTTAAAACGTTCTGTCTGGATCTGACGTGCTTTATTAACACGTTCTCTTATAACTGCACTTTTTTCGGCTGGTCGCTCATCTGACAGCTTATCAAAGGGAACCGGAGTTACTTCTATATGAATATCAATTCGGTCTAGCAAAGGTCCAGAAACTTTACTGAGATATCGTTGCATTTCTGCTGGCGAACTAACAACCGGTGCGTCCGGATCATTAAAATATCCTCCCGGACTCGGATTCATACTCGCAACCAACATAAAACTGCTGGGATAGGTCACTGTAAATTTAGCCCGAGAAATTGTCACTTCGCGATCCTCCAATGGTTGACGCATGACTTCCAAAACCGTTCGTTTAAATTCGGGTAATTCGTCTAAAAATAAAACGCCGTTATGAGACAGTGAAATTTCACCAGGTTGTGGATAAGCCCCACCTCCTACTAAAGCTACATCGCTAATAGTATGATGTGGGCTTCTAAAAGGACGCTGCGCCATCAAACCTACATGCTCGCGCATTCGTCCAGAAACACTGTGAATTTTTGTAGTTTCCAGAGCTTCCCGTAAAGTCATAGGAGGCAATATAGAGGGAAGTCTTTTCGCAAGCATTGTTTTTCCCGCTCCTGGAGGACCTATTAAAATAATATTATGTCCACCTGCAGCGGCTATTTCCATACAGCGCTTAATGGATTCCTGTCCTTTTACATCGGCAAAATCGAAGTCCGGATTTTCCAGACTGTTGTAAAACTCTGCTCGAGTATCTATTATGGTAGGCTCTAAAGGTTCATCTTTATCAAAATAGTTGATTACCTGAGCAATATTCTCAATACCATAAACATCTATTCCACTTACAATTGCAGCTTCTTTAGCATTCTGAACAGGTAGAAAGAATTTTTTAAATCCTTCTTCCTGAGCTTTTATGGCAATAGGTAAAGCTCCACGAATAGGCTGTAAGCTTCCATCGAGTGAAAGTTCACCCATTATGATACATTCATCAATATTTTCACCCTTTATTTGTCCGCTGGCAACAAGAATACCTATTGCTAAGGTGAGGTCGTAAGCAGAGCCTTCCTTCCTCATATCTGCCGGTGCCATATTAAGCGTTATTTTCTTACCTGGAATTTTAAAACCGTTGTTTTGAAGAGCAGCAGCAATGCGGTAATTGCTTTCTTTTATTGCATTGTCAGGAAGGCCTACCAGATGGTAGCCTATTCCCTTATCAATATTAACTTCTACAGTAATAGTCGTGGCTTCTACACCAAAAACGGCGGAGCCGTAAACTTTTGTGAGCATATAAAGTGTTGTGCGTCAAAGAAAAGAAAACTTATTGGAAGAAAAAAGTATCTCAAAAAAACCACGAATGGTAAAAACAACACTTGGTGCTTGCTAAAGACCTGATTGCAAACATTAAATTCAATAATATTTGATTCAATATTTTGATAATAAGACTGTTGCAGTTATACATTGAGAGAGTATATTTTAGCTTTCTGTATTTAAAGAAATCAGCATAAAAATATTCTTTGCCTCTTTAAAAACTAATACACAACTCTTAATTAAATTTAAGAGTTAGACGTTAAAAATGTGTAATTTTTTAAGCCATTCCTTTGGATTTCCTTAAATTATATTACAACTATAAAATATAATGTCATGAGCACTAAAAATGATACAGAAAATCAAGAAACAAAAGAGAAAAACAAAAGCTTAAGAGAACAAGCAATTAATCAAGAAGAAACACAAGGTAAACAAATAAATCAACAGGTTGAACAACGAAAAGAACAACATCAACCGCGTGATAATGCCTAATTAAAAAACCGACTCTAAGTCGGTTTTTTAATTGCTGTTTTTCAGATGTTACAACACATCAGTCAAATTATTGTTCACTACCTATTTTAAAAATAAATGACTCCAGCGGTTTAATATCCACTCTCATTTTTCCAAGACCATCCTCTACATTTAATTCACCAGTCATTTCACCATAAAGCTGATCTGTAACCTTATAGCTTCCATCTTCTAAATTCCATTTTTGAATAATATCATTGGGGATCTGCAATTCAAATCCAAATTTATCCTGAGCATCAAAATTTGAAATTATTATCAGCTTTTCATCATCGCTCCAGCGTACGAAGGAATAGACTTTATCATTATACCATTCTGTATTATATCGATTATGAGCATGTATATCTTCATACTCGCCTCTTAAGGCAGAACTTGAAATGGTAAAATTTAATAACCGCTTGTAAAAATCACGAAGTTCCTTTTCTTCCTCTGTAGATTTTCCGCCATCAAATTTCCCTTCATTCATCCATCTTTGATGGGTTGGAACGCCTATATAATCAAAAATAGAGGTTCGTGTAGGATCACCAAAACCAGCATCTTCTTGGGCAGGTTCACCAACTTCCTGACCAAAATATACCATAGTGGGCGATGTACTTATTGCTGCAGAAACTACCATTGCGGGTTTTCCTTTTTGTGCGCTTCCTGCAAAATCTGGACTTGCAATGCGCTGCTCATCATGATTTTCAAGAAAATGAAGCATATTAATCTCAATATCTTCCTGAGTATTTACAATTGGTGCTAAATGATCTGTACTGCTGCGACCCTGCATGATATGTTTTATGGTATCGTATAGCTCTACTTTATCATACAGGTAATCCATTTTGCCTTTAAAAATATAATCCCGATACATCGCCGGATTATACACTTCTGCCAATAAAAATGCATCTGGGTTTTTCATCTTTATAGCAGAATTCATATAACTCCAGAATTCTACAGGAACCATTTCTGCCATATCAAAACGGAAACCGTCAACTCCTTTTTCGGTCCAGAACAAAGCGATATCCTTAAATTTATCCTTCCAAAACTCAAAATGCTCTTTATAATCCTTTTGATCAAATCCTTCTGGTAAGGAATCAAAATCTTTACTCCCGTCAGGTTTTATACCGTAGTTTATTTTTACAGTCTCATACCAATCATTAAAATCAGGTTGTGCTTTACGAGAACCATTACCGGTCCATTTCGCCGGACTTTCAATAAAATTATTATCAGACCCATCTTGCTGTTCTCCACCCAGCGGCTGATATCCATTTTGCCACTGTGGCGCCTTAAAATCCTCGCTCGGTATGTAATAAAAATTATTGTTTTTAGCATATTCCAGAGTAGTATCATCTTCAGCTCCAAAATCTGTAACTCCGTTTGGATTATTTTTTCCTTCGTATTTCCGGGCAACGTGATTGGGCACAATGTCTATAATCAGTTTTAATCCATTTTTATGAGTACGCTCAATAAGTGCTTCAAATTCTTCCATTCTCTTTGCAGGATCTTCAGCCAGATCTGGATCTACCTGATAATAATCTTTTACAGCGTACGGTGATCCAGCGCGGCCTTTTACCACATCCGGATCGTCATTGGAAATTCCATACTGGGTATAATCTCTAATTACTGCATGATGGGGTACTCCCGTGTACCAGATATACGTTACACCCAAATCTTTTATTTCCTGAAGCGCTTTATCTGTAAAATCTTTAAACTTTCCTACGCCATTTTCCTCAATTGTTCCCCAAGGTTTATTGGTTTCATTCGTGTTTCCAAAAAGACGGGTAAAAACTTGATATACCACTTCTTTGTGAGCTTGTTTTTCTTTCATAGTATTACTTTCTTCAATTTCGGACTGTTCCTTACAACTTAATAAAATAGCAATTGTAAAAAAAGTTAGACTGATTTTTGTAATGATTTTTCTTTGCACGATCATTTCTTTAGAAACCCTCATTACTACTTATTCAATTCTATTATCATAGGGATTTTACCAGGCACAGTCAATGATTTAGATAGATCAATATTTTCACCTGAGAAAACTTCCTTACCAGTTTTGGCATCATCCAAACCTTCTGTAAAACGATCCAGATCAAAACTTTGAGATTTTGGATTGTTGTTCAAAACCACCATAATTCTTTGATTATCATCAATTCTAAAATAAACATAAACGTTATTTTCTGGAATGTAGTGTAATAGCCTCCCCGTATGAATCACAGGTGTGTTCTTCCGCCAGTTAAATAATTTTTTAGAAAAAGAATGATATGCTTCCTGTTCTTTTGTGCGTGATTGCTTCACAAATGCATTGTTAGAATCACCAGCCCAGCCACCCGGAAAATCCCTGCGTATATCACCATCACCTTTTGCTTTGTCTCCCTGCATTCCTATTTCGCTACCGTAATAAATCTGCGGAATGCCCCGCGTGGTAGCAATAAGAGTAGTCGCCAATTTATATTTTTTTATATCTCCTTTAAACAAGGTATTAATACGCTGAGTGTCATGATTTTCAGTAAATACCAAAATATTATTGATATCTGGATATAAAAAGTCATTTACAAAATTCTCGTATGCCTTTATAACACCTTGATTCCAGCCAGACTTTTCTTCAAAGAACATCATTCCTATGGCATCATGGAGCGTAAAATCCATTACTGTTGGCAAGTGAGAATTGTAATCCTGTATGGCACCAATAGGACTGTCTTTTTGCCAATATGCAATCTGTGCAGAATCGTGCAGCCACACCTCCCCTACTATATTAAAATTAGGATATTCATCCATTATTGCTTCAGTCCATTTTGCAATCCCTTCCTTCTCATTATAAGAATAAGTATCTACGCGCAGACCATCCAGATCTGCAAATTCAATCCACCAGATGGCATTTTGAATAA
>CAXBEL010000103.1:0-15026 GCA_963974735.1 uncultured Flavobacteriaceae bacterium | reverse complement strand
ACTTTCATTATTAGCAAAAGTTACAGTAGCTAATATTCCGTCCTCACCTAAAAAGGCCTTTCCATTACCAGTACTAGTAATTCTAAAAGTTGTTGTCTCGTCACCTTCTACAGAGATATCATCAATAGCAGAAACAGGAATATCAAAGGTATCTACTCCCGTCGGTATAACAATATTATACGCAGGAAACGATCCCACCCCGTCATCAGCTGAAGTGAATTCTTTAGCTGCTGTTACTGAATAATCATCAACAGTTGCATTACCACTTACGGCTTCCATTTTAAGGTCTATCTCACTTCCAATAGCTCTACTAAGATTAAGCGTAATGAAGCCTGTGTCGCCTTCAGTAACGGTAACATTAGATGTTCCTAAGGTGATTTCTGGCTTATCTGCCGCTGGATAGTCTTGATCGTCATCCATACAACCTACAGCAGAAAATGCTATAAGTGTCGTGAGGGCAATATGTTTAAATATTTTATTATTTCTCATGTTTTTAAAATTATTGGATTAGCATTATAACCTTGTGAATGTCGCAGTATAATACGTAGGTTCACCTCCAAAGGTTATAAAATAACGCATTACAAAGTTTAAGGTTTCCTGATCAACTTCACCATCAGCACCTGGAGCACCTCCTACTTCATTGCCATAAAAACCTTGCGCCAGTCCTTGGTCTGGTACAATGATTTCTGCACAGATATCCTGAAAATCCATTGAAGTATCAGGGGCAATAGAGTTAATACCATACAGACCTACACCATCAGTTTGAAAGGTGTTAGGGCCAATCCAAGTAATATTTTCCGTTCTGTTAAACACAGCTCCATCACTGTCTCTAACCGTTACAACAGAATAAGTAGACGGAGTTCCAGGAAGAGCTATCTGAGAATTACACCCAATAAAAGTTATAGCAATACGTTGTGCCTGGGCTGCAACTACAGCATCTGTTCCAGATGAAGAAGCAGAAGTTAGATCTAAAACCAACTGTGTAGGTTGATTGGGATCCAAATTTCCAGTATTTAAAAGAATATTGAAATTTGCAAAATTGCTTCCAGAAGGGATTGTTAATGTTCCTCCAGTATTAACAAAATCAAATTCAACTCCTTCTGTTGCAGTAGATAATTCTGTGTTCACAGAATAATTAACTGTAATATCAGAAGTAGGATCTGTACCGTCTTGACCTCCAATAATGATTACGGGATAAGATCTCTCGATAGCACCCACATCTTCAAAGAAACTCTCGTTAGAAGTACTGGATTGAAAGCCTATTGTATAAGGTGTATTTGTCAGTGCATCCAAGGTCTCATCTTCGTCGTCAACAAGACAGGATACGAGCATTGTAGAGCATAATACTGCTACAAATAAAAACTTTAAATTTTTCATATCTTAATTTTTTATAATTAATTTCTTGTTGCGTCCCAAAAGATATACGTAGTAAATGCGTCATTACTTTCTTGAGAAGGAACATTTGCGGAGTTTGCTATACTTTCAGTAGAAGGATAAAGCAACCTGTTAGGCTTATTAGCTTTTTGAGCACCAATAGCCAATGGGATTTCCGGATAACCAGTTCTTGTATATTCGATCCAAGATTCAATAGCATTAATACCATTAGTTGCAATCCATTTTTGAGTCATGATAGCTTCTATTTTATTAGAAGAACCATCCCAACCTAATTCGTCTATTGAATTGCTAGTATTGATATAAGCTTCTGCATCTATACCTGAATCATCAGCTAAATAGGCAAAAGATGCGCGAATTCCGTCTTGGAATAACGTTTTTGCATCTCCAGAAATGTAGCCTCTAAATGCCGCTTCAGATTGTAAAAACAAACTCTCTGCTGCTGAAAATACAATACCGTCCTGAGTGTGATCTTTAAGTAAACCTGCTCCTAATCCAGAAATGTCATCTGGTACTGCAGGATCATTACTGTCTATACCTTGCTCAACGCCTACTACACCACCGTCTATAGGGTCGTATAACCTAGATAAACGGGGATCAGAAACACCTGTTAAAGTTCCATCTAAATATTGTTGTGCGTAAAGAGATGCACGAACAAAGCGGTTATTACTTGTTCTTGAATCATCAACGGCAAAACCATAAGATGCATAAAAAGGATTTTGTCTACCGGTATCTTTAGCATATCCTGGGTTAATAGTAGCATCAGAAGTAATAAAAGTAGCTCCTTGCAATGATTGGAACTGAGTATTTAAGTAAGATGCAGTTTCAGAATCGGTTTCTGCAAGAGTCGATTGACGCATTAATATGCGCAATTTTAAAGTATTTGCAAAAGCAACCCAAGAATTCATATCACCATTATAAATTACATCTTCAACGCCTACGGGAGATTCTAAAGTATCTGCACCTGCAATTAAACTCATCGCCTCATTGATTTCTGTTATTAAATCACGATAGATAGCAACCTGGTCATCATATTCTGGTGTAGAATTTTCTCCCCCCTGAAAAGCTTCAGAATAAGGAATGTCACCATACAAATCTACAAGATATTGAACGTAGAAGGCTTTCATAATTTTAGCGATAGCCTTATGATTATCAAAATCTTCTGATTCACTATCGATCATAGCCTGGAAATTTGCTATTCTAACATATAAATCATCCCATATAGTATTATAAAAAGTACTGGTAATTATGAGTTGATATTCTTCATTGAATCCCCCGGTAAAAGCATTTACGTTTGCAGACCAGTTGTTCATAAATACATTACCCAATCTATTCATAGAATTAGCTTGAGTAGAATATGATCTTACAAGCGCTCCAGCTAAAATTAAATCTGGAGTAACTTGGTCTTCGGTAGGATCATTTAATGGATCATTTACATCAAGGTAGTCTTCGCACGAAATTGCTGTGCTAAACAAGACTACAATCAGCATAATATTAAATATTCTTTTCATATCTATTTTTTTAAAACTTTACATTAAGTGTAAATCCGTAAGATCTTGTTACAGGATATTGGTTGATAGCCGCAAGACCTTGACCGTTTCCTGTTGTGTTAGACGTTTCAGGATCATTATAGCCTCTGTTTTCTTTTGGTAAAACAGTAAATGGGTTTCTGGCATTAATTCCAAAAGTAAAACCAGTTAATGGAGTTCTTTCTAAAAATGATGCTGGTAAAGTATAACTAAGACTTAGTTCTCTTACTTTAAAAGCTGTAGCATCTAGTACAAAGTTTTCAGTAACACTGTAATAGTCGTTAGAGAAATAATTCAAGTAATTAGAGTAAGTAGTACCACCTGTTACAATACTTGTATTAGCTTCATAAACACCAGGTGAAGTTTCTATTGCAGAATTAGGATAGATGAACCCACCACGGCCATTTACTGCAGATTCGATTAAGTGACCACTCCAAGATAACCAAGATTTAGCTCCACTCCAGAATTGATGTCCGGTACGGTAATCAAATACACCAGATAAACGAATTCCTTTATAAGTGAATGAAGTATTCAATCCAAGTATATAATCAGGATTTGATTTTCCTAAAACTTGTAGATCAGAAGAAACACGTGGTGTTCCATTTGTAGGGTCAATTAATACTCTTCCTTGAGGATCTCTTAAGTAAGCAGTACCCTTAATTGTAGGGAATTCTTCACCTACAATAGCAAAAACACCAACAGGGTTTGCGTTATTTGGGAATGATTGAAGTGCAATTTCATCAGTATCATCACTAATTTTAATTACTTCAGTTTCATTTGTAGAATAAGATATTCTAGCATCCCATCTGAAATCCTGTGTTCTGATTGGAACAATACCAAGATCAATTTCATAACCTTTAGTTTCTGTTTCTCCAATGTTTATACGAGAATTGGTAATACCAGATGCATAAGATGTCGAGGTATTAGCAATTTGATTCGTGTTTGTAGAGAAGTAGTAAGAACCATCAAGTGTGATACGATCATTAAAGAAACCTAAGTTAAGGTTAAATTCACGAGAAGTTACAAATTCTGGCTCTAACATAGGATCTGTAATTGAAACATCCTGAACAAATGAGTTTAAAGAACCGTAAGGGAAGTTTGCCGCTTGTGCATACACAGGAACTGTTTGATAAGCTCCAATACCACCATCGTTACCTACTCGTACAACACTAGCAGATAATTTCGCAAAGTTTAAGATATCCCCTTTAATTTCTGGGAAAGCTTTAGTCGCAATAAATGAAAGACCTACACTTGGATAGAAAAATGAATTATTAGACGGGTCAAGTGTAGAGGTCCAGTCGTTTCTTGCGGTAGCGTTCAAAAATAGAAAATCTCTAAATCCTAAATCTATGTTAGCAAATACACCTATTGAGCGGCTACGAGACTGTCCGTTGCTAAAAAGGCCATTGCTAAATCCAGGAGTTCTTGGAGTACCGGTTACATTACTAATGTTATAGAAACCAGGGATCGTTAAGTTATCTCCACCTACAGATTCAGTTGTAAATTTATTATCACGGATGTTGTTACCAAGGTTAGCCTTAAAAGTAAAATCATCACTTAATTGATAATCAAAATTAATTAAAAGGTCACCGTAAAAATTACGTAGTGTACTGCTGTAAGTGTCAAAACTAGATATGGTCGTATAATCACCACCACCTATATTTAAAACATCTGTATCTCCATTAACAAAAGCAAGACCGCTTCCTTGTCTTGTTCTAATGTTAGCATTGTATGATATATTAATATTATCATTTAAATCATATTGCACATTTGCAATTGCAGTAAGGATATCATAACGGTCAGTCTGACGCTCATTATCACGAATCCAGTAAGGGCTTCTGTAATAAGAAGTCCAGTGAGTTGCGTTGTTTGGCTGATCAAACTCACCTACAGGAATGTTTGTTGCTGTTTGTAGTAGATCTGTATATAAAGTACCAGTAGATTGCTCCGTTTTACTTGTTATATAAGTAGCATTCCCTTCTAGCGTCCATTTACCTAATTTTTTACCAGCTTTAAAGTTGAAAGTGTTACGTTCTGCAACGTCACGGTCAATAACAAATTCAACATCTGTTTTGTTAGCAGATAAATAAATATAGCCCTCATCCAAGTTACCTGTAGAAAGACTCACTGTATTTTGATATGTTCTTCCATCCTGGAAAAACTGCTTCAAATTGTCTTTAATTGAAACGAATGGATAACGACGATAAGTACCATCTTCCAATGGAAGACCAACAGGTTGCAAAGAACCATCAAATTCTGGACCCCATCCACCATTTTCATAGCTTACATGCTCACCATTCCAACCTTGTCCATATCTTCTTTGACGTTGTGGGATGTAAGCAATTTCTTCAAAAGATGTAGCGCTGTTATAAGTAACTGTAAATTTATCTGTACCACTTCCTTTTTTAGTAGTTACAATAAACACACCGTTAGAACCGCTAGATCCATAAAGCGCTGCACCATTAGCCCCTTTAATAACGTTAACTGTTTCAATTAAGTTAGGATCTAAAGAAGTTAAAACCTGTGATGTAGAAATAACACCATCAATTACAATTAATGCCTGGTTGTCTCCTGTTAATGAACGGTTACCACGAAGGTTAATACGTACACTTTGATTGACACCACTATTAGTGGTATTGATCTGAAGACCAGAAACTTTACCAGCTAAACCTTGAGCAACGTTAGGGTTTTGAGCTTGGGTAAGCTCTTCAGAATCAACTATCTGGTTAGCAGTTGTAATCTCATCTGGTTTACGCTTAATACCCAATGCTGTAACGATAACTTCGTCAAGTTCTTCACCTGCAGCAAGTTGAACATTAATAGAATTTCCAGCACCAACTGGGCGCTCTTCATCACCAAATCCTATATAAGAAAATACCAGAACATCTCCGGGGCTTGCAGAAATTGAATAGTTACCGTCAAAATCTGATTGAGTTCCAGTAGAGGAACCTTTGACAAGGATGTTAACGCCCGGTAAAGGACCATCATTATCATCAGTCACCGTTCCGGAAATTGTTTTTGTTTGTGCAAATGATATTTGCACAATTAACGCTAGGAATAGCGTTAGAATTCCACTAAACTTTGTTTTCATGTTTTATAATTTATTTGAATTAGCCGGCGCCAAAAATGGTAATTATATATTTATAAAAAAAATAATGGTTAAAGTAATTTTAAATTAATAGATCATTTTAACAAATATTTTTGTTATAATCTGTTAAAGAAAGTCATAAAAACCTATTAACTAATAAGTATATGTTAGGTATAACGGCATTTTAATACCATATTATAACATAGGCATTGTAAGTGTAATGAACAGGTTAGCGGTTTGAGTTTTTTATATTGTACTTAAATAAAATTTCTTCTATTTAAAGTAAATGTTAAAAATATTATATAACTGTATAGAAAATATTTGTATAAATGGAAAGGGTGCCGCTAGCGGCACCCTTTTAAGAAAATTATTTTACACTTGTTAATTAGCTGCACTAGTTGTATAAGATACAGTTCCTGTTTCAGGATCTGTAGTTTTGGTGAAATTAATAACTGGATAATAAAAATCATCCGCAGCTGCATCTTCAAAAGTGCCTGTGTATATGTCCACTGTTCCATCTGGTAAAGTTAAAGCAAATAAATAATCGATATCTGCTGTAGGTTCCACACTTCCGTTAGCATAAACCTGTATTGCTACAAAGTAATCACCGTCTGGCCTTCCCGCATTTTCAAACAAATCTACTTCATATCTAGAGCCTGTTGCTGCTGATTCAAATTGCTCAAATGTATTTGCGTCATATACATACATATCAAGATCAGCAGCTGGTGCTCCAGCCCAGTCAAATAAGATATTTAATCCTCCAGCGACACCTAGTGTGCGGTCAAGAATACCAAATTTTACTTCATTGGATGAAATTGTATAGAATGCGTCAGGTACTAAAGTGTCTAATTGAATACCAATAATCTTGATAGTAGCTGAATCAGGTAAGCCATAAAGATTGCCACTGCTTGCACCGTCGTCACCAGGAATACCTATTGTTCCTGTTCCTGAGGTAGCGCCTGCAGGTATTGTGGCACTTCCAAGAGTTGTTCTTCCATTATCTAATCTTACTTCTGCCGTAACCGTGGCATCAGACTCAAATGTTTCTGGAATTGTCACTGAAAAAGGAATTATATCTCCTTCTCCAGAAAGTGTAGTTGTAGTGGCAACCGTACTTTCCAGATTTATTACGTTCTTAGATAAAGGGTCTCCTTCTCCTGCAGTCGCAGGTTCATCATCTTCGCAGGCAATTAATAATGCGAAAACACTTAGGGATAAAAAATAATATTTAAAGTTTTTCATAATTGTTTCGTGTTATATTATTGCTTTTGAGCAGCTAATGAGCCTGATCCAAAAGTGAATAGGGCTCCGGTTCCAATTTGAGCAAGAGAAGTGCCAAAATTAAATTGAATTGCTCCAGAACAAGAGAAAACAAATCCACCTCCATCTATAGTTGTTGCTTCGTATCCTGCGCAGCAAGCCTCAGTCGTACTAAATGCAGTTTGCTCTTCTATTGTAGCAATACCTGCATCACTTACATCTATGGCGATATTGTATGCTTCTGTACCTCCAAAAGGATTTATCATAATAATTTGGTTTGCATTCTCTCCGGCAACTACTTCAAATTGGGTTTGGCCATTTAGAACAAATCCATTAGGGTCAGAGGTAATAGTATATGTTCCTAAAGCGTCTGCCTGAACAAATGGACAAGAAACGAATGTCGTTAAGTCATATGCTTGGCGCTGCCCTGTTTCTCCTGCTATATCAATACCAAGATCTGAATAGTTAACTTCTCTTCCATCCATTGAAATCGAAGTTCCCACTAGATCAAATTGGTCTCCAGGTTGTATATCTGAAATTTGAATACCTAAAGCATCAGATATTGCTGCTGCTCCAATTCCAAACTCAGCAGGAAAGGAAGTTGCTATAAAAACAGGTCCGAATTCAGAAGCTACACCATTTGAAATTCTGCGAACAGAAAATTCGTGTGAAGCGACATTTCCGCTAGGGGCATATAAGGTACCTCCATAAGTGCTGTTTTCAATATCAGTAACATCAATCACGGTACGTTCTACATCCACAAAAACGTAGGCTCCATTTTCTAATTCGATTTGAGGACTTTTTGAATTATCCTCACAGCCTGCTACAATCACAAGAAGCAAAAGACTGCAAAATTTTAAAAGTAAATTTTTCATTTTTCAATTTTTTTAATTAATAAATCCTGCAGGATTCGTGTCCCAGAAAACTTGTTCTGTTATTTCCTTTTGGTTAGCGTTAATATTTACGTTAACATAATTAGAAGGATAATAAGCGCTTCTATAAAAACTACCTGGACTTGGTGAGCGTGAAGGCTGCATATTGCTTGGTTTGCCGGTTCTTCTATAAAGATTGTAGGCTTCTAATCCATTACCGAAAAGAGCTATATAATACTCTTTTGCAATTACTTCTAGTTTTTCGCTATTGTCCCCTGCATCATACGCTGCTAAGACAAAATCGACATAGTCATCAATATTTGTTTGTACTATGGGTGTGATTTCATCTATACCATTAAAAGTTATTACTTTTTCAAAGCTATCTCTCATACCATTTTCAAGAGCTACTCTAGGATTAGAATTTACGCCTGCAGTAAGTCCTGCTTCTGCTTTAATAAATTCAGTAAAAGAAGAAAGAAGAATAGGAGTTATTCCAGCTCCCTGAGATCCATCAACTCCTTCATTTTGAACACTTCCGCCTTCACCATTATCAATAGATCCCCCTACCGGATAAAGGCCGTAAGCTGTCCTTTTGTCATTATCAGGTGGGATACCACTGTTGTCCCCGTGATCTCTTCCCCAGTATCCTCTTGAGGGTACGGCAGTACAGAAAGGTACCGGCTCTGAAGTATAGAATGATGTTACAGATGAGTAATGACCTGGAGCGGATTGTGCACCACAACCTAATGTAAATATATCTTCATTATTGGCATTTAAGTCCTGACGATAAAAATAATATTTTAACCTAGGGTCATCAAACCCTTTTTCTGCTGCTAAGGTCCACATGTAATAGTTGGACATATATTGTCCCCCGTTATCCACCTCATAAAAAGTATTATATCCTGGATGGCGTGTATTTGGATTATTACGCTGTGCTCCGTAATTAAATTGAAAATCCTCTTCGGGAGTATCAATCAAATCGTTGGCGGATATTAAAGCGTTCATCTCTGCGGTAACATTCACTCCAATTGCAGTTCCGTTTAATCTGACATTATTGTAGATTTTCAACTTCATTGTCTTTGCAGCAGTAATCCAATTGCTTTGTAATGCAGCAGATGGTACTCCTGCGTTTAAATAACCATAATAAAAATCTTCACCAGGCATTAAAGTAGATTCTGTGCCAAGTAAAGATATGGCTTGGTCTAATTCTAATAGCGCTTGTTGATAGATTTCTATCTGGCTGTCAGCATTCGGGTTTAAGCTTTCATTACCTTTTAGTGCTTCGCTTAAAGGAACATCTCCAAAAAGGTCAACTAAAGCAGTTAGGATATAGGCTTTCATTACTTTGGAAGCTCCAAGGTGATAAGTAAGCCCTTGTTCTTGAGCAATTGGTTCTAAAGCTTGAATATCTATCAAAACTTCGGCATATGCATCTTCCCACAACGCGGAAAAGGTAATTGGCGCATAGGCACTAGGGTAGTTAGATGATCCAGTCATTGCATACATTCTGGTTACTTCCGAAGTAAAAGAAGAGTGTCCTGTAACATTCTGTACAAAATTATCGAATTGTAGTTGTATGTTGTTAAATAGGAATTCGGGATCATTTTGATCTGTAGAGACCGCATCGGGATCTGCTAGCAAATCTAACTCCGTGGTTTCGCAAGAAATAAAGGAAGCGAAGATACACGCAGTAAAGAATTTTATTAAAAAATTATTTTTCATAATGTTATTTTTTATTTTTTAGAAAGATAAATTCAGGCTAAAACCATATCGTTTAGCCGTAGGCCCAGTAAGGTAATCAAAGCCTTGACCGTTACCTACCCCTAAACTGCTCACTTCAGGGTCAAAGTTTAATCCCTCAGGAAAATTAACTGCTTTATACCACAGGTTTTGACCAATTAGGCGAATTGAAAATTTTCCAAAAGGAGTATTTTCTAATAAGCTCTTAGGGAATGTATAACCTAAAGAAATTTCTCTTAATCTTATTGAAGTAGCATCGTATATATAAACTTCATCTGCACCAAAGCCGATATTATTAAAGTAAACATCTGTTGCAGCTATTAGCTTGTTGTTTACAGCTCCAGTCTCCGAGCTAACACCGGGTAATATAAAAGATTGCGTTCTGTCAAAATCTGTATCTGTAGTAAGACCACGTGCTAATAAGGATGCTGCTGTAACTGAATAAACATCACCACCGTGAGTGTACTCAATTTGTGCGCCTAGGGATACACCTTTATATGAAATTTCATTGATAACAGTCGTCCTCCAATCAGAATTGGGATCTCCAATAATCTTTAAGTCAGGATCAACTAAGTAATTACCATCAGAATCCACAAGGCGATTTCCATTATCATCACGTGCAATAGTAGAACCTACTATAACTCCAAAAGCTTCTCCAGATATTGCAGCGTTCCCCAAATTAGTATATCCTGCAAAAACTGTTACGCTTCCTTCAGCGTCACCATTGTCTTCTACAATGTTTTCATTAATTGTGTATTGACCGGAAATATCCCATCTAAAATCACCAGGATCACTACCTCTAATTGGGTTAATGTTAAACCCTACTTCAATACCTTTATTTGACACTTCTCCCAAGTTATCTGAAGTTACAGTATATCCAGTTGTAGGATCAAGAAGTTTGTTCTGTAATATAAGATCAGTAGATCTTTTATCATAAACAGAAACATCCAGTGTCAATCTACTATTAAATAATGTTGCTTCAACACCAGCTTCTAATTCTGTAATCAATTCTGGTTTAAGGTCTGGGTTTCCTAGTCTGTTGTTTAGTGCAAGAGTGTTAACAACACTTCCGTCAGCAGGGTCAACAAACACATTTGAACCACTACTTAAGCCCACAACAGTGGCGTAAGGGTCAGGGAAGCCTGCAGATGAACCATAGCCAAATCTAAACTTTAAATAGTTAATCATTTTGCTGGCACGAAGACCTTCAAAAGCCGATGTTGGAACAAAGGATAAACTTGCAGATGGATAGAATATAGATCTGTTTTCTCTAGGCAAAGAAGAGTACCAGTCATTCCTACCCTGTACATTTAAATATAAGAAATTATCATAGTCCAAAGTCGCGCTGGCATAAGCACCAATTATATTCTCTTCAGTAACGCCTGATTGCCCATCTGTTACTTCAAAATTTTGATGAGTAAAAAGATCATAAACAAATTGCTCACTACTTTCTGTGTAAGTAAAATTTGAATACTCTCCTCGAGGATTAAGACCTATGTTACCGCTAAGGTTAAATTTATCGCTAAGATCCTTATCAACGTTAATACTTAACAAGTGATCCCATACTGTATTTTCTACAAAATAAGTAGTATAACTACCTCCAGCAATTTGTTGCCCACCACGGTTTGCAGATCTGGTATTAAGCTGTGAGTAGCCATCTAAGCGAACGCTATATGATGCATTTATCCAGTCGTTGATGTCATAAGAAGCTGTTAGGTTTCCAAAAAATCGACGAATTTTTTCGTTATCATTTATGTTCTTAACGGTCCATCTTGGATTTTGAATATCATTCCCCCCGCGATAATAAACAGAAGAATTATCTAAAGGGTTCTCAAATGGTAAACCGAATAAATCTAAACTTCTAGGAGTATAAAGTATATTGGCAAACAAGGAAGCTCCAGAAGGATTACTACCAAAGCCTACTGCAGTAGGAGGTGTGTCTTTATCTGTTCTAACGTAATTAAAAGATGAACTTATTCTAAAGTTGTTAGATAAATTAGCCGATCCACCTGCGCTAAAATTAAGTCTTTTGTAAACATTGCCAGGTACAAACCCTTCATCTTCTGTTCTACCGAAGTTAACACTATATGTAGTGTTCTCATCTGCTTTTGACACGCCTATTGATGTAGTTACTACAGATCCTGTTTTAAAGAATTTTTCAACGCTATTATAAGGTTTGTAATCATATCGTGCACCGGCATATTCTGGAAAAGCATCAGAAAAACTAGTATTAGCGTATGGATGTGAAACAGTCCCATCGGCCGCAATTCCACGTTCGCCACGAGTGTCGAAACTAGGGCCCCAGTTTGAAAAGGCTTGAGAATAACTTTGATAAAATCCGTTACCATAATTATTTTGATAATCGGGTAAGTTTGCTATCTCATTTGAGAAAAACGATTGGTTAACGTTAATTTCCAATTTTTTCTGAGCGTTGTTACCAGATCCGGTTTTTGTTGTAATAAGAACAACACCATTACGACCTGCTTGACCATAAAGTGTAGTTGCACTTAGACCTTTTAAAACAGAAATCTCAGCAATGTTATTAGGATCTATATCTAAGAAGCGGCTAGAAGCTGCTGCACCACCTTGAACAAATCCTCGATCACTGTTAGTTGAAGTATTAAAAGGTACACCATCAACTACAAATAAAGGTTGGTTACTGCCGTTTATTGAGGAGTATCCTCTTATTATAATATTCGTCCCAGAACCTGATAATCCAGATGTTTGGGTAATGTTAACACCAGGAGCTTTCCCTGTTAGTGCTCTTACCACATCTGTTTGTGGTTGGGAATTGATATCATCAGAAGCTATTGTAGCCACAGCATAACCTAAAGCTTTTTTCTCCTTCTTAATCCCTTGTGCTGTAACTACTACTTCCTCAAGAGATTCACCTGCAGTCATCTGAACGTTTACTACTTCTGATGTTCCTAATAAAAGCTCCTTTGGTGCGAAGCCTACATAAGTGAAAGTTAATACATCGCCCGTTCTCGCAGTGATTGAATAGTTACCATCAAAATCTGTTTGAGTTCCACTACTAGAACCTTTTACAACAATGTTGACACCTGGTAAGGGGCCTCCATTATCATCAGTAACTGTACCAGTCACTGTTTTCGTCTGTGCAAATGATATTTGCACTACTAACGCCAAAAAAAGCGTTAGCATTCCACTAAACTTTGTTTTCATATTTTATAAATTATTTGAATTAGCCAAGCCAAAAATCCAAATAAAATGTTAATAAACCAACATATATTTAGCTAAACTTTAATATTTTTTTAAGATAACGTTTGCGCTGTGTTAATTACATATCAAAAATTAGCTTTTAAGCTTATATGTAAGATAGATTCTGAAAATTTGAATTTATTTTCATTTTGAAAGCCATTAGCTATAGAAATATTTAAAATCCCCGCTCGAGTTAAAATGCCGGCGCCAAACCCTAGGCTATAGATGAAATCATTTTCGTTTAAAAGGGCGTTCTCAAAATAAGCTGCATCTGTAATAGTATGAAGATAGAGGTTGGATACTGGTTGGTACCTGTATTCGGTTCTAAATACACTTAAGAGATTAGCATTAATGCTATTCTCTTTGAAGCCTCTAATGCTCTTGTTGCCGCCAAAGCGGAATAATTCATTTGATAAATAGGTGTCAGAAAAAAGAATTCTTGTAGTGTTATTTATATTTATTTGGTGTTTTGGATTTAAGAGAAAGTTGTATTCGCCAGAAGTGATAATTTGAAATTGGGAATCATTATCATTTTTTACATTTCTACTGCCATAAGCTCCATAAATACTAAAGGAGTCATTAGGGGGTAAAATGTCTCTTCGTATCCCTTTCATATAACTCAGGCCAACACCTATTAATTTGATTGATTTTTCAAATTCAACGCAACCATTTAATCTTAACTTGTTTATTTGGTAGAATAGAGCTAGCTGTTGGTGCGACGTGGAAAACGTGCTGTCCTTTCTAAATAGGTTTAAACTAACTTCTGCTCCTATTGGGCTTGAAAATAAAAAAGGAAGTTCAAGATCAACGCTTAAAGTTTGTTGGTCATTGCCATCGCTCTTATAGTTAAGTGTAAGGGATTCGCCATAATTAAGGTTATTATTCAGCGATAGATCTAAATAGCCATCTAACTTTAACCTCCCTGAATCTTCATCAGAACCAAAGCCTAAAAAGCCATCAAAGGTATTGGATTGGTCCTTTTCTAAATATAAATAGACGCTAGTGCTATCTGCGCCAAATAGTATCTCAGGAGGTCGCTTTTGAGTAGCAAAGTTTAATTCGTTAAGTAGTTCTGCTTTTTCTACAATTTGTTTTTTATCAAAAATCTGTCCCTCTTTCAATCTGGCATAATGTTTTATAAAGGATAAAGGGAATTTCTCATAACCTTTAATGGTGATGTTATCGAGTATCCTCTTGTTTTCTCTATTCAGAATTAAATGAGCCAAAACAATGTAACCCTTTTTAGAGATGTCATTTAATTTAAATTCAGATAACGGGTACCCATTATCTGCTTCTAGGTTTGTTAGTTTTCCTAAAAGTTGTGATGTATTTCTTGTTTCGGTAATAAAATAATTTTGCTTTACATCAATATTTAGCTTCTTCAGATAGGACTCGATGACTGGATTTTCAAAGTGAATTCTAATCTCACGATAGTGTGGACCTAGATTAATGTTTACTATATATATGGTATCACGGTTAGAGAAATTATTAATTCTTAAATCCAAATACCCTTCTTGTTTGATCGATTCGCTCAAATCTTTTAAAGCAGACTTTAGCGCTGTTGCATTTTTGTAGGTGTCATCAATTTTAAAAGTTTTTAGGATACTGTCTTGTTTAGAATCTGCTCCTTTTAATGATAAATGAAGCTCTTGAGCTATAGCATTGTTGAAATTGCTAGTTATTAAGTGGATGAAAAGAAAGAAGAAAAGGGTGTGTTTCAAGCTTAATAGTTAAGAGTTTTAAAAACGAATAGATTTTACCAAAAGTACATTCTTTTGTTTTTTGTCAAAGACTCTTTGAAAATTAATCAATTAAGGTTTGATAAAGTCAAATTATTTTATACCTTTGCAAGCCCTTAGAAAAGGGGCTATCAGATTAACTATAATTAGGTAAAGGAAATTATGCCAACAATTTCACAATTAGTAC
>CAXBEL010000102.1:0-15053 GCA_963974735.1 uncultured Flavobacteriaceae bacterium | reverse complement strand
GGTACAGGCAATAGCTTGCGACCAGAAAAAAATGTATCCGTGTTCTGTTCTTTTAGAAGGAGAGTATGGTCTTGATGATATTTCAATAGGTGTTCCTGTTATTTTGGGACGCAATGGTATTGAAAAGATTGTGGAAGTGGAGATTAGTGAGGCAGAAAAAGATAAACTTCAAGAAAGCGCAGCAGCCGTGAAGAAAACAAACGGATTGCTTGAATTATAATAATTTTTTATTCCTTTTAATCGGAATAAATTAATTATCAGTTAATTAAGGTCACGATAAGTGACCTTTTTTCATGGTTTAAATCTCCGGAATATTTATTGGCATTTCTGCATTGAAACCCTATATTTGCACGTTTTCTAAAATCGCCGGAAGTCATTTTCTGGCTCAACTAATTAATAATAAGGAGTAATGCAGAACAAAGGACTCATTAGAGTATTTGCGATTTTATTTGGGTTGGTGAGTTTATACCAGCTTTCTTTTACGTATTTCACAAATAAGGCTGAGGGCGAAGCAGAAGTTTTCGCAGAAAGCAAAGTTGCAAATACGGTAGAAAATTATGTAGATCGTAGAGGAGAGGTAGAGCGCCAATATCTGGATTCTATAGGAAATGATCCTATAGCACTAGGGATTACCTATAATGACGCAAAAGAGAAAGAGCTTAATAAAGGTCTTGACCTTAAAGGGGGAATGAATGCAATCCTTGAAATTTCTGTTGCAGATATTTTAAAAGGATTGAGCAATAACAGTACAGATCCTGCTTTTAATCAAGCCCTAAATGAGGCTGCCGAAAATCAAAAAGATAGTCAGCAGAGTTTTCTTGAAGACTTCTTTGATGCTTATGAAAATATTCCTGGTGATAACAAATTAGCGTCTCCAGATATTTTTGCAAATACAACCTTAGGGGATAAGATTAACTTCAACATGACAAATGATGAGGTTGAGCCTGTTATTCGCCAAGAAGTAGAAGAGTCTATTAAATCTGCTTTTGAGGTATTGCGTAATCGTATTGATAAATTTGGTGTAACTCAGCCTAATATTCAGCGTCTGGATAACCGCTCTCGTATCTTGATCGAGCTTCCTGGTGCAACAGATATTGAGCGTGTAAAGTTTCAATTAGAAAGTACTGCTCAATTAGAGTTTTATAAAACGCATTATGCTGGCGATGTTCTTCAATACCTTTTTGAGGTGAATACTGCATTGAGGGATATTGTTAGTCCTGCGAACGAAGATGAGCAAGAGCAGGTGACAGAGACCGAGGAGTCTGCAGAAGATGACTCAATAGAAGAGCTATTGGCTAGTGAAGAAGAAGATTCTTTAAGCCAGTCCAACGTGAATAATCCTTTATTTGAAATTTTTCAATTTAATCCAAGAATTCAGCAATATCCACAGGATCCAACTGTAGGTTATGCTTCTATTAAAGATACGGCAACTATTAATCGCTATTTAGCCAAGCCAGAAATAGTGAAGATGCGTCCTCAGAATTTGCGTTATGCAAAATTTAGATGGGGAATTGCTGATGATAATGAATCCGCAATAGTTCCTTTGTATGCGTTGCAATCTGATAGAAGTGGTTCTGCGACTATGGATGGTGATATTGTGCAGGACTCAAGACAGCAATATACTCAATCTGGTCTTCCATCTGTAGGAATAGATTTTGAAGGGCAGGGACCAAGCCAATGGGCGAAACTTACACGTGAAGTTGCTCAGGACGGTAATGCTATCGCGATAGTTCTGGATGAAGTTGTTTATTCTGCAGCGACAGCTAAGCAGGAGATTCCAGGTGGGGCAACAGAAATTTCTGGAAACTTTACGGTAAATAAAGCACAAGATCTTGCAAATGTTCTTAAGGCCGGTAAACTTCCTGCCTCTGCAAAAATTATTTCTTATGATGTGGTAGGACCTTCTTTAGGTCAAGAGGCTATAAGTAGTGGTTTATTATCATTTATTTTAGCTTTAATACTTGTTCTCATCTGGATGGTATTCTATTATGGTAAAGCAGGTCTTTTTGCAGATGTAGCTTTAGCAGTAAACATATTGTACATATTTGGAGTTCTTGCGGGACTAGGAGCTGTGTTGACCTTACCTGGTATTGCGGGTATTGTATTGACAATAGGTATGTCTGTAGATGCGAACGTACTTATATTTGAACGAATTAAAGAGGAGCTTGAAAAAGGTAAATCGCAGCGTGATGCTATTAAGGATGGTTTCACTAATGCTTTGTCTTCTATTCTTGATGCAAACATTACAACTTTTCTTACTGCATTAATTTTATTCTTATTTGGTACAGGTCCTATTCAAGGTTTTGCAACTACATTAATGATAGGTATTGGAACCTCATTATTTACCGCAATATTTATTACAAGATTGTTTATTGATGGATATGGTAAAAATGGGAAAGCGCTTGCATTTTCTACAGGAGCTACTAAAAACCTATTCAAGAGCGCACATGTTGACTTCTTGAAGAAACGTAAAGTGGCTTATATTGTAAGTGGTGTTGTGATTCTAATAGGGGTAGGTTCTTTATTTACGAACGGACTTGATCAAGGTGTTGATTTTGTAGGTGGAAGAAACTATACTGTACGTTTTGCCCATCCCGTTAATGCAAATGAAGTTGAAGGTCTTCTTGTAGATGAATTTGGAAGCGCGCAAGCCAAAACTTATGGTGAAGCCAATCAGCTTAAGATAACAACAAAGTATAGAATTGATGAGGAAACATCAGATGTAGATGAGGATATTCAACAAAAATTGTTTGAAGCATTAAAGACTTATTTGCCTCAGGATATCTCTTATAACCAATTTGTAAAAGGTTCAAGCGCTGATAAAATCGGCATTTTAGAGTATAATAAAGTTGGGCCTACAATTGCAGATGATATTAAGAAAGATTCGCTTTGGGCTGTATTAGGCTCTCTTATTGTGGTTTTCTTATATATATTATTGCGTTTTAGAAGATGGCAATTCTCTTTAGGAGCTGTAGCAGCTGTATTTCATGATGTACTTATAGTAATGGGTATCTTCTCATTAACCTATAAGTTTATGCCATTTAATATGGAAATTGATCAGTCATTTATCGCGGCGATTCTTACTGTAATAGGTTACTCTCTTAATGATACTGTGGTTGTATTTGACCGTATTAGGGAATACTTGAAAGAACATGATACTACTCGCAAAATGGGGACTATCATTAATCAGGCAATCAACAGTACTATAAGTCGTACATTAAATACCTCTATGACCACGTTAATTGTACTGCTTGCTATATTTATTTTTGGTGGAGCAAGTATCCGTGGATTTATGTTTGCATTAATCGTTGGGGTAATAGTAGGTACTTATTCTTCTATATTTATCGCAACACCTGTTATGTTCGACACAGTAGAAAAGAAGGCTTTAAAACCAGAAAAAAAGGAAAAAGAGGAACAATTGGTGTAGTGCTAATTTTTAATCTTATAATTTATTTTAAACCGCCTTTTTTAAGGCGGTTTTTCTTTGCATAAAACTTTAATAAAACTTTGATTTTTTATAAAAGGATGTGAAAGATTCAATTATTAATTTTAATGTAAATAATTGGCAGACAATATATTGCTGCTATTAAAATTGTTATGATATGAGAAAAGTTTATATGATTTGGTTGATGTCTCTTATACTATTGGTTGGACTGCTTTATGGTTTTAAGGATATTGACATTAATAATTATGATCAAAAATTGGGTCACGTTGTTCTTCAGGTTTCAGATACTGAAAAGTCAGTAGAATTTTACAAAAACATCGTTGGATTACAACAGCATGAAAAAGCTACGTATGATGGGAAGACAAGAACATTTATGTCATCTAATAATGAGCATCATGAAATAGTTTTACAACAACAAAAGTCGACGACTAGCAAAACTGAATCTGTAAAGCAACGTTTTTTGCAGCAAGTTGCTTTTGAGCTAAAAGATCATGAGAGTCTAGTTCGCTATTATAAAAGGCTAAAGGATAATAATATTAATACTGAATTAAAGAACAATCAAATAAGTTGGTCTTTATATTTTTATGATCCTGACAGCGTGCAGATAGAGGCATACTGGGATATAAGAAAAGAACCTTTTGGTAATGAGAAATTTAATGGTAAACAAGAAGAGCTTAAAGAGTCCACTGTGCTCAACCCACCGTATTAAAACAAAAAACCCTTCAGTTTAAGCTGAAGGGTTATTTGTAGGAGGCTATAATTTTTTACTTAAGAGCTGCTAATATTGCTGAAGTATCAGCACGTTTTGTATAATCTTCATTCACAAAAGCGTAAATAATTTTTCCGTTTTTATCAACAACATAAGTTGCAGGCATAGGTAATTCAAAATCTGCATTCTTATTATGTTTTTCAATATCAATACCAAAATTATCATAGATGTTTAAAAGATCTTTTGGTAATTTAAAAATCAATCCAGCCTCTCTTGCGAGTTCATTATTGATATCGCTCAAAACTTCAAAAGAAAGATTGTTCTTTTCTTTAGTGGTAAGAGAGTTGTCAGGTGTCTCTGGTGTAATAGCAACGAGATTGGCTCCTGCTTCTTTAATTTGGGGTAAAGCTTGTTGTAGAGCTTTCAATTCAATATTACAATAAGGACACCATCCGCCACGGTAAAAGGAAATTACTACAGGCCCTTTTGTAAGCAAATCATCTAATTTGATTTCTTTGCCAGTAGCATTTTTTAGAATTGCCGAAGGAAATGTATCTCCAGATTTTAACGCACTATTAGAAAGACCATTGTCTATAAGATCTTGAGTGGCCTTATCCATAACTTCTAGAGTTTCAGATGGAATATTTTCTCGGTTTTGTTGGTTCGCGTTCTTAAGGGTTTCAGTTAAAGTCATAAATTAATGTTTAGTTACATTTAATAGGTCGATTTAATCTGTTTTAATTACTAAAGCGTTTGTTAACTTCTTGTTATAGTTGAAGAGTGGAGGAATTAGAGGATAAGAATAAATTCGACTTTAATTGCGATCCCAAGATACTTTGTCGCCTTTTTGTAAACCTAAGCGTTTTGCTAAACCAGCATTAACCTCCAAAACATATTTTACGGGCACTTCAGAAGGAAGACTTTCTTCGTTAAGAGGTTCGGCATTTTCGGCTATAGTTGCAATATTCTTATCTTTATCAATGTAGATAATGTCTAAAGGTATATTTGTATTCTTCATATAAAAGAACCGCTCTTTTATCTCGTCAAATATGAACAACATTCCCTGATTATCTTCCATAGACTCTCTATACATCAAGCCGGTTTCAGTTTCATAATTGGTTTCAGCAATCTCAATATTTATCTGAGCCACTTCATTGCCCTCAAGAGTTGTAATGGTAAGATCCCCTTCTTTTGTAAATGCTATTTCATCTGGTTCTAATGAAATGGAATTAGACAATTTTTCGTTTTTGCAACTAACAGATAAAATTAAAAGCGTAAGAAGAAATGTGATTTTTTTCATCAGCCTAATATTTAGCCTCGACTTTTTGATTAAGTGCTCTAATCATTAAAAGGATGCCGATAAGTATAAAAGGAATACTTAGAATTTGTCCAGTATTAAAACCAAAAATCCAGTCTTCGCGTCCTTCTACCTGAGCACGTTTAAAATATTCCACTATAAAACGAACAGACCATAGTAAGGTTAAGAAAAGCCCAAAAATAAAGCCTTCTTTTTTTCGCAGTCCAGTTTTCCAATAAACAACCATAAGAATGAGGAAAACAAAAATATAACCAGTTGCTTCCATAAGCTGACCTGGAAATCGATAGGGAATAGCAGTTATGTATTCAGAAAATTGAGGATTATCTGTTAATGCTGCAAATGCTTTTCTAGCATTGGGTATACCTGTAATACGTTGTGCTTGATACTCACTGTATTGATCTTGTACAAATTTAATCCCTAAGTTCGATTCAGTTACTTTGCCAACCATTTCAGAATTGAAAAAATTACCAATTCTAACAAAAATAGCACCTAAAGAAACAGGTAGGATTACGCGATCTAGCAGCCACAATACGCTTTTCTTCAGAATTTTTCTATTATAAAGATACATAGCTATAATCATACCTATTGCAGCTCCGTGACTTGCCAAACCTTGAAAACCGGTATATTCTATATCTGGAACAAATCTGAAAGGCAAAATAACAGATAATGGATCTTGCCAAAGAAGTTCTGTCTGGTAGAAGAACACATGGCCCAATCTGGCGCCAATAAGTATAGATAGAACCGAATAAATGAATAATGGATCGAGCTTTTCTATAGGAACCTGCTCACGATCATAAACACGTTTCATAAGATACCATCCCAGCATAAATGCAATAACAAACATTAAACTGTAATAGTGTACTGTAAAAAATCCAAGATCAAGGCCTGTTGAAGGGTTCCAGGTCATTTTTAACGCGTGCATAAGTTGCATTTAGAAGTAAGCCGTAAAGATATAAAAGCCTATATATTCTGTGGCTGCTTAACTTAATTTTTATGAGTATGTTCTGATTTGTGCTTATGGGTGGGAGGAACAGGGTCATAACCCGTACCGCCCCAGGGATTACAACTTGCTATACGTTTAATTGCTAACCAACTCCCATAAAAGAAACCGTGTTTTTGAAGCGCCTCTACAGTGTAATGGGAACAAGTGGGTTGATACCGGCAAGATGATGGCAACAGTGGCGAAATGAATTTTTGATAGATTCTTATAAGAAAGATAAAAGGTGCTATGAGAATGCGCCTCAACTTCATTAGGCTAGAGTATAGGTTGTTCCTTCCCTGCCATCTTTCAATTGTATGCCTAAATCTAAAAGTTCATCTCTAATTTTGTCACTTGTTGCAAAATCTTTATTTGCCCGAGCTTCCGTTCTCAGTTTTATAAGCAATTCTATAGCTCCAGATAATTTATCTGTGTTCGCTTCTGCCGTAGCATTAATATCCTCAAGGCCTAATATCTCAAATACAAAAGCATCAACAGTTGCTTGTAGATCGTCTAGGTCTGTTTGATTTATAGTGCTTTTGCCATCCTTTATTTGATAGATGTATTTCGCTGCTTCAAAAAGTTGAGCGATGAGAATAGGTGTATTAAAATCATCGTTCATAGCATCATAACAGGATTGCTTCCAGCTATTGATATCAATGGAGCTTTTAGAAGAAACAGGTAAAGATTTTAAAAGATTAACCGCCTCCATAAGACGATTGAATCCTTTTTCACTAGCTAACAAAGCATCATTGCTAAAATCCAGAACACTTCTGTAATGTGCTTGCATTGCAAAAAAACGAGCAACGCTGGGTGAAAAGCCTTTAGTCAAAAATGGACTGTCTCCTGAGAATATTTCACCGGGATTTATGTTATTGCCAGTGCTTTTTGACATTTTCTGCCCATTCAAAGTAAGCATATTTGCATGAAGCCAATAATTCACAGGATTTTGACCTGAAGAAGCTTCACTTTGTGCAATTTCACATTCATGATGTGGAAATTTCAGATCCATGCCGCCTCCATGGATGTCAAACTGCTCACCTAGATATTTTGTACTCATTGCAGTACATTCTAAGTGCCATCCAGGAAACCCATCTCCCCAAGGTGATGGCCAGCGCATAATATGTTGTGGTTCTGCTTTTTTCCAAAGTGCAAAATCCTGAGGATTCTTTTTGTCACTTTGAGCCATAAGTTCACGTGTGTTGGCAATCATGTCCTCAATCTGGCGACCGCTCAATCTGCCATACTGGTGATTTTTGTTAAATTTTAGCACATCAAAATAGACTGAGCCATTTACCGTATAACCATATCCATTTTCAATAATTTGCTTTATAATTTCGATCTGCTCAATAATGTGACCAGTTGCCGTAGGCTCAATACTGGGAGGTAGGCAATTAAATTTTTGAAGAATGTGATGAAAGTCAATGGTATATTGCTGCACAACTTCCATAGGCTCGATTTGTTCTAATCTTGCCTTTTTTGCTATTTTATCCTCTCCTTGATCAGCATCGTCTTCGAGATGGCCAGCATCTGTAATATTGCGTACGTAACGTACTTTGTAACCCAAATGTTTTAAGTATCTAAAAATCATGTCAAAAGACATAAATGTCCGGACATTGCCCAAATGCACATTACTGTAAACAGTAGGGCCACACACATACATACCCACATTTCCTTCAAGCAGGGGCTGAAAGGTTTCTTTCTCTCCGCTTAAGGAATTATAAATATGTAGTGATTGCTTTTGGTATAAGGCGGCCATGAGCGCGAGCTTGTTTTTTAGTTAGACTTAAAATATAAAGTGGGGGAAGGGTTTCTAAGCAATTTTTTAGGCTATTATCGACCTGTGATTAAAATTCTGTATCCAGATTTATATAATCCAAAAATTCTCTTCTAACCGCTTCATTTTTAAATTTCCCGCCAAACTCACTGGTTACCGTGCTGCTTTCAATATCACGAATTCCTCTACTATTGACACATAGATGTTTTGCGTCAATAACGCAGGCTACATCCTCAGTTCCCAGGATTTTCTGTAATTCTTGAACTACTTGCATGGTAAGTCGCTCTTGTACCTGTGGACGTTTTGCATAATAATCCACAATTCTATTCATTTTTGAAAGTCCTACAACTGTTCCTTTAGAAATATAGGCCACATGTGCACGCCCGACAATAGGAAGTAGGTGATGTTCGCAGGTAGAATAAACTGTAATGTTTTTTTCAACCAACATCTCTCCGTACTTGTAATTGTTTTTGAAGGTAGAGGCTTTCGGTTTGCGATCAGGATGTAGACCACCAAAAACTTCATTTACAAACATTTTGGCAACTCGATTTGGAGTTCCTTTAAGACTGTCGTCTGTTAGATCCAGTCCCAACGTTTTTAGAATGTGCTCAACATCCTCTTTTATAAGAGCTATTTTTTCTATATCACTCAATGCAAAAGCATCTTCTCTCAAAGGTGTTTTTGCAGAAGAGCCTATGTGATCATCTCCAATGGAATCCATAGTTTCCAGGTGTTCTTTATCTAATTTCATCTTCATAAATCTAATAGTCGTATCTTCTACTAAAGGCTTGCAAAGATAAGTAATTTAGCTGTTTAATTTCTTTGTTGTCAAAAGATGTCACATTTAAAGAGATTGATTACTTTTAACCATAAAATTAATTTGCGATAGTGAAAAAGTATTATTTATTAATGGTCCTTCAGGTCTTATTTTTGTCTGGTTTTGCACAGCAGGGACCCACTTGTGATCAGATTCAGGCATTTTGTCTCGGTACGGAGGGATTGACTCTTCCTAATTCTAATAATTATAATTTCCCCCAAAGGGATGCTGAAATTGGACCGAGCTATGGTTGTGCAATTCCATTTTACCCTACTTGGCTTTTAATACAGATTGATACTCCAGGAGATCTTGAATTTTATCTTTCTCAAACTTCTGAAATGGACGGTTCAGGGGATATTTTAGATGCTGATTTTGTACTTTGGGGGCCATTTAATCAGGGAGCTGATGTATGTGATTATACGGCGAGTTTAAATGCAAATAATATTCAAGGTTGTGATCCTAGTCTTGCAGATGTTGTACCCATAAATATTGATGATGCTGAAGTAGGTAAGCTATATGTTTTAATGGTAACTAATTATTCTGGAGAAATTGGGTTCATAAATATTCAGCAGAATTCTTCCGCGCCTAACGCCGGGACTACGGCTTGCACGATTGAGCAACCAGATTTAGGTCCTGATCAGGAAATTTGTAATAATGAAGTTATTATCCTTGATTCTATGACAACAGATGCTGATAATTATATTTGGGAAGTAGATAACGGCAATGGCTTTACGGTAATAAATGGGGAGAATAATCCAACTATTACAGTTACCGATAGTGGTATTTATCGGGTTATTGCTGTGGGACCTAATGGCGAACAATTAGAAGATGAAGTAGAAGTTATTTATTCTATGCCAGCTGAAATAAATGACCCCTATTTTGAGTCAGTTGATAATTTCTTTTGCGTTGATTCATCGGGGGAAGCAATTAACACAGTTGCTATTGGAGAAGATTTGGGACCTCAATATACATACGATTGGACTCCAGACAATGATGTTGATGGCGATGGGGTTGAAGAAGCCATATTTGAAGTTGAGCAAGCGGGAACCTATGAATTAGTAGTTACATCTCCTAATTCCACGTGTAGCAGCAGTGTATACATTGCTAATTTTATTCCATCAGGACCACCTGCGACTGTTATTGTAGAAATAGATGGAGAGTCTTTTTCAGACAGCTCAATGTACACTGCGACTGTTACTGCAGAAGGAGGTTTCAGTGAATTTGAGTATGAATATAGTTTAGACGATGCGGATGGACCATTTCAGTCTTCTAATGTTTTTAGTAATCTTACTCCGGGTAGCCATCAAATATTTGTTAGAGATATTAATGAATGCGGGATTACTGCAAGTGAGATTTTTAATATACTAGATTACCCAAAATATTTCACTCCAAATGGAGATGGTATTCATGAAACCTGGAATATCTCTGCACTTGATACAGATTTAAACGCAAATGCTCAAATTTATATTTTTGATCGGTACGGTAAATTATTAAAGCAACTAAGTCCTAGAGGGCAGGGATGGAATGGGTTTTTTAATGGAAGGCCAATGCCATCTGACACCTATTGGTTTAGGGTAGAGTACAAGGAACCTACAGATGAAAGCCTGCAAGAGTTTAAATCTTACTTTCTTTTAAAGCGCTAGAAGCTTATTTATATTATAATCTAAAACTTAATGTAGCGACAACAGTAGAGTTTACTCCATCTACAAATGCCGTATTTGTGAGTCCATTTGTGTAAAGACTTGGATTGCTTTCCTGATAAGCTCTTATATAGGCTAAGTCCAGACGCGCGGCGCCAAAAGAATATCCCAGTCCTGCAGAATAACTGGTTAAATCTCCTAAACTAGATTCGTTTTCATAAGGGCTTTCTTGGTATTGATAACCAGCTCTTAGGCTCCAATCTGCAATTCTATATTCACCGCCTACGCGATAAGTCGAAACTTCTTTCAACTTATTTTCGATAGATCCATTTAAATTCTGAAAGAATAAATCTCCATCAGGTCTAAATTCGGTTTCGCTATAATCTTGATAAGAATAATCAAAACTTAATAAACCCTGTGTTCCAAAAATATAGGCGAGACTTCCGGTTAATTTTCCGGGAGTTTTCAATCTGTAGTCATCGTAAATATTTACAACATCGGGCGAAAGATTTTGAGTGCCGTTATCACCATCTGTTGTAAGTCTTTGTGTGGTTTCTTCTTCTATATTAAACCATGTTGGGGAATCGTAAGTTGCACCTATCCTCCAACTGGGCGAAGCTTGTAAAATTCCACCTAATTGAAAGGAAAAACCATTTCCAAATGTTCGCAAGTTGTTTTCAAATCGTAAACTAGTGACTTGGCTATCCGTATTATTGTTAGCTTCAAATAGAATTGTTCTTTGACTATAATCTAGAAAATGTGTGTTTAAATTAAGACCTAAATAAAGATTGTTGCCATATTGAGTGGATAAGTTCAGACTTGCCTTACTATTATAACCATGACTTAGAAAATTATATTCTTGATCAAAATTACCAGGCGTTACATTAGAAATATATTCTGTGTTGTTAGCATCTTCAGATAAGGGGTCTAAAATAAAACCTTGATATCCCAGTAAAGCCTGCTGAGAAGCATAACCTTCATTTGTTCCTAAATAGTCATATAAATCTGTTATGCTTTCATTGTCTCTTAATTGAAGCAAATCCAAAGGAATGCCTTGGGCATAACCCAAGAAATAAGAATCTATCGAATTTGAACTTATTCCTGCAGCTATATAATTATTGTCAAAGTTGGCTGTCCTGTTATAATTAAAGCCTAAAGCCATCTTTTTGAAAGAAGAGTTTTCAGACATATTGTTAAAAAGAAAAACTCCACCCGCTTGATTAAAATTCAAGTCAGAATCATCAGTTGAAGTATTTCCATTAAAATAATCTGTCTCATTATCGTAATTATCTACAGCAAGACTGAAAGAAGCGTAGCTTGAATTGAAAATGGATGAACCTGCGGGATTATTATTTATTGAAGAAATATCGCCTCCAACAGCTCCAAAGGCTCCACCCATTGCATTGTAACGAGCTGTTCCTGTTATGTTTTGTTGGCCATATCTAACAGCATCACTTATACTCTGTGCGTTAATGTTAGTCACAAAAGTGACTGCTATGAAAAGTAAGACAAGCTTTCTCATATTCTAAAATTTCAATAAGATTATTTTGATTTTTATCCGCGGCCACCGCCTCTTCGGCCACCACCTCCGCTACTTCGAGAGCCACCAGAACTTCTGGAAGAAGAGCTAGAACTTCGCGAAACGCTGCTACCAGAACTTCTTGACGGGCTGCTACTTCTAGAATAGGAGCTGTTTGAAGATCGTGTAGGCGATGAGGATCTATTTATAGAATTACTTCTGCTTCTTGAGTTGCTATAGGTACTTGAAGAACTGCTCCTTCTGCTGGAATTACTATAAATTGATCTGCTGTTGCTTCTAGAATTCGATCTTGAAGCTGTGCTGTTATTGCCTCTTGTTCTTGTATCTACACCCACATTATTTCTACTATAAGAACGGTCTGTTCTTCTATATGTAGCCTGTGAACTTCTATTTCTCGATTGCAATTGATCGCTATCGCTTGTTCTTCCTATATATCCACTATTGCGGCGGGTATCATTAAAAGCATATCTGTTATAGTAATTTCTATATCTATTGTTATAGCCGTATCCATATCCATAATAGCCACCATAAAATGCATATGGGTAACCATAATATCCGCCATAGCCCCCATAGCCTAAACCATAATTCCCCCAATAACCGCCATAACCTAAGCCGTAGCCCCAGCCATAATAAGGATTGCCCCAGTAGCCTCTATAACCATATCCCCAATTGTTAAATCCATAGCCATAGTACGGAAAGCCCCAATTGGAAAATGAAGGATAAACATTTACAATAACGCTGTCATACTGATCTCCCCAAGCGGGCTGTGGGATATAGGTAAGATCATCTCCTTGAGCAATGGACTCATCCCCATATTGAGAATTTGAACTGTAAGAATCTATATCTGTAAAAATAGAATCTTCTGCATTTGCCGCTTCAAGCTGCTCTGCACCTTGATTAAAATAATTTGAATAATAACTTGAGCGTACTTGTCGAGGTGAGTCCTCATAAGCCACCCCTTCACCAGTGCCATAAACTCCATCCTCAGAAGAAGCGTATTGAAAAGAACCGCAGGAAACTAATCCTACAGCTGCAAAAACCATAATAAATGGCTTAAGCATTAATTTTTGAAGTATAGATAAAGGTTGCATATCGGCGAGTATTTTATTGTTGTACATTGTAAATTTAGTTAGTTTTGCCGTCAATCCTTTGGGGTTTAACAAAGATGTTACAAAACTTTTTCGCTATATAAGTCACAATAGTTGTGCCAAAAAAGATGATATATGAGTAAGAATTTAACTAAGAGATCTGAAGATTATTCCAAATGGTATAATGAACTCGTGGTCAAGGCAGATTTGGCTGAAAACTCTGGAGTGAGGGGTTGTATGGTGATAAAACCTTATGGTTATGCGATCTGGGAGAAAATGCAGGCAGAGTTGGATAGAATGTTCAAAGAGACTGGTCATCAGAATGCATATTTCCCGTTGTTTATACCAAAGTCCTATTTTAGCAAAGAAGCAAGTCACGTAGATGGATTTGCAAAGGAGTGCGCTGTTGTGACGCACTACAGATTAAAAAATGATGAAGATGGTGGAATCATTGTCGATCCAGACGCAAAACTGGAGGAGGAATTGATTGTTCGCCCTACTTCAGAAACAATTATCTGGGATACTTATCGAAAATGGGTTCAATCATACAGAGATTTACCTTTATTGATCAATCAATGGGCAAATGTTGTTCGCTGGGAAATGAGAACGCGCTTATTTTTAAGAACGGCCGAATTTTTATGGCAAGAAGGGCATACTGCACACGCTACTGAAAATGAAGCGTTAGCAGAAGCACAACAGATGATGAATGTATATGCAGATTTTGCTGAAAATTTTATGGCAATACCTGTTGTTAAAGGGACAAAAACAGAAAGTGAACGCTTCGCCGGCGCATTAGAAACATATTGTATTGAGGCCTTAATGCAGGATGGAAAGGCTTTGCAAGCAGGAACATCTCATTTTTTAGGCCAAAATTTTGCAAAAGCATTCGATGTTAAGTTTACCTCAAAAGAGGGAACACTAGAGCATGTATGGGCAACGAGTTGGGGAGTTTCAACTAGATTAATGGGAGCCTTGGTGATGACACACAGTGACGATAGAGGTCTTGTGTTGCCTCCTAATTTGGCACCGATTCAAGTAGTTATTGTGCCTATTTATAAAGGTCAGGAGCAATTAGACTCGATATCTCAAGTGGCAAATGAACTTAAAAGGGAATTGCAATTGCGCGGGGTTTCCGTTAAGTATGATGATAGGGATACTTTTAAACCGGGATGGAAGTTTAATGAGTATGAACTTAAAGGTGTTCCTCTAAGAATTGGGATAGGCCCTAAAGATCTTGAAAAACGCACGGTTGAGTTAGCGCGTAGAGATACATTGACTAAAGAATTTGTTTCTAAAGACTTTATTGTAGATCGTGTTCAGGAGCTATTGCGTGAAATGCAAAATTCATTATTTGAAAAAGCTGCTAATTTTAGGGAGGAGAATACCACTGAGGTTGATAGCTATGAGGAATTTAAAAAAGTTTTAAAAGATAAAGGAGGTTTTATAAGTGCTTTTTGGGATGGAACATCTGAAACAGAGGAGAAGATAAAAAACGAGACTAAGGCAACAATTCGTTGCATTCCTCTCAATCCTAAAGAAGAAAATGGCTCTTGTATGTATAGCGGTAAGCAGGCAAAATACAGGGTTCTTTTTGCAAAAGCGTATTAGAATGTAAAAAAGTTTTACGAACACTTGTGGCATTCAAAAATAGTTGTATTTTTGCATCCGCAATTGAGCGAATTACTGGGTCCGTTCGTCTAGGGGTTAGGACGCCAGGTTTTCATCCTGGTAACAGGGGTT
>CAXBEL010000101.1:0-15180 GCA_963974735.1 uncultured Flavobacteriaceae bacterium | reverse complement strand
AAATGTGAAACCTTTATAAAAATATAGCGGTACCGAAATTATATCTCCAATAATCCAATATATCCAATTTTCAATTTTTCTGCGAGCCATCAACCACATCCCCACAAAAAAGATTGCTGTCGTAATTGTATCTACATAAGCTGTCCAACTTGTCCATTTATCAAATACTTGATATACCCCAAATACAAAAATCACGGTCGCAACAAAAATGATAGCAGATATTTTATGCTCTCGAGCGGTAGTTGTACTAATAGGAGTTACGTGAATGGGATCTACTTTTCTTGTCCAAACATACCATCCATAAACGCTCATAAAAAAGTAATACACGTTAATCATCATATCGCCCAGAAGCCCCCATTTTAATAGCAGATATACAAAAATTAGCGTGCTTATCATCCCAGTAGGATAAACCAATATGTTGTTGTTCTTGGAATACCATACGGAGAGTAACCCAAAAATTACTGCAGTAATTTCTAGGGCAATATCAAGGGTAGAATAATCTGAATATTGACTAAATAAAAAATCAAAAATGGGGCTCATAATCGCTTCTGTCAGATTTTACTATTTTAATATAAAGCAATCCCCGCTCTACCGCTTCTAGCGCCACTTTCATCTCCTTTTGTAAAATAGCCATCACTTCATCATAACCTCCATAAATCTGAGTGCTTAACGGATTTTCAAGCACAGTTAGACCAGAAGCACGTAGACTTTTTATAAAATTAATTATTGCTGGTTCATAATCATCCTGCAATGGGGTAAATGTAAGTTCTACGGAAATATTCATTTCTTGAATTTTTAAATTATTCAAAGCTAATTTCAATTTGAAAAATAGCCGTTTTATTTAAATTTATTTTCTTCAAAAGCGGTACCAACTACTATCAAATCTGCACCAGCCTCATAAGTTTTTTTCATTTGTTCTAGAGAACGAATGCCTCCCCCTACTATAAGTGGGATGTCAAGCACCTTTTTTACAGCTTTTATCAAATTTAAGGGGACTTGTTTTTTCGCACCGCTTCCAGCTTCAAGATAAATCAAATTTTTACCAGAATATTGTCCGGCCAAAGCCGTATCTATAACTTTTTCAGCATTTAAAGGATCTAATGGAATTGTTCCGCTAACACGCTGAACTGTTGTTTCCAGTCCTCCATCTATTAAAATATATCCTGTTGGGATTACCTCAAGATCTGTGACCTTAATGTCTTTTACAGATTTAACTTGTTGCCCTATAAGATATTCTGGGTTATTACCAGACAATAAAGATAAGAAGAGAAGTGCATCGGCCTCAGCCGCAATTTGCGTATGATCCCCAGGAAACAAAATCACTGGTAAAGTCGTTGTTTTTTTAACCCTTGCAACTGTTGTTTGTGTATCTGCGGCATTTGCTGTGCTACCACCTATAAAGATATGAGTTGTAAAATTGGGGAGCGAGCCAAGAATTTTTTCAGTATTTAATTTCACAAAATCTTCTGGATCAATAAGAATGGCAAAAAGCTTTCTCTCTTCTTTTACAGCGCGAAGTATCCCTTTGTAAATAGATTTTGTCCTAACTTTTGTTATTTCCAATTCACTAATTATTTGGCAAGGGCATACACACAGGTAAAGCCCTCAAATTCCAAAAAGTGGATGTCGTAAAAGCTCTCTTTGCCTCTATAGGTGATTTTAGCGGTAGTCTGTTCATCTTCAAAACCAAAATCTGTCACATTTATATTTTGAAGAAAACTCAAGCCCTGCACCCCATATATTTTGTAGAGAGATTCTTTAGCACCCCAGACAATAGTAAGTTTACGCATAACTGCGTCATCATTGGCTAAAGTTCTATATTCTTTTATAGGCGTGAATTTAGGGGCGATTTTAAGGATTTTTTCCCTTTGCTTTTCAATATCCACCCCTACTTCTATATCACTTATTATAATCGCAGTGAAATTATAAGAATGTGTAATTGATATTTTTTTTCTGTCCTTTAAATGAGGCTTGCCAAAGTCATCGTAGTATAAATCATGATCCACATATCCAACGGTGTCTAAAAGATGCCTTATACTCATAAAGCCTTTCTGATGCAATTCTGATTTCATATGTGAAAAACGCTTTTCACAATGAGATGTAAGTTTCACACCCTCAGAAAGTTCTTTTAAGGATTCTTCAACTTTCCAAATATGGACAGTTGTTGTGGCATTAACAGGTATTGTTTTATAAAGTGGCACGTTAACTACGGGATTATATGTAATTTTGCTTAAAAACTAAGAATTGTAAAGATAATAATATGTCAACTAAAACACTGCAGTACGTACCTTATAAAGTAAAAGATATTTCTTTAGCGGCTTGGGGACGCAAAGAAATTGAGCTGGCCGAAGCTGAAATGCCAGGCCTAATGTCCTTAAGAGAGGAATATAAAGATGAGCAACCTTTGCAAGGTGCTCGCATAGCAGGATGCCTGCACATGACCATACAAACCGCTGTTCTTATTGAAACATTAGTGGCTTTAGGTGCAGAAGTTACCTGGAGTTCTTGTAACATCTTCTCCACACAAGATCAGGCTGCTGCTGCAATAGCAGATGCAGGAATCCCTGTGTATGCTTGGAAAGGAATGACCGAAGAAGAATTTAACTGGTGTATAGAGCAGACTTTATTCTTTGGAGAAGATCGCAAACCTCTTAATATGATTTTAGATGATGGGGGCGATTTAACAAATATGGTGTTTGACAAATATCCAGAACTGGCAGAAGGCATTAATGGTCTTTCTGAAGAAACCACTACTGGTGTTCACCGCTTATATGAGCGTATGAAAAAAGGAACGCTTACTATGCCAGCCATAAATGTTAACGACAGTGTTACCAAATCAAAATTTGATAACAAATACGGTTGTCGCGAGAGCGCTGTAGATGCTATAAGACGCGCTACAGATGTGATGCTTGCCGGTAAACGTGTTGTGGTATGTGGGTATGGAGATGTAGGTAAAGGTACCGCTGCTTCCTTTAAAGGAGCCGGATCTATCGTTACAGTTACTGAGATTGATCCTATATGTGCTTTACAAGCAGCTATGGATGGTTTTGAAGTAAAACGTTTAGAAAATGTTTTAGGGAAAGCTGATATTGTAATTACTACAACTGGAAATAAAGACATTGTACGTCCAGAGCATTTTAAGGCTATGAAAGATAAAACCATTGTTTGTAACATTGGTCACTTTGATAATGAGATTGCCGTTTCATGGTTAAACGAAAACTATGGTGATAGCAAAAATGAGATTAAGCCACAGGTTGATAAATATACTATTGACGGAAAAGATATAATTCTTCTTGCCGAAGGCCGTCTGGTTAATTTAGGTTGCGCTACAGGTCATCCTAGTTTTGTAATGAGTAACTCTTTTACAAATCAGACGTTAGCTCAGATAGAATTGTGGAAACATAGAGACAAGTATGAAAATAAGGTCTATATGTTACCGAAGCATCTTGATGAAAAAGTCGCTGCTTTACACCTAGAAAAAATTGGTGTTGAATTGACTCAGCTAAATCAAGAACAAGCTGAATATATAGGAGTTGAAGTTGAAGGACCCTTCAAGCCAGAATACTACCGATACTAGTAGTAGTTGTTTTTAAAATAATAGATAATAGACCCTTGCAGAAATGCGAGGGTTTATTTTTTTAATATAGTAACCTCAGCTTTTTCTCCAGCTTCCAGATTAGTAAGGGTGCGAATAAAATTCTGAGAATCCTCAATTTCCAAACGCACTGTATTGGGCGCTGAAGTCCCTACATTAATAGCTTCAATGCGCATAGTGACAGACTTATTTTTTAATGGAACTTGAATCTCTTTAATCTCTTTTGTAACCGTATAATCTGCTAACACTTCTTCTCCATCTATAAATAGATTAATTCGATCTCCATCTTCTTTGCCAGCGTCATAAAGTTTAAGCTTTACATCTTGATCCCGGCTGAATATATTTAGGTTTTCACCCTTTGCAATAATGTTCCTATTCAAAGTATCCAGAATTTTACGTGCGCTGATATTTTCTTTAATTGAATCTGAAAACCTTCGGGAACGCTGAATTTTTCTATCAATTTTTTCTACGCGTTTGGCAATACGCCCAGCATCATTAACGATAATCATACCATCCAGACATTTCTGTCCATCACCATACAATCCCTTAAACTCTCCACTAAAAGCTTTGGCCCTATCCAGATTGCGCAGTTTTCCACTAAAATTAACAAAGCAAAAATCATTCTCCCCTACGGGAGATTTAGTATAAACAATGTCATATTCATTAAATGTTAGGATATTATCATCCTCATCATAAAACCCCTTAATATTTGACTTTGTTTCATGTTTCCCCGCAAAATCAGTTAGGGAGTATCCACTTATAGAATCATTAACCCGATCGAAAACCAATTTGTAACTTATAAAGGAGGAATCATTTAATTTAATAACACCTAAAAATTCAAAATTTTGAGCAATGGAGCCTAAAGGGATAAGTAGGAAAAGTAGAAAGAAGCGTAATGGAGTAATTATACTCATAAAAATGATGTAAATTTAAAAAACGTCTAATTTAACCAATAAATATTATGAATTTGAAAATTACCCTCTCATTATTGATGCTTCTACTTGTTAGCACATCAAGTTTTGCAGTGGGCTTTCCAGTAGAGCGCCACGTCGTTTCAACCACTAACGCAATAAATGAAGTAGAAACGGAAGTAGAACTTACTTCTCCAGCAGCCGCAGCTGCAGATCGTCAGACAGTTGCTATTTTACTGTGGCTATTTTTAGGTGCATTTGCAGCACATCGATGGTATTTAGGAAGTCCTATTTTATGGAATATTATTTTCATACTTACTGCTGGTTTCTTTATTGTGGGATGGATTATTGATGGTATTGATATCATTACCGGAAATTACCCAGGTCTTTAGGAAACCCATTAAAAGTATAAAAAGAAAAATCCCGTTTGCTGAGCAAACGGGATTTTTTTATAGTTGAATATTTAATAAACACTATGCTTCTGCAGTAGGAACTATAGAAACGTAGGATTTATTATCTTTCTTTTTGGTAAATTTTACAAGACCATCAACTTTAGCGTGTAAGGTATGATCTTTACCTGCGTACACATTTTCACCTGGTTTGTGAGCAGTGCCTCGTTGTCTAACGATGATATTTCCAGCAATAGCAGCTTGACCTCCAAAAATCTTTACACCTAAGCGTTTTGATTCTGATTCTCTACCGTTTTTCGAACTACCAACTCCTTTTTTGTGAGCCATGGTTTACGATTTTTTTGTAATTATACTTTATTATTTCTTAAGCAATGCTTTAGCTTGCTTTACCCATTCTTCAGCTTCGATCTTTTCACGAGTGATACCGTCTATAGCAGAAAGCTCATCTCTATCAGTTGCTTTCAATTTGCTAATTTGGTCATAGGTAAAAATACCCATCTCGTTCAATCTTTTTTCGTAAGCAGGACCTATTCCGTTGATTTGTTTTAAATCATCAGCTTCAGCTTTAGTTGCGGTCCCAATGCTGTGCAATACTTTGTCAATGTTAATTTCTACATTACCATCTTCTGCACGGTTCTCAGCACGAGTAACTAAATTTTCGCTTACCTCTTCTTCCTTCTGAGCTTTTGGCTTAGAAGCAGTTTTTGTTTCCTCTTTTTTAGGTTCAGCTTTTTTAGAAGACGCTTTCTTACCGTCAATGCTGATTTCTAAAATTTCCAATTGAGTTAAAGACTGTCTGTGACCATTTTTAACTCGGTAACCTTTACGTCGTTTCTTTTTGAAAACGATAACCTTGTCACCTTTAAGGTGTTTTACGACTTTTGCTCCTACTGAAGCGCCGTTTATAGCCGGGGCGCCTAAACTTACGTTATCACCGTCGTGTGCTAGAAGAACTTTGTCAAAGGAAACACTTGCTCCTTCATCTTCTGCTAAACGGTTAACGTAGATTTTCTGGTCTTTTGCAACTTTAAATTGCTGCCCTGCTATCTCTACAATTGCGTACATAGCGATTTGATTAAAATAAATATTATATATCCACTTGCCTGCCATATGGCTAAGGCGGGCGCAAATATACAGCTATTTACTTAAAATACAAATACCTAAACATTTGTTTTTTACTTAGTGGTTTTGCTCTTCTTTTTAGTGTTCCAACTTTGTTTGAAAAGCTGCATAAAGCTTAAAGTAAGTACCACTGTTGTGGCAAAACCCATTAGAGCTACCATAAAAATAACACTCCCAAGACTGGTGTTATATGTATCTTCCCAACGTTCTATAATTTTATCTAAAAAATTAGGGTTTAGATTTCCTGCGTAAAGGGCAAAAAAAGCAGTAAACAATATAGTCGCGATAAAACCTGTAACCACACCTACAGAAAAACCATCACTATATTCAAAGTCTGCACCTTTTCTTAATTTATAGTGCTTAATAGCTTCAAAAATACCATAGCCTGTAATTAGTCCATTTACCAGACTAAAAATAGGATTTGTACTAAGACCTAATAAAGCAAGAAATAAAAAATATGCAATTAGACCTGCGCTTATGGCAATTCCGTATCTAATAGGAAGAGTGATTTTTGGCATAATATTGAAGTAAAATTTGAATATAAATATCTTAAATTTAGTGCCATTTTACCATAATAACTTGTTAAAGTTAAAAAAGAGCCTTTGACATTATTCCATAATCCTCACGCCAATTTTAAAATGTCAATATCTTATTATAGCTTTAATGTTCAAAAAATAACTGCAGATATTACATAAAGTCTATTTAATTATTTTAGATAATTATGTAACGAATAAGACCTACTTGCGTCTCATTGACCATCAAAACAAATAACACTTAATATGAAGAAAAAAATTCTTTCGATTTCCTCAATTCTACTTTTAAGCCTATTAACAACGGCTCAAGAGGTAGAATTTGAAGAGTATGATTTAGACAATGGCCTTCACGTCATTTTACACCAGGACAACACTGCTCCCGTAGTTAATACCTCTGTAATGTACCATGTAGGTGGTAAAGACCGTGAAGAAGGTCGTACAGGTTTTGCACACTTTTTTGAGCATTTGCTTTTTGAGGGAACAGAAAATATCGAAAAAGGAAAATGGTTTGAAATAGTAAGCGCAAACGGCGGTCAGAATAATGCCAATACTTCTAATGATAGAACCTACTATTATGAAAATTTTCCATCTAACAATCTTGAATTAGGTCTATGGCTTGAATCTGAAAGGTTAATGCATCCTATCATTTTACAGGGAGGGGTTGACACGCAAAACGAAGTAGTTAAAGAAGAACGAAGATTACGCATTGACAATGCACCTTATGGCCAATTGCTAAATGCTGTTTCTGAAAATCTATTTGAAAACCACCCTTACCACGATCCTAACATTGGTTATATGAAGGATCTTGATGCTGCTACTCTTGATGAATTTAAAGCTTATTTTGATAAATATTACGTGCCCAACAATGCAGTTCTAGTAGTGGCTGGTGACATTGATATAGACAAGACCAAAAAAATGATCCAAGACTATTTTGGCCCTATACCTCGAGGTGAAGAAATTACCAGAAGTTTCCCAAAAGAAGATCCTATTACTCAAGAAATACATGCAAAGGCATTTGACAAAAACATTCAAATCCCTGCTATGGTAACAGCTTATCGTACACCTGGTTTTGCAGACCGTGATGCATATGTTCTTAATATGATCTCTACGTATTTAAGTGACGGTAACAGTTCTAAACTTTATAAAAAACTGGTTGATGAGCAGAAGCAAGCCTTACAAATTGGTGCTTTTAATGTAGCTCAAGAAGACTACAGCGTTTATCTGATTTTTGGTATTCCACTTGGTGAGACTTCCCTAGACACATTATCAGAAGAAGTTGAAGAAGAAATCACAAAACTAAGAACAGATTTAATTTCTGAACGTGATTATCAAAAATTACAGAATAAGTTTGAAAGTGACTATGTAAACTCAAATTCAAGTATTTCAGGTATTGCAAACACTTTAGCATCAGACTACTTACTATATAACAATACAAATCTGATTAATAAGGAAATTGAAATCTACAGGTCAATAACCCGAGAGGAAATTAAAAAAGTTGCTGAGGAATATTTAAAACCTAACCAACGAGTAATTATAGATTATCTACCTGAAGAGCAACAATAAAATTATGAAAATGAAAAATATATTCTTAAGCATACTGTTCATCTGTAGTCTTTGTGCCACAGCACAAATAGATCGCAGTAAACAACCTAAACCGGGACCAGCTCCCGAAATAAATATAAATGAACCAGAAACTTTCAGTCTTAAAAATGGTTTGAAAATCATTGTAGTCGAAAATCATAAACTACCCAGAGTCTCTTATAACCTGACAATAGATAATCCTCCTGTTTCTGAAGGGGATAAAATAGGTGCTGCAAGTATGTCTGCTGCTCTATTAGGTAAAGGTTCTCAAAGCATAAGCAAAGATGACTTTAACGAAGAAGTAGATTATATAGGAGCACGTATAAACTTTGGTTCACAAGGGGCTTACGCAAGCGGACTTTCTAAATACTCTGATCGCATTCTTGAATTAATGGCAGACGCTGCTATTCATCCTAATTTTACAGAAGAAGAATTTGACAAAGAAAAAAATCGCCTTATTGAAAGTATCAAATCTGATGAGAAAAATGTTTCTACCGCTGCAAATAGACTTAGCAGCGTTTTAGCATACGGTAAAGATCATCCTAAAGGTGAATTTGAAACTGTTGAGCGCGTTGAAAATGTAAATCTTGCTGATGCAAAATCTTACTATGACAAAGTTTTTATTCCAAATAATGCTTATCTGGTCGTTGTAGGAGATGTAAAAGCAAAAGATATTAAGAAAAATGCTAAAAAATATTTTAGCGACTGGAAAAAAGGCGAGGCATTAAGTAATAATTATGCTGAACCTAAAAATGTGCCATCTACAGAAATTGACTTCGTAGATATGCCTAACGCTGTTCAGTCTGAGATCATTGTAGAGAATCTTGTTAATCTAAAAATGAGTGATCCAGATTATTTTCCCGTATTAATAGCAAACCAGATTCTTGGTGGTGGTGGTGAAGGTCGTCTTTTCTTAAATCTCAGAGAAGATAAGGGCTACACCTATGGAGCAGATTCTAATATAGGGACAGATAAATACAGTCCTACACGTTTTAGCGCCTCAGCAAGTGTACGTAATGCGGTTACAGACAGTTCTGTTGTTGCGTTTCTTGACGAGATTTCAAACTTTCGCAATAAGTTAGTGACTGAAAAAGATCTTGCAAATGCAAAAGCAAAATATATAGGTAGTTTTGTACGCTCTTTAGAGCAACCTGCAACAGTAGCGCGTTTTGCCCTAAATATTGAAACAGAAAATCTTCCAGAAGATTTTTATCAAACTTACTTAGAGAAAATTAATGCTGTTACCTTACAAGAAGTACAACGCGTAGCTCAAAAATATTTCCTACCAGAAAATTCTCGAATAGTAATTGCAGGTAAGGGAAGTGAAGTACTTGAAAATCTTGGTAAAGTTAATTTTAACGGAAAAATGATTCCGGTAAATTACTTTGACAAAGAAGGTAATTCTGTAGAAAAGCCAAATTACACCTCAGCTCTTCCTGAAGGTGTAACAGCCCAATCTGTTATTAAAAAATATATTGATGCTATAGGAGGAAAAGACAAACTGGAAAGTGTAAAATCTATAGCTCTAAATGCAGAAGGAGAGATACAGGGCACAAAATTAGCCTTAACAACAAAGCAGACTACAGATAACCAATATTTAATGGAAATGTCTGTAATGGGTAATGTAATGAGCAAGCAGGTACTTAATGGAGATACTGGTTATATGACAGCAAGAGGACAAAAAATGGATCTGCCAGCTGATCAGTTGGAAGCTATTAAGGCAACTTCAGTCCCTTTCCCAGAACTTGCGCTATTAAATGATGATAGTATTACTTTAGAACGTGCAGAAAAAGTTAATGGCAATGATGCATACGTTGTAAAGCTTAGCGATGAAAAAAATGCATTCTATGATGCGACTTCTGGTTTAAAGGTGAAAGAGGAAACTACACTTTCGGCTAACGGACAAACAATGACTCAAAGTTCTGAAATGGGTAATTACCAAGAAGTAGATGGTATTAAGTTTCCATTTATGGTTTCTCAAAGTATGGGCCCACAGAAAATTGAATTTACTGTAACTGATATTAAAGTTAACGAAGGCGTATCTTCTGAAGATTTTCAGTAGAACAACAATAATATTAAGACATAGAATTTTAAGGGGTTGGCTTAGTGTCAGCCTCTTTTTTTTGTTTAGTCTTTTTATTTACTAAATAAACTCCTATTAAGATAATTGCAGAAGCTAATACATGAACTGCCGTAAAAGGTTCATTATCCATTATTCCCCAAAAAATACCTACAACAGGTATTAAATAAGTCACTGAAGTAGAAAAAACAGCCGTTGACATCTGAATTAATTTATTAAACAAAATCTTCGCAAGACCTGTACCTACTACAGATAAGACCGCTACAAACAGCAGTGATTGTGTAACTTCTGCTTTAACAAGGACCCCTTCATTAAACAACCCGGAAAATGCCAAACATATTAGGGCCGGCACAATCATAACTGCAAAGTTACCCACCGTAATACCCATAGAAGAAACTTCCTGCAACTTTGATTTAATGATATTGGCATTTATAGCATAACAAACAGCGGCAATAATTACCAGAATAGAAAAGAAGTAATTCTGATCTGGGTTAATATCTGCCCCTCTAAAAATCAAAATTGCGGCGCCTATTAATCCAAGAACAACACCCATTATTTGATTAAGATTAAAGCTTATTTTAAAGACTATAAACCCTAAGAATATTGTGAAAACCGGAACAAGTGAATTTAAAATTGATGCAATACTGCTATCTATTTCCGTTTCTGCGTAAGCGAATAAAAATACGGGCATAAAAGTTCCTGAAAGTGCTGACCATGCCACCCAAGGCCATTGAGCTCTAGTTATCTTAAACAAACTTTTAAAACCGATTATAAAAAGGAAAATTGTTGAAAATGTAATTCTTACCGCCCCTAATTGTATAGGTGTAAGGCCTATCAAACTTTTTTTAATAAGTATATAAGAACTTCCCCAAACCAGAGAAAGCACAATAAGATATATCCACTTTAAATTTTCGCCTTTCATTTTAAATTTTGAAGTGCAAAAATGGGTATAATTATTTAGATAAAATCAGAAAAATTTGAAGTCACGCAAGCTCAATTAATTGTCTATAAAAAAGAATTTATTTTTTCCAATTCAGACTTTCCATTAGATGCCTGATGTCATTTTTAAGATAATCTGCTGCTGGGAGAATGCTGTCATAATTAGGACGTATATTAAAATAAATGGAGCCTGTAAGAAAATGAGAGGTGCTATCTGTTACATAAAATTGAGACTGAGATGCGGCATTGCCGGCAACATCATAAAACATCCCATATACTCTGTTAAGATTATTAATATATTTCTCTTCATAAATCTTATCAGCTTTTATAACGTGCTCATAAGTGAGTTTTTGAGCATCAATCAATAATCTTTCAATGTCGCCTTCAACATTTCTATAGGTTAAATATAAAGAAGCATTCATTTTGGGATATTGAATAATAGCTGAACAGCCATTACGCATTTTTACCATTGTCATATCGTTTTTTTCAAAAGTATATGGACAATCCGCCGGGCGATATCTCGAATATTCTGGTGTAGCATATTCTAATGCAAGCATTGCGTCTGGCTTGGGCAATACATCATCTTCACAAGAAATAAAACCAAAGCAACATAATATACCTATAGCTACTATACTTTTAAAGCTTAACAACGTGTTTATTTGCTGGTGTTTAATGATAGGTTAATCTTAAATGGATTGAATTGCTATAGAAAAAAGTAGGCTATTCGTTAATGGTGAGTTTTATCTGTTTTATACGTTTCCTGTCAATAACCTCTACAGTAAACGCATAATTATTAAAATTTAGTATTTCATTCTTTTTTGGAAAACCTTGAGATATTTCTAAAAGAAAACCTGCTAAAGTCTCAGCCTCCCCTTTATTCTCTTCAAACAAACTCTCATCTTCTAACTTTATTACTCTGTAAAAATCCTTTAAAGAGGTCTTACCTTCAAAAACATAATTGTTGTCATCAAGCTTAGAAAATATAATATCCTCATCATCAAACTCATCACTTATATCCCCAACAATTTCTTCGATTATATCTTCCAAAGAAATCAATCCACTTGTTCCACCATATTCATCTACAACTATGGCGAGGTGATTACGCTTATCTTTAAATTCGTTTAATAGATCATCCAGCTTTTTATTTTCTGGCACAAAGTAAGCGTCCCGTAATAAAGTGGTCCAATCAAATTCTTTTTTATCAATATGGGGCAGCAGATCTTTTACATATAAAATACCTGATATATTGTCTATATTCTCCATATAAACAGGAATACGAGAATATCCATTTTCTATAATTGGAGGAATTATGTCCTCATAAGTCCAGTTCTCGTTTAGTGCAAAAATATCCATGCGAGGCTTCATAACCTGCTTAGTATCTGTATTACCAAAGCTAACAATACCCTGCAATATTTTTTGTTCTTCTATAGAAGTATCTTCTTCACTCGTTAATTCTAGAGCTTGAGAAAGTTGATCGATACTGATGTTTGCTTTCTGTTTACCAAATTTGCTCTGCATAAATAAGGTAACAGACCGCATAGGCATGCTTATAGGTGTGAAAATAAAATCTAAAGCCATCATGGGATAAGCCATGAAATTTGAAAATTTCACCTTATTTCTACTCGCATAAACTTTGGGAAGTATCTCTCCAAACATTAAAATCAAAAAAGTAATCGCAATTACTTCTACTAAGAAGCGTATACTTATTCCAAAAACCTGAGCTGTTAATTGCGCAAAAAGGGTTTCGTCCAGCGTTGCAAAAAGCAATACAATTGCAATGTTTATAAAATTATTTGCTACCAGTATGGTCGCAAGCAACTTTTTAGGTTTCTCGAGAAGTCTTATTACTAAAGCTTGTTTACGCGACTGTTTTTCTGGATCTAGCTCCAGATCTGTAGGGGTAAGAGAGAAAAACGCCACTTCTGTACCGCTGATAAGAGCAGAGCATACAAGCAACATAAGTACAGCAAAAATCCCTAAGACCGTTGCCACGGAAAAACTGCTAAGAAAGATTAATAAACTGGGAGGGTCAGGATCCAATTAAATGTATTTGATTATACAGTATATCTAAGATACAATAATTAAAAAGGTAAATCATCGTCATCATCATTGTTTAAGCTTGATGTGGGTGATGTTGCTTTTGAAGGTGTCGCAGCACTTGATGGATTCGTTGAATTTGATTGAGAAGAAGAAGGTTCATTAGAATCTTTAGGCGTCAAAAAGGTGAATTCTGTACATTGAATTTCTGTGCTATAACGCTCAGTACCATTATCATCCTGCCACTTACGTGTTTTTATACGCCCTTCTATATATACTTTATCCCCTTTTTTTAAATATTTCTCACAAACTTCTGCAGCCTTATTACGCACTACTATATTATGCCATTCGGTATTACTTACGCGCTCTCCAGTTGTTTTGTTTGTATACGTTTCATTGGTAGCAATAGGAAAACGACCTATACAGCCGCCACCTTCAAAATAGTGCATCTTCACTTCATCACCGGTATGACCTATGAGCATTACTTTGTTTAATGTGCCTGACATATAGTTAGTTTTAAAAGTGCAAAAATACGCAAAATCCTTTAGTTGCTAAAATCATAAGTTTCCAGAAAACGATCAATTACCCTTGGGATTGCATAATTATCCATGTCTTGGATGGCCACAGCCTGTAAACCTTTTAATGTCTCGACATTGAGTGTCCAGAAGCGCACATGTAATTTTTGATGAGAGAGCTTGTGTATTATGGGCTCTATATTATTTAGATGAAAACTTTTGATTTTTAACCCTTCAATAAAAATTGGATGCTCTCCATCTCTTAAGCTTAAATCCTTTATTTTTTTTAGAAAATCCCTTTCAATTAAAACATCATCTTTAGTTTCATATAAAGGAAATTCATATAATCCTCCCCAAATATCTTTAGTATCCCTCTGTTTAAGAATTATTTCTCCCTCTTCTGAAATAAACATCAGGTAATTAAAGTATCTGTTGCGAATTTTTGTTTTACCCTTTTTTACAGGAAGTGAGGCAATTTTATTTTTTTGAAGTGCGACACAACTATCATTAAAAGGGCAATGCAGACAATATGGGTTTTTTGGTTTGCACTGTATAGCTCCAAATTCCATAAGAGCCTGATTAAATGTGGCTGGGTTTTCCTTATCTATTAATTCTTGCGCTAAAACTTTAAATTCCTTCTTACCAGGAGTAGAATCTATGGGGGTTTCTATATCAAAAATTCTCGAGAGAACGCGAAATACATTTCCATCTACCACAGCCGCCGCCTCATTAAAGCAAATCGATGCAATGGCACTTGCAGTATAATCTCCCACCCCTTTCAAATTCTTTAGGTCTTTATAAGAAGAAGGGAAATCGCTACTAAGTTCAAAAGCCACTTTTTTTGCTGTTGCGTGCAGATTGCGAGCACGGGAATAGTAGCCTAATCCCTGCCACAACTTTAAAACCTCATCTTCACTTGCATTTGCTAAGTCATTTACATTTGGAAATGCTTCTAAAAAGCGAAAATAATACGGCATTCCCTGTTCAACTCGCGTCTGCTGCAAGATTATTTCTGAAAGCCAGATGCGATATGGTTCTGTTGTAGTGCGCCATGGGAGGTCTCTTTTGTTTTGTAAATACCAGAAAATGAGTTTTTTAGAAAATTGAGACACAAAAAATACCTTTTAGCGAATTTAGACGTTTATGTCATTATAATTTAATCAATTACGCTTGAAATATTGATTTATTAATCGTTATATTTGCACCCTTGAAATTTTTTAACCCCTAAAATAATTACGTAATGACAAAAGCAGACATTGTTGCGAAAATTTCCGAAAAGTTAGGAATCGAAAAGAACGACGTACAGGCAACTGTTGAAACATTTATGAGCGAAGTGAAAAATTCACTTGAAAGTGGCGATAACGTTTACCTAAGAGGCTTCGGAAGTTTCATTATTAAAACACGTGCCGAGAAAACTGGTCGCAACATTTCAAAAAACACAACAATTAAAATACCTG
>CAXBEL010000100.1:0-15324 GCA_963974735.1 uncultured Flavobacteriaceae bacterium | reverse complement strand
GGATATTGCCTAGAATGACTTTGATCCCCATTGATTTTGCCCAAATAGCACTGAATACCAAAGGATCAGAAAAAAGATTTTTAGGAGTATGGTATAAGGCGCTTCTTCGTAACTCTATGGTATCGAAATAACTGTCATTTTTAATGGTAAAATGTTCCACCATTTCAAAGAAACTATAGTTACAAGAGGACTTTTTACCCTGGGTTTCAAAATCCGCCTCGAAGGTCAGAATCATATCAAATCGCTTTCCAAGGAAAGAAACCAACCAGTCATACCAAGCTTTTCCCTCAGCATCATGGAAATTCTTGCAATTTATTCCAACCCTGATTCGCTGGATCTCCTGAGACTTCAAACTGGCCACTTTTTCTATAATCTTTTCTTTATCATGAAGAGGGAGCCATAGGACACCTTCGGAAGGAGTATTTCTTTTAAGACAATCAGTGGAATTTATTGAACGGCTAATCATTGTTGGGTGAATTTGAATCTTTATGATGGATGAAATCCCAAACACAAATGATCAGCCATGAATCTATTCCTGATTATCTAGTTGAAATAGAGCTAATTAAATTTTATCCAATAAAAACGGGATTTTTAAAACAGTAAATATTGCCCCATAATGAGTAATTGGGCGCTTTGAAAATGAGTTGCTAAATCGAGAGAAATGCGGCTTCAGTGAAGACTTTTTGAGTATTACACTATCTATGATTGGTATATTAAGTCGGAGTAATTTACAGCCAGGATATCTTTCAACAGATAGGGTCCCGAACAAATTCTTATGAGACTTTGAGCATTATACCAACAATGGCAACTTGTTCCCATTCATGGCATTTTCTTTCCAACTTAAACACAAACGCTCTCATTAATGGCAAATATTGTTGCTTGGCGCAGTTTTCATATTTTACTGCATAATCGGACTTATATGGCCGTTTACATGCTCTATACCACGCTAAAGATCCTTAACGAAAAAAGTTCTCTATTTCAGCTATAGCGTAAAATATTATCGGATTGAATTTTGTGCATTCTATTTCCTCAAAGTGAATTGAATATTCATTTTTATTATCTAACCGATTTTTGATAAATACTATAGATACCTAATATAAAGACAATGAGCAACTTCCTAAAATCCATTCCCAACGCATTGAGTATTCTTTTTGCATTCCTGTTAATCCCAGGAATTTCCTATTCCCAGATACCAGAGAACACCCCACAACCCACAGGTCCGGTTGATCTTTCGAGTACCAGCGATGTGGTCATTTTTATAGTTATTCCAGTCGTTATCCTTATCATATACCTGATTTTTAGAAAAAGACTAGGGAAAGTCAGGAAGGAAAAAAGTGAGAGAATAATAAAGGATAAGTAGGCGAATATTAATGCGGCTACCATCCCTCCCTTATTTTAATTACCATTCACAAAGGAACTTTAGCCAAACCAGCCGTAGTTAGTTATTTGATTTTCATTCAATAGGAATGTGGCTTTAGCCCATTCCTAAAAACCCAACCCGGTTCTAGCCAAACCGTAGATTACCCCATCGATAGGTTTGACTTACCCATCCAATTTTTATAGTGATTTTTAATATGGTTATATGCACTTAGTTAAAAACTTAAGCTTTAATTTGATATGTCTATATCTAAGCATCCATGCCGATCAGAATTTGTGCTTTACTTAAGCTTATACGTCCTATCCTGTTAATTTTTGGGCTGTTCGTCCAAGGAGTTTTTTTGATTTTTAGTGGTGACTTATCAGCGCAACAACATTCATTAGATAGCAATAGGGCAAAATATGAGCAAGCTCGCCAGGCATTCGACACCTTTGAGAGAGAACACGGTAATTATGTGGAAACAAAAAACACCAAAGTACATTTCCTTACTTGGGGTAACCCAAAAGATATTCCTTTTGTATGGATCCATGGTAGTTTTACCAATAGCTATGAAATAAAGGATCTCGCTGACAGTATTGTCCAAAATGGATATTACTTAATAGCGATTGATTATTATGGGCATGGACTTACACCAATTCCATCTCACCAAGTGTCGCTATATGATGTTGCGGATGACATTTTGCATATTCTAAATGATTTAGGAATTGATCAAGCTGTCATCGGAGGCTGGTCTAGAGGGGCATATATTGCTACGGCATTTTATGATTCCTACCCTGATCGGGTTAAAGCTCTTATTCTCGAAGATGGCGGTTCGGTAAATATCAATACGCATTATCACAACCTCAGTGAAAATGAAATCAGGAAGTTAACTGATGAATTATTCTCAGAAAGGCCCGCCTATACTGCATTCAAAACAGAATTTGAAGCCTTCCTAGAATACAGGGATAAAAGTGATAGCAGCCTTCAGTTTGAATTGCTGGCTTGGATAGCCCAAGATGCAGAAGGAAATTACTCCATAGGCCCAGGAATAGAAGACCTATTCCATATGAAGGATCAGGAGCAATTTTTAATGAACATTTATGAACCTTCCAATACTCCACTTTTTGCCAGATCAATGGCAATGATGGATCCTATAAAAATATACGATCAGCTTAATGTTCCTCTCTTGATTTTGGATCCCGTAACTGAGGAAGATCTATTTCCTTTCGAAGAGGAAAATAGAGCTTTGAGAAACATGCATCCTGATCTGATCGTCCATCATATTTATGAAAATACAGGTCATAATATTCATTATGAAAGACCTGAAGTGTTCTTAAGAGATGTCTTAAGCTTTTTAATTTCCTTGAATTAATGTAGGTGGTTTTTGAATTAATATACCCGAAGTTTTATTGACAAAATAGAAAAGTATATGGACTTAAAATTTATCCTTAAAAACAAAGAGCCCAACTTACGCTGAGCTCCTTGCCGATCGGGGACACCCCGGTCCAAATGTTTTTCAAATATACTACTAATATTTATTACGCAAGTTTAAATTATGTGGTTGCATTGGCCTAAAAAGAAAAAGTAATAGTCATTCAAAGTAGAAGAATAATATCAACAGTCAAACACAAATAGATTCCATATTCCTGTGCTATATGAATCCAACTATATAATCAACAATTCCTGTCGTCCGACCAACCCACCACCTGCCCACACTGCGGACTCAGGACATAGATCATCACAGACCTAAGCCATAGCAGCAGCCAAACTCAAATTCATCAATGCCCTGATGAATCTTGTGGATTTGAATTCTTGGTGACGCTCAAGTAATGATAATTTTTAATTTACCCCACCCTCTTTTTCTTAGGGGCGGAGAGGCCGTCGAAATAGCGGGCCAGCGCCCGGCCTTGTGCGGATGAAGCATTATTTCGACAAAGGTTTTTGTTACTTTTTGTCTTCAAAAAGTAAGGGGCAAAGGAATTAACTAAGGGGGCGACGGTGGTTCTTTTCAATAAAGCTCCAAAAATCACATTTCACCTATTTAACTTTCTAACTAACCAATACTAAATCTTGAGAATTTCACAGCAATACATTCTTTAAAAAATAACCGAACCATTCTAAACTCCTCTGACTTGGAAAGCATCCGTGTTGGCATTATTATACAAATAGTAGGAGAAAACGATCTTAACTTTATTTACGCACGATCTCCATTGACCTCAAAAGTAACAGTCATTAAGAAATTCAGGATTACCTCTGGTTTTCATCTTATTCGCACTTGGCCTCCGAATGACGGACTTGGGCCAGCGCTGTTAACCGCATATTTCCTTTCAACTATAAATCTTTGACACCGATGGAGTCTGGATTATACCTTGTCTAGATAAAAGAATTATTAATACTTGCCAAATGCAACCTGTGGATTTGAATGCTTGGTGACGCTCAAGTAATGATAATTTTTAATCTACCCCACCGTGAAGTTTTTAGGGGCGGGGAGGCCGTCGAAATAGCGGGCCGGCGCCCGGCCTTGTGCGGATGAAGCATTATTTCGACAAAGGTTTTTGTTACTTTTTGCCTTCAAAAAGTAAGGGGCAAAAGAATTAACTAAGGGGGCGACGGCGGTTCTTTTCAATAAAGCTCCAAAAATCACATTTCCACCTATTTAACTTTCTAACTAACCAATATTAAATCTTGAGAATTTCACAGCAATACATTCTTTAAAAAATAACCGAACCCTGCTAGAAAATTATTCCTGTGAATGAATTCAACGTATGAAACACCAAAGAGGCACTTCTAATTGATGGTAATTATCAATCAAAAGGCTCAACAATTAAGAAGTATTGGATTTTTAGATGATTAGTTCTATGTTTAACTCTAGCAAAAACAAAGAGCATTAAAAAGCACATGCGTGATTACCGTGGCAAACTATATTCCAATAGGTATATCAATAAACTAGAGTTTAGTAAGGTTCTGATAAGTCAAAAACGTCACATAAGATTCTCATGAGATGAACATTCAGAATCATGAATTTTAAAATTCAATCGAAATGATTGACAAAAAAATCACTGCACTCATTGGTAAAGCCATCAGGGAAGGGAAATATCTGAACATTACCTACCAAAATAAGAGCGGGGAGATTACACCTTTTTGGATCTGTATACTCGATATAAACGCCAAGGATGAACTGCGGGTCAATATGTTTAATGTGACAAAGGATGTACCGCTCCTAGATAAAAAAATATTTATTTCATCCATTCAAAGTGCTGATATCCTTAAGTTTTCTCATTGTGATGTCTCAGAGAAACTGATCAAAAAACTGGATGAAGACGATAGTTTACAGGTTTATGAATTTGACCTGTATGATAATAACATATTGAACTATTACCTAGAATGCTACAAAGCCAATAAGGATCCATTTTTACACAAAGCCCATTTAATCCAAGGAGTGGATTTAACAGAATTAGCAAAGGAAAATCCATATCCCTTAACAGATGAGCAGCAGAAAAAAATCATCAAAGATATTTACCACAACGATTACCGCAAGTATTATGAATATGAGCTGGCTATCAGTGAATTTTCAATTGATCTACCCTCAAAGGGCAAATTTGTAATTGCATACAGGAAGCTCACGCTTGACCCTGTGAACAAAACATTACATCTGGGGAGCAAAACACAGTTTAATCCTAATTTTTATATAAAAGATGTAAAGCACTCCTTGTCCTATTACACAGATTTGAGTCCGGCAGACTTCGAAGCGGTTTATACAAAAGATAGGGAAGAAGCTGAAAGAATTCTAGAAGCCAATTTCAAAACGGGCGAATTAATCAATACTAGGCCTGAAGTAGTTGTGTTGGGATATGCCCAGATAGATATAGCTGGCATTTATGAAAACATACATGCAGAATATGAGCTTAAAGAAATGGAGATTCCCTTAAAGGCATTCTTTCAAAACTTATCATTGCTGGACAGGCAAAACCGAAAGGAACCACATATTGCACTGTACGATCAGAACATTAATATTGACCAGATTCAAACCATATACAATGCGCTGAAATACCCGATCACCTATGTGCAGGGACCACCGGGAACAGGCAAAACACAGACCATATTAAATATAATTGTGAATTGCCTTACCAATGGAAAGACACTAGTGATTACCTCAAACAACAATGTCCCAATCGATGGGATAAAGGATAAATTGTTCTTGGGCAAATACAACAACAAAGAAATACTGCTTCCGGTACTTAGGCTCGGGAACAACGAATGTGTAGCTCAGGCATTACAGCTTATTAAAGAACGGTATGCTTTTGAAACCAAAGACGTTCCAAAGGAAGAACTGCTGTTTAATCTCAAGGAAAAGTCTAAAGAGAAGAACAGAAAATTACTTGAGAGAATTAAAAATCATGAGACTAGAATTGAACAGTTGCAAAATCTGGAGTTTGTAAGTAGTCTCCTCTCGAAAGGTGGGAATCGTTTACTGGAAAAAGAAAAACACGCCATTGAAGAGAAACTTAGGCAGTTACCCGAAACCAATAATGATGATCTTCACAATTTATATGAAGTCATTAAAGACAATCAGCAGCTCTTGCAGTTTTTCTACTACGAATCCTTAAGGTATGTAAAACGACTCAGCACAAAGGAATACGCTTCACTTGTTGAAATACTGGAAATTGAAGAATCCGGAAAGCAGGTTAGAGAGTTTAATAAATGGGTGGCAGATGATGAGAATCTGGAAAAGCTGACAAAGGTATTTCCCATTATTCTTACTACCAATATTTCTAGCCGTAAGCTGGGACGAAAATATAAATTCGACTTACTGGTAATGGATGAAGCGGGACAGTGTGATGTTGCTACTGGCTTGATTCCTATTTCAAAGTGCAAAAACATGGTCCTTATTGGCGACACTAATCAGCTGAAGCCTATAGTCGTATTTGAAGAAAGAATAGGACAACACTTGATGCGCCTCTTCAATATTGATAAGATATATGATTACCATAACAATTCCATTCTCTCTTTATTTAAAAGGATTGATAATATTTCGAGAGATATCTTGCTGAGCTATCATTATCGCTGTGGAAAGAAGATTATCAATTATTCTAACATGCGGTTTTACGAGAGCAGGTTGAACCTTTCGAAGATTAAAGTTGATGGAGAGCTGAAGTTGATCGATGTCAACAATGTAAATCAACAGAGTAGAAATGCTTCCATTGAAGAAGCAGAAGAGATCGTAAAGTACATTGCAGACAATAAATTAAAGGATGTTTTCATTATCACCCCATTCCGCAATCAGGAAGCTATTTTGAACTTATATCTGGCAAAAGCAAAAGCAAGCAATTCCATAGATCAATCAGTAAGCTCTGGCACGATCCACAAAATACAAGGACGGGAAAACAAAACCATCATCATATCCACTTCCATATCAAGAAACACCACAGCTAAAACTTACGATTGGATAAAGAACAATAGCCAGCTTATCAACGTCGGAGTCACGAGAGCCCAGGAAAATTTGATTGTAGTAGCTGATAAAAGAGCGATAGATATGCTGTCGAGAAAAGATGACGATTTGTACGCGCTGGTCGATTACGTTCAAAAAAATGGCACAACACAGATCCGGCAAAGTAATGCAAATAGATTTACCATAGGATTTTCGAACGATTCCAAATTTGAAGACGAATTTTACAAAACCATGAGCCATTTTTGCTCCATACAGGGCAGCCGTTTTGAAAGAAATGTTAAAGTATTGGATGTCTTTCCGGAAGAAATCAACAATCATACAGTAAACAAAAAAGAGTTTGATGGAGTGATTTTTCAGGGTCGGATTCCAAAAGTTGTCTTTGAAATCAACGGGGCTGAACATTACAGAAACAAAAGGTGGATGGATTCAGATAAAATAAAAATGCAACTCCTCCAGTCCAAAGGCATCGACAGCATTTCCATTCCCAATTCCTACGTCAAACACTATGAATTTATAAGGGAATTGATGAATAAGATCAAAGGAGGCGTATATCAAAAATCCTTGTTTGAGGAATATGATTCCACCGACCTTAACACGATATTAGAAACAATTTAAATTTAGTACCCAAACAGATGCTCGAATTAACCTTTAGGCGTGTGTATTTACAGAAGAACTACAGCGGAACAAGAGTAGAGCACAGCTATACTAAATAGTGGAGTAGATATTCAATGATTGAATCAGGACATAGAGCTTCGCTAATGCCTAATAGAGAATTGGATGAATCGCCTTGAATAGTTTCCAATGAGAAAGTAGCAGTTTTGGTTGATCAACTTCATTTTTGAAAAATTTTTAATAGTCAACTATTTTTTTACAAATTAACTTTCTGATTTCTATAGGATTAAATCTAAATACCTATATTAAACTGATTTTTAAACTACAATTTTTGAACCTTGACTGCTACTATCTTATTTGATCTACTTTTACAAAATCAGGCGGTAAATCAGGTTATACCTAATTCAAAGGCTTTATTAGATAGTCAAATTCAAAGAGCTGTGCTATTTGCTTTATTACCTGTAGTGATAGCTTTTTCCTTTATCGTTTTCGTCATCTACCGATCTAAAAGAGAAGCGGCATTTAAGCAGAAAGAGATAAAATTAAAATTAAGTATTGCGGAGGGTGAACTCAAAGCGCTACGGGCGCAGATCAATCCCCATTTTATTTTTAATTGCCTGAATTCCATTCACCATTATATACAAACAAAGGATTCCCAGCTAGCAGGAAGCTACCTCATCAAATTTTCCCAACTCGTACGCTATGTGTTGGAAAGCTCGGCAAAGAGAATGGTGGATCTGCAGGAGGAGATAGAACACAACAAAATTTACCTGCAGCTTGAGCAGATGCGGGTAAATTCCTCCTTTGAATTTCACTTTGAATTAGCTCAGGAACTTAAAGGAAGAGAAATTCAGATTCCTCCCATGTTTATCCAGCCATTTTTGGAAAATGCTGTCTGGCACGGACTTTCAGATGGAGGTAAGCTTACCACACACTTTTCAGAACACGATGCAGATCACCTCTGCTGTAGGATTCGGGATGATGGGAAATCTGAGGAAGTTAAACAGGAGTATGATTTAAGCAATCTGATCAAAAAGACTTCCATGGGAGTACAACTGATGCACGATCGTTTCGAGTATTATAATGAATTTAATAATACCAAAGCCTCCTTCTCCTTCCATGAAAACCAGGAAAATGGTAAGGGTAGGGAGGTTAGAATTTTGATTCCTTATGAAGACTAATGAGATGGGATACAAGACTGTTATCATAGAGGACGAGCAGCATGCCCAAGAGAGTCTGGTAAGACTTTTCAAACAGCATCCGGATTTTGAATTAGTAGGCGTGGCAGAGTCAGGAGCAGCAGCTGAGGAACTGGTAAATGAAACAAAACCGGATTTGGCAATCTGTGATGTAATGTTGAAGGATGGAACTTCCTTAGATTGGCTTGTTTCTCGTTCAGGAATAGACTTCTCCTTGATTTTTACTACTTCCTATGAGGAGTACGCGGTAAAAGCTTTTAGACTGGCAGCGGTTGATTACCTGGTCAAGCCTCTAGATCCTAAAGCACTTGATGCTGCCTTAGAAAGGTTTAAATCCAGAGCAAAGCCAGCCACAGAACACATCAGGCAGCTATTGCATAACCTAGCTTTGCCCAAGGATAAGTCTAAAATAGCTCTTCCAAGTTTTACAGGATATTCTTTTGTAGATGTAAATGATATAGTCAGGTGTGAATCGGATAATACCTACACTACTTTTTTTCTAAAGGATAAGCGGAAGATTATAGTATCCCGCACCTTAAAGGACTGTGAGGATTTGTTGGATGGCTATAGATTTTATCGCATTCACAATTCCCATTTGATCAATTTGGATTATTTGACTGAATACATCAAAGGAGAAGGGGGACAGGTGAAGTTGCTGGACGGGGTCGTGCTGGATGTGTCCAGAAGAAGAAAGGAGGGGTTTTTAAGAAATTTGAAATAGTAATTTCCGGAAAATCAGTGTTATCTACCAATTTCTAGGCTAGACCTGCCGAATTCAATTTTTGCATTTCAAGTGCAGATGAATAAGATGAAATTGAGTTAAAGATTAAAGATATGAGCAAACTGATAGCTTCCACATTTATTGACAAGGGTGCAATTTGGTTATATCTGGATGATCAATTGATTGCCAATGGCAGCCAGTCCATAGATATTGAATTGCCTGATGAGGAAGAATTTATACTGCATTGGCTTGTAAAAGCTCCCAAAGGAACTACCTACTCGGTAAGTATATCTTCTCCTAAAGAAGCTCAATATCAATTGACTAAGGCGATAGGGAATAGGAAAAAAGAATTTGGAGGTTATAATTTTACGGTTGTTTAGTTTACGATATTTTGATACTTACTTTTAAATTTTAATGTTTATGTCAAAGAAAAAGTTTGTTGCAAATGTAGGATACAGAGGTGCTGCCAAGTATTTGCATGCAATCCAAGATCTGGAGCTTCAGGAATACTTTTCAGTGTTTACAGGAGGAACGTTCAAAGCTGATGAGATCAGGGAATGGAAGGAAGATCCTCATTTATCAGGATTGATGTTCTGGTTTTGCATGGACAACTTAGGTGGTATTAAAAGAAAATTATATTTAGCAGTTGAGCCAAAATATAATTTTTCATATCCCAAGGAATTAGCTGATTTTGAAAAAGTTAGATGGGAACCAAAATTGAAAACTTTACCAATTCCAGGTCAATTTTTTGGAGAGACTATTTTTAATACTTCTGAAGATGAGATGAATGAATTTCTTCAAAAACACAAAAAAGTAAAATTTAAAAAGAATGGTACAAAAGAAAATGTCGAAGTAATTCAAGATGTTAATAATTTTAAAGGCGATCCGCTTTTGTCGAAATTTCAAAAGTATCCATTCGCTTATTTCACCAGTAAAGAGAATGAAGACAATTATTTTGACAATTTCTTTAACTCAGGTGATGTGAAATATATAAGATATTACCTAGGTTTTGATGAATGTTACTTTCCAAATAAGCTGAGGTTAATTTTGGTGCCTGTTGGGGAAGGAGGTGAAAATATAGTCAATGAAAATATTTTGTCAGACTACCTGCTTCAGAAATCTTGGCCACCGCCACCAGAAACTTAATTGACACTGTGCATAACATTCAAGTGATCTCTTCTTTTTCGATCTTTTTGCCATTGATTTTGGCTGCAATTAAATTAAAAACAGGCGATTTAAAACTTCGCCTGTTTTTTGTATTTCTATTTATAGGAGCATTAGTAGATTTTATTGGTTGGATTAATTTTAGGACAACTATTGAAATCGGAATTTTGAAAAGTGTAATATTAGCCTATTCAATTATTGAGGCAATGTTCTTCACATGGACAGCGACAGTTTTCATTGTTCAACCTGGCAAAAAGCGGATAAGGATCTTATTGGGATGCTTAATATGTTTTCTTTTTGCAATTCGTTTTATTTTTATTTATCAGTTTAATCCTAATCTTTTCCTTTCGCCGATTGTAGAATCATTATATTTGGTTTCTACCGCCTTTCTTACTGGATTCTCTTTATTAAAAATGGCTGAGAATGTGAATGATATTTTAAAGTATTCTTGGTTTTGGATATTGTCAGGGATCTTTTTTTACAGTTTTGGAAGTTTCTTTGTGGACGCTTTTAAAGGAACTGAGGTAATAAGTGAAATCTGGATTATAAGAAACATCATAAATATCATCCAATATATATTCTTTGTGATAGGCCTGATGATGATCCAGAATAAAAGGATTATATAATCGGATAGTATTTTTTGTTTTACGAGATATCCTACTAAGTTTTTTTATATTAAACGGGATTCTCCTTTCCATTATCTCGCTAATTGTCACCATTTACTGCTTTAGCACTACCAGCTTCTTAAGGGTGCTATTTATCAAATAACCTACTGCTTAACTTTTGTATAAATAAACGGGATGGTCTGTTTACTAAATGCAAAAGCTATGAAAGCACTAGTGATTTTCCTACTTCTTATAACTCCATTTCAGGGATTTTCTCAAGACTCTGCTTCAATGATTTCTACACAGCAGGAAAAAGTGATATCCCTTCAAAAAATTATCGATGCTAATGAAAAAGCTAAGGCTGACACAGTAGCTAAGAAATCAGAGGATATTCCTTGTTTGGACTGTGTGCCTGAATTAGGATGGATGTGGTATTACGTATTGATGCCAGTTATTCTGTCTTTATTAGCTGCCTTTTATTTTATCAGTTGGCTAAAAAGAGAAGGGTATAAATTAAGTAGTGCTCTTTCCGATGATGTGCCAGAAGCACGCTTGGAAAAAGTTCAAACTGAACAGATCGCAATGGCTAGGACTAGTGCAAATATTGTAGCTCTAGACTCTCTTAATCCTGCTGATCCTCAAGCAGTTCCTGCTCCTATAGTGGCAGACGCTATTACTTTGCCAATGAATAGAAGCAGTAGCAGGCTGATTGCATTTTTGAGTTCCATGAGTGCTTCTATTTTGGCAATTTGTATTTTTTCTTATTACATGTATTTCGCTATTAAAGGAATGGATATTCCGGATTTTGAAGATCTATGGTCCATTCTAGCTGCTCTAGGTTTAGGTATTGTTCCCTATGCTACTAAGGTGATAAATGAGAAGGATTATAAGTAATGAAAATATAGATTTTTATATGGTATTAATATATAAAAAGATTATTATACAAAATATAGTTTAAAATTGGTATAGTATTAATATTTAGGTTTTATTAAAGATCTATGTCTAATAACATATATAAAGGCTAAAAAATATGACAAAGGTAAATGTGGAAATTAAAATTGACAGCAATTCACTGAGACTTGAATATTGCTTGCTTGAAGGTAAAAATCTTAATCCCAAAACTCACTTTACCTTTAAAAATGGTGAATGGATAGGAAGGTTTAATAATTTTCCAATCGAAAATGATAATGATTTAGATCTGCTGATCATTACTGTAGGTAATCCAAATACAAATTCTAAAATGACGGTTACTATCAATGGGGTTCTAAAAGGAAATTTTGATTTAATAAAACCATTTAATAAAAACGGATATGGACAATTCAATAGACAAATACCACTATAAAATTATATTATTAATCTTGGTTTTTCTTACTTTTTACCATAAATCAATATCTCAAAATATTGTTAATGGGGCTGGAAGTAGTTCAATCCCCCTGAATCCAGGGTTCAAAGATACAAAAAAGGAAGATTTTGAAAACAAACCAAAAATTGATACGGTGTCATTCAATTTAGGTTTGATTACGTTTACTACAAAAGATAAAAAGTTAGAACTTAACCATTATAATTATTTTCATTCTGAGAGTTTTACTGATTTTTTTATTGGGATAGCTGCCTCGGGTGAAATAAAAAACAGTGTAACAAATATTTTTTCCTCTGGAAATGTGGTGTCTAGTGGAGATGTAAATTTAAGGCTGGGTTTCAGATTGTATAAGAACGAAGAAGATTGGTATTCTTTATTATCTGGGAAAAAGACTCCAGAAGAAATACAATACGTGTTAGATAATTATACAAGACCAGCATCTGATTTATGGTTGGTTTTCACTGGTGGATTTAAAGGTTCTTCATTTAAACATTTTAAACAAGATACAGTGTTCTCAGACCAAATTGAAAAAATAAATTTCACAGGATCCGAAATAAATTTAGGTTTTAATTATTGGAATGCACGGATCCTAAATTGTACAATATTAGCTGGAGCAACAATTGGAATAAAAAAATCAAATAATTTTGATGATCTAAATGAAAGCACCCAAGAAGAATCCATAACAACTATTGACAATGTAACTGGGGCAGTAAGAAAAGTTATTACTAAGCAAACGGTTTTTATTGGAGAATACAAGCAAAAAACATTTTATCCCTTAAATATAGATCTTTATTTCGTTCCCCAAAAACTAGAGAACTTATCCTTCTTAGTTTACAATCGAACAGACTTTTCGAAACTTGAAAAGCCAAAGACTAAGATAGGATTTGGACTATTCTTTCTTAAAAATCAAAATGCCTTTAATCCAGTAGCTGGAATAACAATTGATTATGCTGATATTTTTAATGTTGAACAGAATAATGATTCTAATGGAACTCTTTCAAAACTTCAAATTGGAATTACCTCTAGAATAAATATTGTTAATAATAGGTCAAGAAAGTAGTTCTATATTTTATTAGGTCTTGATACATTTATATATAATGTGTTAAAAAAATAATTGATTGCATTGATAATCATTAACTCAGTTTTCTAATATCTGTATTAGATTTTCTTCATTTGTTATGAGGTTAGAAATAACATAATATTAAGTTTTTATGGTTTTTAGGAGGTTAATATGAAAATTGGAATCTACATAACTGGTTTAGGTCAAACTTTTGTGAATGAAACAGTTGAAAACTGTGCAGAAAGGCTTATGAATGAAATAAGTTTTCAAGATACTGGTATCCAATATGAACTTAAGTCGGAGAATATTATATTTTTTAAAAGCAAAAGCAGTACAGTTGTTAGTATTGTTGAAAAGGGGAATAACAATGTGATTTATAAAATTTATGATTTTAAGTATGAAGAGATTTTAACTGAGAAGTTTAATAATTTTCCTCTTATCCTTAAAAGTGTTTGGCTTTTTCTTTTAGTTATTAGAAAGTTTCCATCTTTGTTTGGAAAACTTTTTAATCCAAATGGTTTTAGTCATCCTTTTCAAGCTTTTTATTTATTATTTATTTTTCTTTTAATTTCAATTGCATTCATTTTATTACTACCCGTAATAATTGAATCCTTGTTTTTTCAAAATAGCAATTTTATTGATGACCTTATAAATTTTAAGAGTAATTTATTTGAATATGACATTCCTTGTGTTTCAATTTATAAAATTGTTTCATTTTTGGATTCGATTTCAAATGTTATAATTTCCTTTTTTGCAATATTTCTACTCTTTTTTCCGAATTTTAATACATTGATTTCTAATTTAGCTACTGAATTTGTTTGCGCTAATGATTATTTAGAATACGGTATTCAAAGTCAAAGAATTCAAGGTAATCTTGAACATTTAATTGAATATATTTCAGAAAATGAATGTCAATGTGAAATTCATATTCATGCTTATAGTTTTGGAAGTATTATAGCTATGGATTATCTTTTTCCTTATGGCTCAAAAATTTCTGTAAATACCAGATCTTTTTGTAAAGGTCTAATTTCGATTGGAAATCCTTATGAATTTGTTAAATCTGTCTATCCTAGATTTTTTGATGGAAGGTTAGAACAACTTAAAAATGATTTTTTTTGGATAAATATTTATTCGTCTGCTGACCCTTTAGCTTCTAATTTTAGAAACGATTCAAAAATTTGGGAATCTGAATATGGTTTAAAAAACATGATAATTAAACCACTGAACCTAAACTATGAAGTCAGACCCTTTTTCAAATTTAGCTTTTTGGATTTTTTATTTTTGTATGGAGTTAAAGCACATGGGATGTATTGGGATTCTAAGTCTGAAGGCCAGAGTTGTTTAAGAGATATATTATTTAAAATGAAGCAACTTGGTATATTGTAATTAAAAGCTTGGTTGTTTGTAAATTTGTTTAAATTGAAAAAGGTTTTTATTAAAGAAGTTCCTTCTGACAGATCAATCTCCTATCTAGCCATTTTAAGGGCTGGAAATAGAATTGTAAACAAGTTCCAGAATCCTTTCGGCAAGGTTAATTTCTTCATCCCCCTCCAAAAACTCCACAATCTCCCGCTGATCAGTAAAAGACTCCTCCGTCTCTTCAAAGACCTCGAACTCATGCCATTCATGATCCACCATTTAGCCGTGGTTTAAGTATCACAAGTTTTTCTTTCGTGGTTTGTGTTTCTACAAAAATCACTCTTTGCAAATAATCTTGGCAATCACCTCAAAGAATCCATTAACCCAAATCCGTCGATAGGCAAAATCTCTAATGACCGTCATTAGAGATTTTTCTTT
>CAXBEL010000099.1:0-15334 GCA_963974735.1 uncultured Flavobacteriaceae bacterium | reverse complement strand
CTCGACGTGCTTACCATTCAATTAGACTCGCTGTCAAAACCAAATCGACCCCAATTAATTTTCAATGATCTAAGCCTTTTAAGAAAAAGCGGACGGCAAAGATACAGTTAAAATTTTATCTTTGCAGCCGTCTTAATTGTACAAATTGCTTGCCAAAAAATAATCTGACAGTCTCATTTACCATCCCATTGATGAAATCCACAAAATTTGCCATTATAAAAGAGAGAAAAAACCCACCAGATAGACGTGTTGTTTTTTCTCCAAATAAATTAAAAGAAGTTAAGGCCAATTTCCCTGAATCTCAATTTATAGTTGAGTCGTCGGACATTCGTATTTTTTCTGATGACCAATATAAGGAAGCAGGCTTTGAAGTTTTAAAAGATGTTTCTTCCGCAGATGTGTTTTTAGGTGTAAAAGAAGTTCCTGCTGAGGCGCTTATACCTAATAAAAAATACTTTTTCTTTAGTCATACCATCAAGAAACAACCCTATAATCGCAATCTCTTGAAAGAGGTTTTAGCCAAAAATATAGAGCTTTATGATCACGAAGTAATTATAAAGGAAAGTGGTGCACGACTTATTGGATTTGGACGTTATGCCGGTCTGGTGGGAGCATACAATGGCTTTAGAGCTTGGGGCCTTAAATATGGATTATGGAATATTCCTAAAGCAGAGACGCTAGAAGATCTTAATGCGTTGTACAGAAAGCTGGATGCTATAAAATTACCAGCTATTAAAATTTGTCTTACCGGCAGTGGAAAAGTAGCTAAAGGGGCTAAGGAGATTCTAGATCACCTAAAAATTAAACAAGTTGGGATAGTTGAGTACATTAAGAACAGTTATGATCAACCTGTTTATTGCATGATAGATGTTTTGGATTATAACAAACGAAAAGATGGCGCCAGCGGTAAAAAGAAGGAATTCTTTAACGACCCAACAGAATACGAATCTGATTTTATGAAATTTGCCCGGGTTACAGATTATTTTATAGCCGGTCACTTTTATGGTGACGGAGCACCTTATTTGTTTACAAGGGATGATGCTAAATCTGAAGAATTTAATATAAGCGTCGTAGCAGATATTTCCTGTGACATAGACGGTCCTGTCGCATCAACAATTAGACCTTCTACAATTGCTGATCCTCTTTATGGATACAATCCACATACCGAACAGGAAACCGCATTTGATGAAAAGGGAAGTGTCACAGTAATGGCAGTTGATAATTTACCATGTGAGTTACCCAAGGATGCCAGTGAAGGTTTTGGTGAAATGTTTTTGAAGAATGTTATACCTGCATTTTTTAACGGTGATCAAAACGGCATTTTAGAACGTGCACGTATGACGCAAAAGGGAAAGCTTACTCAACGCTATAATTATCTGCAAGATTTTATAGATGGAAAAGAATAGAAAGTTATAAAATAAAAAAGCTACCAATTAAGGTAGCTTTTTTTTATTGAGATATTAAAATTAAAGTTTAGAATTAGGATCTAAAGGATCTTCATCATCTGCTCTTGAGTCTATATTAGGAACATCTGTCCCTCCTCTTCTAGGTTGAGGTGGAGTAGTAGGATTGGGGTTAGCATCCATTGATGTTGATTCACTTCTAAACTTAGTTATGATGTCTCTAAAGTGTTCTCCGGCTGCATCGCGACCACCTAATCCATAGCTTAGTGCTACAGCTACAGCAATTGCTCCCAGTATAAGCCCAAAAGCTAATTCTACAATTTCATTTGCTATACCCATTGTGCGTAAGGCTATAGCTATAAATAAAGCTAAAGATGCCCAGCGTATTACACCTGCAATAAATCTATTGTTGTTTGAGCGTGTCATTGTATTGTAAATGACCAAAGAGATGTAATTTCCAATTGCCAATATGAGTAGACCAAATAAAATCTGCCCTGTTACTTCAAGGATTTCGTTTAAAGTATAGGTTAATTGATCTAGACCTAAAATTTCGCTGGCGGTTATTATACCGAAGAATACCAGAAAAAAGTAAATAAGATTTGCCACAATTTTCGAGAGAGATTGATTTACTCCTATCATATTGTGAATGTGAATTTTTTCTGCAGTACGATCCAGACCCATACTTTTAAAAAGATCTTCCAGAAAGTTTGCGAGGTATTTTCCTCCCCAGATAAATACAAGGAGAAGTACAGACGCTATAATAATCTCACCTAATATTTCTGTAAATTGATACAAAATGTTATTTGCAGGCTCGGAGATCGCATCTAATTCTAAAGCATTAAATGCCTGAATTAAAAAGGGGATAAAAATAATAATAAAGACAAATTTTCTAAGAATATTTACAAGTTTGGTCGTGTCTTTAAAGCCTGTTTTATCCACTAAACGGTCCAAAAACCTTCCGCCTATATTTAATAAATTAGATACAAATTTAGCCAAGAGGTAACCTACAAAAGCAATAAGAATGGCTGCAATGAGATTGGGAATAAAAGAAAGGAATTCGCCCACCATTTCTTCTAAAGGTGTTAACACTTGGTTTACTCCTAAAATTTCGAGAACAACCAGTACCACTATAATCATTAAAATATAATAAACAATGTTAGCGAGAAATTTATTGGTGTCGCCAAATCGTGATGAGCCAAATACCCGCTCGTCCCAAGAAGTCCTTTTAAGTAATCTTATTATTAAAGATCTTATTCCTTTTGCGATAAGCCAGCCTATTAGTAAAACTAATAAAGCCCCTAATAAGTCTGGCAGAAAATCGGATACCCGATCACTGAAGTTTCGTAGATAATTTTCCATAATATTTTTTTTAATTCGTTGGTTTAGTTGAAATTAAAAAAAAGCATTATTATGCAACAAGACTTAACAAGTAAATAACATATTTATTTAAACAATCTTTAAATATTTAAAATGATAAGGGAGTTGAATCTATTTTTTCATATACAGAGTTTGACAATTTTAACTCACATTGTCGGCTCAATGGGTATTATATATCTGAATCAAGAGCAAGAAGATAGTCATAACTCACATGAGGGTGATTTAAGCGATATAAAATAGATATATAAAGGAATAAAATTAATCAGCGACTACTTTCCTAATGGCAACTAACTTAGTGAGTAGACCTTCTAGCAATTCGAGATCTAGCATATTTGCACCGTCGCTTTTAGCATTTTTAGGATCAAAATGAGTTTCTATAAATAAACCATCAACTCCTGCTGCAATTCCGGCTTTAGCCATTGTACCAATCATTTCTGGTCTTCCGCCTGTTACTCCACTCGATTGATTGGGTTGCTGTAAACTGTGGGTAACATCCAGAACAGTAGGTGCAAACTGACGCATCGTAGGAATTCCTCTAAAATCTACTATGAGATCCTGATAGCCAAACATAGTACCTCGATCTGTCACCATAACCTGTTCATTATTTGTTTCGTTTACTTTAGTCACAGCATGTTTCATACTTTCTGGGCTCATAAACTGCCCTTTTTTAAGATTAACAACCTTACCGGTTTCTGCCGCTGCAACAACAAGATCTGTCTGACGTACCAAAAAAGCAGGAATCTGGAGAACATCTACATACTCTGCGGCCATTGCAGCATCTTGTTCTGTATGAATATCTGTAACTGTAGGCACATCAAAAGTTTCAGAAACCTTACGTAAAATTTTCAAGGCTTTTTTATCACCTATTCCTGTAAAACTATCTATGCGACTGCGATTTGCTTTTTTGAAACTTCCTTTAAAAACATAGGGTATTTGAAGTTTGTCTGTAATGCCCACAATGCGTTCTGCGATACGCAAGGCCATGTCTTCTCCTTCAATGGCACAAGGACCAGCCAGTAAGAAAAAATTATTGCTATCGGTATGTTTTATTCGGGCTATGCGTTCCAGTTTCATAAGTTGTTTTTAAAGTACAAAGATACTGTTTTGTGAGAAAGGATTTTTATAGCTTAAAAGACAGAATTTTTGATTAGTCTGAGATTCCCTATATCCTCTAGTACTTAACCTTTTGATAATAACGAAGAGAAAATGAATTAGGATTTTATCGTAAATTGGATAACCTTTTATAAAATCAACTAAATGAAAATCAGAGAATTATTAATTCCGGAGTTTGATAATGAGATTGTGCTTACAGAAAAGTTTCTTAAGCGTATTCCCAAAAATAAAATGGATTGGAAGCCTCATAAAAAATCAATGACATTACAACAGTTGGGCAGTCATCTAGCAGAAATTCCCTTTTGGGTAACAGGAATTATGTCTATGGATGAGATGGTAATGGATGATTACAAGCCACCTATAAACAACTCTCCAAAAGAGATGGTAGAAGTTTTAAAATCTGCTGCAGCAGATGCGAGGGCTTCTCTTGAAGTTGATGACGCAGCATATGAGAAAAACTGGAAAATGATTCAGGGAGGAGAAACCGTTTTTGAAATGCCTAAATATAAAGTGCTCCGCATAATGGTTCTTAATCAATTGCCACATCATAGAGCTCAATTAGGGGTTTATTTACGCTTACTGGGCGAATCTGTACCTTCTAGCTATGGACCTTCAGCAGATGAAAGATGACTAGGTTTAAGGAATATTCGAGTGTTTAACCCTTTAAAAGTCAGGGTTTAAAAACAATTTAAAATAGATAGCTAAATATCGATTAATTACTATTATCTTTGCGCCCTCAAAAACAAGGGTATCCTTATGAACATCAAAAACATAGCCATTATCGCTCACGTTGACCACGGTAAAACAACTCTGGTAGACAAGATAATGTATCATTGTCAACTTTTTCGTGAAAATGAAAATACTGGCGACCTGATTCTGGACAACAACGACTTGGAACGTGAACGTGGGATTACGATCACATCAAAAAACGTTTCGGTTAATTATAAAGGAACAAAAATCAATATTATTGATACTCCTGGTCACGCCGATTTTGGTGGTGAGGTGGAGCGTGTGCTTAATATGGCAGACGGTGTTCTTCTTTTAGTAGATGCTTTTGAAGGTCCTATGCCTCAAACGCGTTTCGTTCTTCAAAAAGCAATAGACTTAGGTCTTAAGCCTTGTGTGGTTATTAATAAAGTGGATAAAGAAAACTGTACTCCAGATGAAGTTCATGAGAAGGTTTTTGATCTTATGTTTGAGTTGGGTGCAGAAGAGTGGCAATTGGATTTCCCTACAGTTTATGGTTCTGCAAAGAACAACTGGATGAGTGATGACTGGCAAAATGAAACCGAAAATATTGAGCCTTTGCTTGATATGGTAATTGAGCATATACCAGCGCCAGTTATTAAGGAGGGTACTACCCAGATGTTGATCACTTCTTTAGATTTCTCCTCTTTTACAGGTCGTATTGCAATAGGCCGTTTACAAAGAGGAATCCTGAAGGAAGGAATGCAGATTTCTCTTGTTAAGAGAGATGGAAGTATTAAAAAATCTAAAGTTAAAGAACTGCACACTTTTGAAGGTCTTGGCCGTATGAAGGTAGAAGAAGTTCAGGCAGGGGATATTTGTGCTCTAGTAGGACTTGAAGGTTTTGATATAGGCGATACAGTTGCAGATATCGAGAATCCTGAAGGGCTTAAAACTATTGCAATAGATGAGCCTACTATGAGTATGTTGTTTACAATTAACGATTCTCCTTTCTTTGGAAAAGATGGAAAGTTTGTGACATCAAGACATATTAAGGACCGTTTGACTAAAGAATTAGAAAAAAACCTGGCGCTGCGTGTGAATGAAACCGATAGTGCAGATAAGTTTTTGGTTTTTGGTCGTGGGGTATTGCACTTATCAGTTCTTATCGAGACGATGCGTCGCGAGGGATATGAACTGCAGATAGGACAACCTCAGGTTATTATTAAAGAAATAGACGGTGTAAAATGTGAGCCGGTAGAAGAATTAACTATTGATCTTCCGGAAGAAGTTTCTGGGAAAGCAGTAGAAATGGTGAGTTTGCGTAAAGGAGAGATGCTTAGTATGGAAGCTCGCGGTGACCGTATGCACATCCAGTTTATGATTCCATCAAGAGGTATAATCGGGTTGCGTAATCAATTGCTTACTGCTACAGCGGGTGAGGCAATTATGGCACATAGATTTAAAGAATATCAGCCTTTAAAAGGAGGTATTCCAGAACGTCAGAATGGTTCTCTTGTTTCTATGGAAAAAGGAAAAGCGATTCCTTACTCTATAGATAAGTTACAGGACCGTGGTCGTTTCTTTGTTGATCCGGGAGAAGATATTTATGAGGGTCAGGTAATTGGTGAAAACAGCCGTCAAGATGATATGACAGTAAATATCACTAAAACCAAAAAACTTTCTAACGTACGCTCATCAGGAGCTGATGATAAAGCGAAGATTGTTCCTGCAATTAAATTCTCTTTGGAAGAGGCCTTGGAATATATTCAAAAAGATGAGTATGTTGAAGTTACTCCAAACCACTTAAGACTACGTAAGGTATTCTTAACAGAGAATGAAAGAAAAAGAAATAAAGCAATTTAAGTACTGCTTTTAGAATACATAAAAGGTCCTCTTGATTTCATATTAAGGGGACCTTTTCATTTGTGGCTTATTAATCTTTTAATAAAAAGAGGTCAACACCAGACGCCATCTAATTTTTGTATTTTCACAATTCTAAAACAGATCTTTTGTCAGATTATAGAATAGTTGCTTATACGCCTTCACATAAAGAGCAGTGGGATAGGTTTGTTGCTGGATCAAAAAATCCGTCTCTTTTATTTTATCGCGACTTTATGGAGTATCATAAAGATCGTTTTGTTGATTATAGCTTGTTGCTCTATAATGGTGATAAATTAACCGCTCTTTTTCCTGCAAATAAGATTGATAAAACACTTTATTCACATCAAGGACTTACTTATGGCGGCCTTATACTTTCTAAAGATTTAGGATTTAAAAAAACAAAATCACTTTTTGAAACTGTTCTTGCTTTTTTAGAATCAGAAAATTTCCACAATTTAGTAGTTAAATGCCTTCCCCTTTTTTATCACTATCAGCCGGCAAACGAGTTAGAGCATCTTCTCTTCGCAAAGGGAGCTCAAATTATAAATTCAGATCTTAATTTCGGAATTGATTATAGTCAACCCATTTTATTTCATAAGACGAAAAGAAAGCATTTTAAGAAAGGAAATAATCAGGAATACAAAATCGAAGAAGGGAATTTTGAGGACTTTTGGGATAGGGCACTAAAACCAAAACTAGAAGATAAATTTGAAGCTGAGCCGGTTCATACGCTTCGGGAGATAGAAAACCTTCAGAGTAATTTTCCTAAATCTATAAAACAGTTTAATATTTATCACGATTCAACTTTATTAGCGGGATTAACTTTATTTCTAAGTGATAAAGTTGTGAAGTCACAATATAGTGCTACTACAGCGGCGGGTGAGAAATTACATGCTCTGGATTTCTTGTTTATAACCCTTATTGAAAAATATAAAGATGCTGGTTATAGGTATTTTGATATGGGGACAGTTCAGGGTGGTTTTAATGAGCATTATAATTTTGGCCTGATAAAGCAAAAGGAAGAACTTGGTGCGCGTGCATATTTGCAGCATACACTTAAGCTTAAATTATAATGGTACAATTTCTTGATCTCCATAAAATAAATGCTCGTTTTGAAGCTTCATTTAAAGCTAGCTTTGAAACTTTTTTAAAATCAGGAAGATATATTTTAGGAGACGCAGTTCAGCAATTTGAAAGCGAATTTGCTTCCTATTGTGGCGTTTCCAATTGCATAGGGGTCGCTAACGGCTTGGATGCCCTGCGCTTGATTTTTGAAGGTTATAAAGTCCAGGGCAGATTACAAAATGGTGATGAGGTATTAATGGCAGCCAATAGCTATATAGCAACCGTCTTAGCTATTAAACAAGCGGGTTTAAAACCCGTTTTTATAGATGCCGAAGACAAATTGTACAATCTCGATCTAAATGCTCTGCAGGATTATTCAGTTAAAGGAGCAAAGGCATTATTAATAACCCATTTATACGGTCAAATAGCCCCTATGGATGCAGTAAAGGCTTATGTAAAGGAAAATGACTTATTGGTTGTGGAAGATGCTGCGCAGGCGCACGGAGCTTATTTGAGGGGTAAAAGGGCAGGAGCATTAGGTGATGCCGCCGCATTTAGTTTTTATCCCACAAAAAATTTAGGCGCATTAGGGGATGGGGGAGCCGTAACTACAAATGACAAGGGCTTGGCTGAAATTATATCTAAGCTTCGGAATTATGGAAAATCTTCTAAATATATAAATGACTACCCAGGAATTAATTCTAGGCTAGATGAAGTTCAAGCCGGTTTTCTTTCAATAAAATTAAAAGTTTTAGACGCAGATAACGAGATTAGAAGAACAATTGCTTTACGTTATATAAGCGAAATTAAAAATGAGAAAATAACCCTTCCTTTTTATGATGGTAGTAAATCGCACGTTTTTCATGTATTTGTGGTTCTTATTAAAGACAGACCAGCTTTTTTAAACCACTTGGATAAACATCATATCGGTTCGCTTATTCATTACCCTATCCCGGCATTTAGACAAGATGCGCTACCAAAATTTAATAAACTTTCTTTTCCTGTAACTGAAACAATTTCCAATCAGGTCGTAAGTATTCCCATAAGTCCTGTTATGACTCAATCTGAAGTTGATGATGTGATAAACTGCCTTAATCTATATTAATGTTTAAATATCTGCGACAACTAATAGGTGGGAACATATTATTAAAGATTACTTCTTTTAATTCCATCGCTATTGGGGTGCGCATTGTAGTGGGATTAATTACTTCTAAAATAATCGCTTATTATTTAGGTGCTCAGGGAATGGCGCTTTTAGGAGACTTGCGCAATTTCTTTTCATCTGTTCAAAGTGTAAGTACCCTGGGCATTTATAACGGCTTGGTAAAATATATTGCAGAATATAAAAATGCGAAGAAAGAAATGAAAAAAATTCTTTCTACCGCCTATTATATGGGTTTTATTGCTGCAATGCTCACTGGATTTGTTTTGTATTTCTGGGCAGCAGATTGGAATAGATTAGTTTTTAAAGGGGATTACAACTTCACTTATATTTTTGAAGTTATGGCTTTAGTGGTCCCTTTGTATGCATTAAATATGTTCTGCCTGGCCATTATTAACGGCTTTACAAAGTATAGGTTCATAATAAAGTTGAATATAACTTCAAATGTCGTTGGGCTTTTTGTTACCATTTTCCTTATTTTAAAATATCATACAGACGGAGCTTTTATCGCAGTAGTTCTCACCCCTGCTCTTTCATTGGTAATTACAGCTGTTCTTCTAATAAATCGCAGAAATCTAACAGGACTGATTAAGTCTTCTAAAATTAATAAAGGCTATATAAAGCGTTTTGCGTCCTATACAGGGATGACTTTGTTTTCTGCAATGGTATCGCCGTGGGTATATATAGGAATAAGACAACATATAATTGATACTGATGGTATTGTTAATGCAGGTTATTGGGACGCTATGCTGAGGTTGTCTGATTACTACCTTATGTTTGTTACAACGGTGATGACACTTTATATACTTCCTAAACTTTCTGAGGTAAGGACATCCAAAGGTTTTAGAGCCGAAATTTTCAATTTTTATAAAACCTTATTACCGCTTTTTGCTGCTGGACTAATTGTCATTTATTTATTTAGAAGAATAATAATACGTATTGTATTTACCGAAGACTTTCTAGAGATGGAACCTATTTTTAGCTGGCAACTGTTGGGAGATTTAATACGGGTAGCGAGTATAGTGATAGGATACCAGTTTATTGCTAAAAATATGTTTTGGCATTTTATAATTACACAGATCATCTCTTTAACTACAATCTACTTTAGCAGCACCTATTTTATTGATCAATATGGGTTTGTAGGGGCTTCTATGGGACATGCGGTTAGTTTTGCAATTCACCTGAGTATGATGTTTTTTATATTCAGGAAGGAATTATTCTTTAAATTACCACAAGATTAATTTTTATGTGGCACAGCCTTATTAAAAAATTCAGAATATTAAAATACCGTCTTCTTTCAGAAAAGGTGCAAGTTGATGGAGCGCCATTGTTGCATCAACCTGTTCTTTATAGAGGCGTGGGTAAAATGAGTTTTGGAAAGGATGTGCAAATTGGCGTTTACGGTTCGCCTAATTTTTATAGTACATACGCCTATCTGGAATCCCGCTCTGTGGATTCTGAGATCATATTTCAGAATAATATTCATATCAATAATAATTTTAGTGCAACTGCTTTAGGGGCTAAAATCTTACTAGAGGATGATATCAGGATCGGCTCTAATTGTAGTATCGTCACAAGTGATTTTCACTCTTTAGATCCCAATCTAAGAAATGAGTTGAACCAATCTGGTGAAAATGTAATCATTAAAAAGAATGTTTTTATTGGGAATAATGTGACCATTTTAAAAGGCGTGACACTAGGAGAAAATTGCGTAATAGGAAGTGGGGCAGTTGTAAGTTCGAGTATCCCAGCAAATACTGTTGCAGTAGGAAATCCAGCAAAAGTTATTAGAGAATTAAAGCCTAGAATATAGAATGGGACGGATTTTAACCAATTATTCCTTTACAGCATTAACCGTTCTATTCTTGGCCTTTTCAACTTTATTTTACTTTACTCAACCACGTATTGAATTTGCGAATGGCGCTGGTTTTGACGGGGTAAAGTATGTAAAGACTGTCGAGCAGATCAAGGCTGGAGAGCCAATAAATAATCCCGCACCGTTTGTTTATCGTTTGGCGGCTCCTTTTTTGGTTTCAATTCTGCCAATTAAACCTTTAAATGGATTTTTGATTCTTAATTTGGTTTGTGCTCTGCTATCTGTTTTACTATTGAATTATTGGCTGCGGAAGTTTTTAAAATGGCCTTGGCTGTCTTTTGCGCTCTCTGTATTCTTTATGGTGCACTGGGCAGGATCGCTACGATTTAGTTTTTATTATCCTGCTTCTTGCGACCCTATGGCCATTCTATTTGTTCTTTTGGGATTAATAATGCTAAAATCCATACGAGATAGATTTACCACTATTAAGGTGGTGGGATTGTGCATACTAGTTTTTCTGGGAGCATTTGTCCGGGAATTTATTCCCATAATAGCATTGGGAATTTTACCAATGCGAGTTCTTACCTATAGTAATAAATCAGTTTTTATAGATCGAAAAACACTAAAAAGAAATTCAATTGCCACTTTAATAGCGATTCTTTCAGGAGCTTTAGGGATTTTGATGACGCACCTTTTGACCGTGCCTACAGAAAGTGGTTATGGTTTCATTCACGCTGTTTACCGATGGATTCACGAGAAATCAATATTTCAATGGATAACGGCTTACTTTTATGTTTTTGGAGTGATGTGGATTTTTATTCTTTTATTTTATAGAGAAGCATTAAAACTCCTAAAAAAAGAATCGTATCTAATTCCTATTTTGATTAGTGGTTTGATTCTAACTTATATTGGTGGTGGTGATACAGAGCGTTTTATATTTTGGTTTATGCCTATTTTTTTCCTTCTTATAGGATTTCTAATAGAAAAGAAATGGAGTTTTTTTAGTAAAAAGCGTATTTGGATTCCTTTACTTTTAAGTCTGGTTTTTACCTTAAGGTTGTTCTGGGCCATACCTCAGGCGTTTATTAAAACCGCAGATTTTGAGTCAGTTCCATTTTTTACAATTCTGGGGGATGTAGATTATATAGATTTATGGTCGTATCATGGCGACAAGGTTTTGACAACCTTTAACTTATTGTGGTACGGACTACTTTCTATCTATTTTGCATTTCAATATGTGTTTGTTGAAAAGAAGGAATTGGTAAAATGGACTAATTAATCGTATTCCAGGCATCAACATATTGTTGAGCGACCTCTTTATAATTATGGTGCTTACTAATAAATTGTTGTGCATTTTGCCCGATTTCGGTAATCCGCGTAGGGTTCTCAATTAATTCTGCCAAATTATTTACTATCTCATTCACGTCAGGTATGGTATGTATTGCCACCGTGTCTTGTTCTAGATTATACTTTTTGCAGAAATCTTTTCCTGCTCCGGTAAAAACAACTTTCCCTTTTGCCATTGCTTCGAGCGCATTATACCCCTGATCTAATGCATAGGTCTGATCAAGCAAAATATGGCATTTTTCATAACGTGTGATATATTCAGAATAGGGCAAATTTTCAGTTGAATAGATCTCTATTTTGTCGCCAAATCGTGTGTTTATTATTTCTAAAGCCTCTTCAAAAATATCATTACCTTTTTTGTAATAGTTTACCCGATTTATGCCGTGAAAGATTCTAATTTTATCAAGTTTTGGTACGGGAACAGGCGCGATTTTTTGCAGATTTACAGGATTTGGTATCATTCCGTAATATTCAGCGTTGCCTTTGTACACGGTATGATAATCCATATCTGTGGTAATAATTAGATCTTTTGTATTAAAAACGAATTGGTGAAATGTTTTATGTTTTTGAGAAAGATACATTTCGCTAAACGGAAATTTTATTTTGCCATCAAAACGTCTTGAAGGATGATGGGGAAGCTTATGAATGTTGTTCATATATACCCAATCATCGCCACATCCTAAAACCACTAAGCGTTTTGTGAGTTTACGTAGCTTTTGGATTATTCGTTTTTCAAATAAATAAGGAGTCTTAAGTGGATATTCATTGATCAATTGAATGACATCAAAAGGCTTCATTTTAGAAAGTTGCTTTTGTGTTCTAAAAGCTGTTTCCAATAAGGATATATCTGTTTTAAAAATTCGGTATATACCCTGTCTGATAAAGTTTAGAGCAGGTTTGTCCTGAAAAGTTTTTCCTCGCACATCTACATCTGCTGGGAAATTTTTAAATGCATCGCCAGAACCTATTAAAGTAACTTCGTGACCCAAAGCCTGCAATCCCTCTTGAAGGGTATTGTGAAGGTTACTATATTCTCCAACGAGCAAAATCTTCATCAGTTATATTGTATTTTTAAAGCGTCAAGATAAAGATTTAGTGACAGAGCAAAATAAAAAAATATGCATTTTGGTAGAGCAGCTGGGAAAAGGCGGGGCAGAGCGTTCAGCTGGTCTTCTTACTCAAATGTTTTCTGAAATGGGTTATGAGGTCCATTTAGCTACAATTACAGGACTTATTGAATATCCATATCAAGCGAAGCTTTTTAATATGGGTGTTTATAAAAATGAGGCCAATGATATTTTTAATAAAATAAAGCGCTTTAGACTTTTTAAAAAATATCTTGATAAGGAGAAAATTGATGTCGTGTTGGATTTTCGATTTAGGCAGAACTATTGGAAAGAATGGTTAATAGACACCTTTTTATATCCTTCAGTAAAGGTCATTCATATGGTGCAGAGTTATCATATTGCCTATTATTTGCCTCCAAATAAAAAAAGTACGATTAGGCTATTCAGCAAAGCATTCAACATTAATACGCTCACAGAAGGGATTAAAGAAAGAATTGAGGAAGAATATGGTCTGAAGAATGTATCTGTAATTCCCAATCCTGTGGATCTGGAAAATATTAAAAAGGAAGCTCTCAAACCGTTTACTTATACTAAACCGTATATTGTTGCTGCAGGAAGAATGGATGAGGATCTAAAACAATTTGATAAACTAATTATAGCGTATGCAAAAACACAATTGCCGCAAGTAGGTGTTCAATTAAGAATTTTAGGAAGGGGGAAATTAGTGGAGGATTATAAGCAGTTGGCAGAAAGTTTGGGAGTAGGAGAGGATGTGATATTTGAAGGATTCCAACCCAATCCATATCCTTGGTTTAAAAACGCACTCTTTTTTGTGCTCTGCAGTAAGTTTGAAGGCCATCCACGCGTACTTATAGAAAGTCTGGCTTGCGGTACGCCTGTGATCTCAATGGATTGTAAAACGGGGCCACGTGAAATTATTGAACATGAAAAAAACGGAATTTTAATTCCGGATGGGGATTTTTTAAAGTTAAGAGAACAGATAGATAGATTGTATGAGGATAAAAATCTACTTGAAAAATTAAGCGCTAATTCAGTACAAAGTGTAACTCATTTTTCTATGGAAGAAATTGCCAAAGAATGGAGGGAATTACTAAATTCATAAATATGATCGCAAAGCGTATAAAACTTCCCAAAATAGAAGACCATAGAGGTAATCTTTCTATAATTGAAAACAACACCATTCCATTTGTATCTAAACGGGTTTACTACCTTTATGATGTTCCCAGCGGAGCACGGCGCGGAGGTCATGCGCATAAAGAACAGCACGAATTTCTTATTGCTTTAAGTGGCAGTTTTGATGTGATTATTGATGATGGTGAGAATAAGGAGACTTTTATACTTAACAAACCTGATGAAGGCCTTTTAATACCAAAGGGCTGCTGGCGCGAACTTGAAAATTTTTCCTCAGGAGGAATCTGTTTGGTTCTGGCTTCAGCAGAATATCTGGAAGAGGATTATATAAGAAATTATGACGATTTTGTAGCCTTTAAAAGCTCGTAAAGCGGTGGCCTGTTAGCAATAATTTCTTTTTGCCCCATTTTAAAAGTAGTAGAATCGTACGTGGACATTGCAATAAAAAGTGTTGTTTTTTGGTAAGAAGATCCAGATTTAATTTATCACGCATTTCTTTAAAAAGTCTGCTGTTATTCTCAGTTTTATAATTGATGGTAAGAAAATAACGCTCGTTATTAATATACTTGTGAAGGTTTTTATTAGTTGGATTTTCATTTAAGTATTTGTCAAAATCAGCTATTTTTTTTGTGCTATAACCACTCTTAGTAATTTGATTTTCAGAATCCATTCTATATAAGGCAGATGGCTCAGGTGTATAGGCAAAGCAGTATTTTAAGTTAGCACGAATATAAAAGTCCACATCTTCTGTATATGTGATGTTGGGATCAAAACAATTGATGGCAAGAGCCATTTCTTTAGTAAAAGCGACGCTGCTGGGATGAACTAAGGGTTGGTTAAGACTCTTTAAAAAAAAATCATCAACAATTCCTGGGAATTTATCAGAACTGTTGAGATTGTATCTGGGGTTAACTGTTTTGCCATTACTATATAATTCCTGGTAACCTGTGCCATAAAATGAAGCTTCAGGAAAGGAGGTAGCAAGTTCATCTAGGGTTTGTAGATGATCTTTATGCCAAAGGTCATCTGCATCAAGCAGGGCAATAATAGAGCCTTTTGCTAAATGAATACCCGTATTGCGGGATGTAGAGAGACCTTGGTTATCTTGATTTATGATTTTGAGACGGGCCTCTTGAATGGTATTAATAATACGAAGACTGCCGTCGGTAGAGCCATCGTTCACCACAATAACTTCAAAATCCCGAAAACTTTGATCCAGGACACTTTGCAAAGTTTCTGCAATAAAATGTTCTTTGTTATA
>CAXBEL010000098.1:0-15377 GCA_963974735.1 uncultured Flavobacteriaceae bacterium | reverse complement strand
ATAAATGACACTTATGTACGTGTAATTGCTACCACCTTCTTTGATGAAGGCACAGATGGTTTTGACAGAGCTGGTGATGCTGCTAATTCTTCTATTCTTGCAAGTGATGTAAGTTATCTTATTGAAGGTGATAATGAACCTTATGTAATAAATATTCTGCCTTACAATATAGATAAAAAACTTCCTTTACAAATTCTTGGTGGTCAAACTAAGAACAAGTTCATTATGAAAGTTAGCTCCATCAACTTTGATACAGATGGTATCTGGTTGCACGACAAGCAAACTGATGAGTTTCACGATATTTTATACGAGGCTTATGAATTTAGTCTTCCTAAAGGCCAATACAATGATCGTTTTGAAGTAGTCTTTAAAAATGAAAGCGAAGCAAACCTAAGTGTTGCTGAAGATATTAAAACAAGTTTTAGTGTTTTTCAAAACAACAACGAAGCTCTAGTTCATATATCTAATCCGCTAGGTGCAGATATTAATGAAATATCGGTTTATGATATTTCAGGAAAGCAGCTTGCAGGTAAATTAAATGAAGGAACTTCGCAAGAAATTACAATCTCTTCTGCTCAGTGGAGCGACGGTATTTACATAGTTCGTTTGGTAACCAAGGATAATATAGAGTTTACCAAAAAAATAGCTGTAGCAAATAAAAAGTAGCATCCAGATGGAAGAATACATGCTGCCTTGTCTCAATAAAAAATTCTTTGGGTTTGAGTGCATGGGTTGCGGTCTTCAACGTTCGGTTGCAATGATACTACAAGGGGATTTAACTGGGGCTTTTTATATGTATCCCGCTGTTTATCCCTTACTTATTTTATTTAGCTTTGTTGGAATCACCATTTTTACTAAAGTAAAATATGCTGGTATCATTACGCCTGTTTTGGCTATATTGACAGTTCTAACAATTATCACAAGCTATATTATTAAACTAACCACTTAAAATTTATGGAACAACAAAAACTACCTAACGTAACCATCTCTTTAATTTTAGGAATTATTTCTTTTGTAGGCTGCTGCTGCAGTTCTGGATTAGGAGGTCTTCTTCTTTCTGGAATAGCACTTTATCTAGTTAAAAAAGACGAAAAATTATATTTGGAGAACCCAGAGCTTTATGAGAATTACAGCCAATTAAAAACTGCAAAAACCATTGCAATTGTAGGATTGGTTCTTGCTGCTATTACACTTATTGTTTCTATCGTTTGGATAATTTCTCTTGGAGGATTTGGAGCATATATGGAACAAATTCAAGAAATGCAAGGGCAATATGGTGGCTAATCTTTTATATAAAAACACCTATTAAAAAAGGCGGTCAATTGACCGCCTTTTTTTCTTTAATTCAGTAATTCAGAATTATTTTTCAAATGCCTGAAGTGTTTTGGTAATTATAGATACACATTCAAGAAGTTGCTCTTCGTTCATTACTAAAGGTGGGGCAAATCGTATAATATTTCCGTGAGTGGGTTTAGCAAGAAGTCCGTTTTCTTTTAAAGCCATACAAATATCCCATGCTGTAGAGCTGTCTTCTGCATCGTTGATCACAATAGCATTTAATAAACCACGCCCCCTAACCAATTTTACAATAGAACTGCCTTCTATGTAGTCATTTAATTTTTGACGGAAGAGATCACCTAATTTTCGGGCATTTTGTATAAGATTCTCGTCTTTTACAACATCAAGAGCCGCAACTGCAACCGCTGCAGCAATTGGATTACCACCAAAAGTAGAGCCGTGCTGTCCAGGCTTGATTACATTCATTACCGCATCATCAGCCAACACTGCCGAAACTGGGTATGCCCCTCCAGAAAGTGCTTTTCCCAATATTAAAATATCTGGACGGGAATAAGTTTCCTGTCTTTCACAATGTCCCTGGCAAGTACAATTACCGCAAACAGCTAAAAGTGCTCCTGTTCGTGCGATCCCAGTCTGGATTTCATCTGCCATAAACAAAACGTTATGCTCCTTACAAATAGCTTTTGCTTTGGCCATAAAATCATCAGCAGGTGTATAAACACCAGCTTCTCCTTGAATAGGTTCTACAAGAAATCCAGCTACGTTATCATTTTCCTGTAACGTCTTAGTTAAAGCTTCGGTGTCGTTATATGCTATCTTTATAAATCCTGGAGTGTAAGGTCCAAAATTCTTTCTCGCATCTTCATCATTAGAAAATGAAATGATTGTAGTGGTTCTCCCGTGAAAGTTGTTCTCACAAACGATTATCTGCGCATCCTGTTCTGCAACACCTTTCTTTTCATAGGCCCATTTACGAGCAATCTTTATTGCGGTTTCAACAGCTTCTGCACCTGTATTCATAGGTAGCAGCTTATCAAAATTGAAATATTCCGTCGCATATTTTTCATAAGGCCCCAACACATCATTATAAAAAGCCCTTGAAGTCAAAGTCAGTGTCTCCGCTTGACTTTTAAGCGCTCCAACAATTTTAGGATGGCAGTGTCCCTGATTTACAGCAGAGTATGCAGAGAGAAAATCATAGTATCGCTTACCCTCTACATCCCATACATGTACTCCTTCTCCCCTATTTAAAACCACAGGAAGTGGGTGGTAATTATGAGCCCCGTGTTTATCTTCTAATGCTATTGCATCTTTTGAAGTCATTGGTTCTACAGTTGTCATGTTTGAAATAAATTTTATTGTAAAGTATTCTACGATTCCTTCTTAATGTCATCCGGGAGAAGTACCGAATTTAAGGAGAGAAATCATCCTTATGTGCTGTGCAAATTACTAAATATTCCACAGACTTTTTTAAGTCTGCGCTTATCTATAATCTTTCTATTTATCCTATTTTTGCGCTGTGTCAAGAAGAAAAAACAACAGAGTGATTATTCGCGAAGTCGAGGTAATCGATGCGGGTGCAAAAGGTAAAGCAATTGCTAAAGCCCCAGATGGTAGGGTGATTTTTATAAATAACGCTGTTCCCGGTGATGTGGTAGATGTACAGACCACAAAAAAGAGAAAAGCTTATTTTGAAGGAACTGCCATAAATATACATTCGTTTTCAGATAAGAGAACAGAACCGGTTTGCCAGCATTTTGGCACGTGTGGTGGGTGTAAATGGCAAAATATGGACTATACCTATCAACTGGAATACAAGCAGAAAGAAGTCTTTAATAATCTAAAAAGACTCGGCAAAATAGAATTACCAGAAATGACTCCCATAGCTGGAAGTAAAGAACAATACTTCTACCGCAATAAGATGGAATTTTCCTTTAGCTCTAATAAATGGTTAACTCCTGAGCAGATAGAAAGTGAAGCTATAATTGAAGACCGAAATGCATTGGGCTTTCATATTCCGGGAATGTGGGATAAGATTCTTGATATTGAAAAATGTCACCTACAACGTGATCCCAGCAATGCCATAAGAAATGGGGTTAAAGATTTTGCAAAGGCGAATAACATTTCGTTTTTCAACACCAGAGATCAAGAAGGTGTTTTGCGAACCTTAATGATACGCACCAGCTCTACAGGTGAATTAATGGTTTTAATTCAGTTTTATGAGGATAATCAAGTACAGCGGGAATTAATCCTCGACTATTTAAAAAATACGTTCCCTGAGATTACATCTTTATTATATGTAATCAATCAAAAAGGGAATGATACTATTTATGATCAAGAAGTAATTTGTTACAACGGGCGTGATCATATTTTTGAAGAAATGGAAGGGCTTAAATTTAAGATAAACGCCAAGTCCTTTTACCAAACCAACTCGGAGCAAGCTTACGAACTTTATAAAATTACACGGGATTTTGCAAAATTAGAAGGTGATGAGGTGGTTTATGACCTGTATACGGGAACAGGAACCATCGCTCAGTTTGTAGCTAGAAATGCTAAAAAAGTTGTAGGTGTTGAAGCTGTTCCTGATGCGATAACAGCGGCTAAGGCAAATGCGCAATTTAACGGTATAGACAACGTTTCCTTTTATGTAGGTGATATGAAGAGCGTCTTTAATGATGCTTTTATTGCTCAAAATGGGCATCCTGATGTTATTATTTCAGATCCTCCACGTGATGGTATGCATAAGGATGTAGTCGCTCAGTTAATAAAAATAGCTGCAGACCGTATTGTTTATGTAAGCTGTAACAGTGCTACACAAGCTAGGGACTTGGCTATGCTGGATGAGATGTACAAAGTTACTCGCGTACAGGCAGTAGATATGTTTCCACAGACGCATCACGTTGAAAATGTTGTATTATTAGAAAAAAGATAACCTCAGAACAGGTTACCCTATGATAAAAAAATCAATTTTAGTTTTTACGCTTTTAGGCCTGGCACTATTTCTGGCGTGTGAACGAGATGATATTTGTGCGGAAAGTACACCCACCACTCCACAACTCGTAATTCAGTTTTTTGATGCCGATAATATCAGTGATTCCAAGCCTATTACATTAGATATAATTGAAGTTGAAAAAGAAGATACACTTTTCTTTGCAGGTGATACGCTCATTACAATACCCTTACGTACCAATACAGAATCGACACGGTTTCGTTTTACTAAAAACAGAGGTATTGATGCGACTGCAGAAGAGCCTGAAAATGAAGACATCATTACATTTAACTACACTACAAACGAAGTTTACATAAGTAGAGCCTGCGGTTTTAAAGTGACTTACGATGATTTATCATTGATAAATACCAATGGAGCTGACGGTAGATGGATAGAAGATATTACCATTAATTCTGAATCAATTTTAGATGAAAGCACGACGCACGTTAGTATTTATCATTAGCATTTTCTGCTATGCGTCATTTTCACTAATGGCACAAGAAGAATCTGGCATAGATACCGAAGAACCATTAACCGCAGAACAAGACTCTTTATTACAGAGAACGCAACGCTATGGGTTACGCGTGGGATTGGATTTAAGCAAGCCTCTTCGTTCTTTTCTAGACGACAACTATACAGGTCTGGAAATTATGGGGGATTTCAGAATAAAAAATAATTATTATATAGCTGCAGAGTTGGGTAATGAAACCAAAGATTCTGATGAAACCAATTTTAATGCAACTACAAAAGGAAGCTATATTAAGGCAGGTTTTAATTACAATGCATACAATAACTGGTATGGTATGTCCAACCTGATTTATGTAGGCCTAAGAGCCGGTTTTTCAACCTTTAGTCAGGAATTGAACAATTACACTATTTATACTACCAATCCTTATTTTGAAGAGGATTTTAGAACGGATAGCAGAGAGTTTTCTGGTCTTAATGCCACTTGGCTCGAAGTGCAAATGGGGATGCAGGTTGAACTTTTCAGTAATTTATACTTGGGACTGAATTTGCAGTTAAAACGGATGATAACTGAAAAAGAGCCTGAAGGTTTCGGTAATATTTATATTCCTGGTTTTAATAAAGTAACTACAGATAGCCCATTTGGTGTTGGTTACGGTTACACGCTGTCTTATTTCATTCCTATTTTTAAGCGTTAATCTAATCTGTAAAGATTCCGTTTTCTGGCTTTTGAAAATTTTGAGCATCTATTTTATTATCAGAAACTGACACGTTATCAAATTTCATTTCGTTTCTCATAGATGTAGGCTTACCGTCCTCTAAGGAATACCATTGTAAAGTTTGTGGAAGTAAAATTCCATTTACACTTTGCCAGTCATTGTATTTTATATAACTGAATTTTGTTGATTTTTGAGCATCTCCAAAAGTCGCTGTATATGCAAGCCATTGCATTTTACTGGTTTGTGCATCATAGTATAAAATATACTCATCTTTAGAGGATTCCCCTACTCCATCATCAAAAGCAATCTTAATCCCTGGGTAGTTGTTATCTTCAAATTGAAGTGGATCAGCTTTACTGTATGTTATTCCGGGATCTCCTAAAACAAAAGGCATCGCATAAAAATAAAACATCAAATCATGCGTAAAACGGGCTCGCTCTGGTTTATAATACGCTGAATCCTGCACCAACCAAACTTTTGCACCATCAAATCCCATAGTAAAATTCTCGGCTTCGGTTTTGTCCATTCTCGATTTTAAATCAACCTGATAGCTTTGCCTATCAGCCCCTTTGCCCAAATCATAACTTAAAGTCTGCATAGCATCCCATTTTTCCTTCCCTCCGTGAGCTTCGAAAACAGCAGAAAGATCTTTTGGATAATTTTGATTTTCGGCTTCTTGCTTCCCTTTTTTGGTATCACTGCAATTCAAAAAAGTAAAACAGGTAAAGGTTAATAAAATGATGTTTTTCATAATAAAAAGGTTGATTATTCTTGAAGAATAGTTGATTTCAACAAAAATAGATATTCAATATTCTAATTAAAGTTTCCGCTAATGAATAAAAATAAAGTCGGTTTAATGGATAAATAATTACATAGAAGCTTGCTTATCTTTGCGACTATGCACAAAGAAATTACCAGCACCCAGAACGCTACCATAAAAAAACTGGTGCAATTACAGGAAAAATCACGCGAACGTCGGAAAAATGGCAAATTCGCTATTGAAGGTTCTCGTGAAATTCAGCTTGCTCAGAAAGCAAATTACACTTTTTTTGAGCTTTTCTACTGTTCAGAAATACTTTCTCAAGATGATCAGAATTCTATTTTTTCCTCATTAACTACAAATACTGAAATCATTTCAGTGAGTAAAGAGGTTTATGAGAAAATCGCTTATCGCGGCTCTACTGAAGGTATCATAGCCATAGCAGAAGCTAAAGAACATACTTTAGACAATCTGAAATTAGATGATAATCCATTAATTTTAATAGCGGAAGCCCCTGAAAAGCCTGGTAATATAGGCGCACTTCTTCGAACGGCCGATGCGGCTGGAGTTGATGCTTTTATTATTGCCAATCCAAGAACGGACTTTTATAATCCCAATATTATTAGATCCAGTGTAGGAGCTATTTTTACTCAACAGATAGCTGAAGCCTCAACTGAGGATATCATCCGGTTTTTGATTAAAAAGGATATTTCTATTTATAGTGCAATTCTTCAGGACGCTAAACCTTATCAGGATATTGATTTCACAGGGCCCAGTGCACTTGTAGTTGGTACAGAAGCTAATGGACTTTCACCGCTCTGGCGGGAGAAATCCAATCAAAATATAATCATTCCTATGCAAGGTATGATAGATTCTATGAACGTATCTGTTGCCGCAGGAATCCTTACCTTTGAAGCCCGCCGTCAACGCGGTTTTAAATAAATTAAACCCTATGAATCCCCAAACTCTTTTCTATATAATTATAGCCATTCTTGTTATCAGTTTTGCTATTGATCAATATCTGGATTGGCTTAATTCGCGCCATTTTGATGATCCCATTCCTACGGGTCTGGAAGACGTCTATGATGAAGAAAGTTATAGAAAATCACAGGAATATAAAAAGGCGAATGCGCGTTTTTCTAATATTACAGCTACTTTTTCTTTAGTACTTACATTAGCTTTTTTCTTTCTTGACGGCTTTGCCTTTGTAGATGGAATTGCCAGACAGATAAGTGATAATTCAATAGTTATTGGTTTAATATTTTTCGGGATTATTATGCTTGGGAGTGATATTTTAACTACTCCATTTTCTTATTACCACACTTTTGTAATTGAAGAGCTTTTTGGTTTTAATAAATCCACTCCTAAATTATTTTTTATAGATAAATTAAAAGGATGGTTAATGACCATAATTATAGGAGGTGGGATGTTAGCACTCATTATTTGGCTTTATGAAGTTACAGGGACCACTTTTTGGTTATATGCTTGGGCAGTGGTGGCTATTTTTTCTGTAATTATGAATATGTTTTATTCTAAATTAATAGTTCCTCTTTTTAATAAACAAACACCGCTAGGCGAGAATAGTTTAAGAAATAAAATAGAAGGTTATGCCAATTCTGTTGGCTTTAAACTTGATAATATATTTCTAATAGATGGTTCTAAAAGAAGCACTAAGGCAAATGCTTATTTTTCCGGTTTTGGAAGTCAAAAAAGAATAACACTTTACGATACCCTTGTTAATGATCTGGAGGAAGAAGAAATTGTTGCAGTATTGGCGCACGAAGTAGGACATTATAAGAAAAATCACATTATAATAAATTTGGTTGTTTCAGTTGTCTTAACCGGCTTTACACTTTGGCTTTTATCTTTATTTGTGAGCAATCCTGTATTCTCACAGGCATTAGGAGTTGAAGATGCAAGTTTTCATGTAGGTTTAATCGCCTTTGGGATCTTGTATTCCCCAATATCTGCGATTACAGGATTTTTAATGAGTTTATTATCCAGAAAATTTGAATATCAGGCAGATAATTTTGCAAAAGAAACTTATGCAGCACAACCGCTTATTGATTCTTTAAAAAAGCTTTCAAGAAATAGTTTAAGCAATCTAACACCACACCCGTTGTACGTAAAATTAAACTATTCTCATCCCACATTATTTCAGCGTTATACCAATTTAAAAAAATAGGGATATTGCTCTTTATTGTGGAATACTAGTTGATTACATGTTTGTGGATATAGAAGATAATCGTATTTTTAGTTTATGACAACAGTTGATCTGGAAAAAGAGAATAAAGAGCTTACAAGACAGTACAAAGAGCTGCTTCGTATAAGTTATCGCACGCTTTCTGATGATGATAAAAAAATGATCAGAAAGGCGTTTGAGATTGCTGTGGATGCTCACAAAGATCAACGTCGCAAATCTGGAGAAGCTTATATATTTCATCCACTTGCCGTAGCACGAATTGTAGCGAGTGAGATTGGTATGGACGCCACTTCAATTGCAGCTGCATTACTTCATGATGTTGTAGAGGACACCCCATATACGGTAGAGGATATTGAGCAGATGTTTGGTGAAACCGTGGCGCGCATTGTAGATGGTCTTACAAAAATATCCAATCTTAAAAAACATAGGGATGTTTCCCTACAAGCAGAGAATTTCCGGAAGATGCTGCTTACTATTAATGATGATGTACGGGTTATTATTATAAAAATTGCAGATCGTTTGCATAATATGCAGACTATGGATTCTATGCGTCCAGATAAACAGGTTAAAATTGCCAGTGAGACTTTATATATATATGCGCCTTTAGCCCATAGAATTGGCCTGTATAATATTAAGACAGAACTGGAAGATCTTGGTCTAAAATATACAGAACCGGATATTTATCGGAATATTTCCCATAAAATGAAGGACACTAAGGAAGAGCAGGATAAATATATTGAAGAATTTACCGAGGTCGTTCGCAAGTCTTTAGATAACGAGTTGCTGGATTACGAGATTAAAGGAAGGCCAAAATCTATTTTTAGCATCAGGCGTAAAATGCTAAAACAAAACATTCCTTTTGATGAAGTCTATGACAAATTTGCCATTAGAATCATTTATAAAGGAATTCCGGAAAATGAAAAATTTCTTGCTTGGAAGATATATTCGATAGTTACAGATCACTTTAGACCTAATCCTACCCGCTTAAGAGACTGGATTTCGTCACCTAAGTCAACTGGTTACGAAGCCTTACATATTACCGTTATGGGTTTGCGAGGAAGATGGGTTGAAGTGCAAATACGTTCTGAGCGTATGAATGAAATAGCCGAAAAAGGCTATGCTGCCCATTATAAGTATAAAGAAGGTGACGATGGGGATAAAACGCTTGATCAATGGCTCAACCGCTTACAGGATGCTCTAGAAAATCAGGAAACCAATGCCGTTGAGTTTGTTGAGCAGTTCAAACTGAATCTCTACAATAAAGAAATATTTGTATTTACCCCACAAGGGGAACTCAAGTCTTTGCCTAAAAGCGCTACCCCACTGGATTTTGCTTTCAGTATTCATACCGAGGTAGGTCTACATACGCGCGGCGCTCGTGTAAATGGAAAATTAGTTCCGTTAAGTCACGAATTAAAAAGTGGCGATCAGGTAGAAATAATAACATCAGAGCACGCAAAACCCAATAACAACTGGTTGGATTATGCCACTACCGCAAGGGCTAGAGCAAAGATAAAATCCTCTTTAAAAGACGAGAAAAAAGATATCGCCAGCGATGGTAAGGTTATTTTAATGCGCAAACTACGTTCTCAAAAAATCACTATGGATGAAAAAGTGATTAATGAGATGGTGATCTATTTTAAATTAAAAACCAGCTTAGATCTTTTTTATCGGGTGGGAATTGGAACCATTGATAATAAAATGATCAAAGAATTTGCAGCACAGCGCAGTAATGCATTTGTAAGTTTTATTAAAAACCGAATAAGGAAGCCTACGGTTCCAGAAAATGTAGATCGTGATGAGATAACAGATAAGTTTGATCTGTTGGTTTTTGGCAGAGAGGAGCAAAAACTCGACTATACTTTAGCGAATTGCTGTAATCCTATACCGGGAGACAATGTTTTTGGTTTTACCACTGTAAATGATGGTATAAAAGTTCATAAGCAAAACTGTCCCAACGCTATCTCTCTTCAAAGCAATTATTCATACCGGATAATGCAGGCAAAATGGATAGACTCCTCTGCTCAGGATTTCCGTGCAGATCTTGAACTTACAGGTATTGATAATCTTGGTCTTGTAAATGAAGTAACACGGGAAATTTCAGATCATATGCATGTAAATATGCGTAATCTGAATTTTACCACAAATGATGGTGTTTTTAAAGGAAACATTACCGTTATTGTAAAAAACAAGGATCATCTCAGGAAACTTATCAATAACCTGAAAAAAATTAACGGTATCGACAAAGTCATTAGACTCTAATGGTTACCTTTGCAACCGCAAATTATGGCACTAAAAGCAACAATAAATAAGGATCAGGAAGTCGTTAAAAACGTCTTCACTAAGTTTCTCGAAGACAAAGGGCACCGTAAAACTCCGGAGCGCTACGCAATACTTCAGGAAATTTATAATCAAGAAGAACATTTTGATATTGAGTCTTTATACATAAGTATGAAGAACAAAAATTACCGGGTGAGCCGTGCCACTCTATACAACACGATTGAGCTTTTGCTGGATTGCGGTTTAGTGCGTAAGCATCAATTTGGTCAAAATCAAGCTCAATACGAGAAGTCTTATTTTGACAAGCAGCACGATCACGTAATACTTACAGATACAGGTGAGGTAATAGAATTTTGTGATCCTAGAATACAGTCTATAAAGAAAACCATCGAAGAGGTTTTTAATATCGAAATAAAAAAACATTCCCTTTACTTTTACGGTAATAGAAAATCAACCGAAGACAACGCATAAATGGCAGTAGATTTACTTCTAGGTCTCCAATGGGGAGACGAAGGCAAAGGTAAAATAGTAGACGTCCTTACCAAAAACTACAATATTATAGCTCGTTTTCAAGGAGGCCCCAATGCGGGTCATACTTTAGAATTTGACGGCATAAAACATGTACTTCACACAATTCCTTCAGGAATTTTTCATGATGAAGCAATCAATCTGGTAGGAAATGGTGTCGTTATCGATCCTGTAATTTTCAAAAAAGAGCTTGATAATTTAGAAGGTTTTAATCTGGATTATAAGAAAAAACTACTTATTTCCAGAAAAGCACATTTAATCCTACCAACTCACCGTTTACTTGATGCAGCATCAGAAGCTTCAAAAGGAAAAGCAAAAATTGGCTCTACTCTAAAAGGCATTGGCCCTACTTATATGGATAAAACCGGCAGAAACGGTATCCGTGTGGGTGATCTGGAATTAAAAGATTGGAAGGACAGATACATAAGTTTGCGTGATAAGCACATAGCGATGATAGATTTCTATGATGCAAAAATTGAATACGATTTAAAGGAATTGGAGTCGGAATTTTTTAAAGCCGTAAAAACTTTAAAATCTTTGACATTTATAGACTCAGAAGAATATTTATATCAAGCTCAAAAAGATGGTAAATCTATATTGGCAGAGGGAGCGCAAGGTTCTTTGCTTGATATTGATTTTGGAACCTATCCTTTTGTGACTTCTTCTAACACTACGGCAGCAGGTGCTTGCACAGGTCTTGGCGTTGCTCCGGGCGATATAGGAGAAGTATTCGGGATTTTTAAAGCATACACAACTCGTGTAGGCTCGGGCCCTTTCCCTACTGAACTTTTTGATGAAGTAGGTGAAACAATGGGTCGCGTAGGTAACGAATTTGGTGCTACTACAGGTCGTCCGAGACGTTGTGGTTGGTTAGATCTTGTCGCTTTAAAATATGCCGTTCGTGTTAACGGAGTTACGCAATTGATGATGATGAAAGGAGATGTACTTTCTGGTTTTGAAACTATAAAGGTTTGTACTTCCTATAAATACAAAGGGGAGACCATTGAGCATCTACCTTACAATATTGAACCTGAAAATGTTGAACCTATTTACACCGAATTAAAAGGATGGAAAGAGGATTTAACTAAAATGAATGAAGATGCTCAATTACCTAAAGAGCTTAATGACTATATCGCTTATTTAGAAAAGGAATTGGAAACTCCCATAAAAATTGTTTCAGTAGGTCCAGACAGGACTCAGACCATACACCGATAGTTTTTATTACTAATAAATTAACTGCCGGAATATCTGTTCCGGCTTTTTTATGTCCAGATTCTAGATTCAAAAAGCAATACTTTAGACCACGTTTTTCCGTTATCTTTGCATCAAAATATACTATGCCCAATCTATTTAAATTTTTTCTTTTAACCCTAGGTATTTTTTTTACCAGTTTTGGTTTTTCACAAGAAGGAAAAGAAATTGATATCACTTCGGATGTTTCCCGTATTGACGAGCAAAATTATCCAGGAGCCTTTGTTATGCAGAAAGTAGATAATCAAGTCTATATTATTCACGAAGGCATAGAGATGTGGTGTGATCTGGCTTTTCATTACAAAGATGAAAATTTTGTAAAGGCATATGGTAATGTCCGTATGAACCAAGGCGACACCATTACCATGAGAAGCCGTTATGCTGAATATAACGGAGATACCCAATTTGCCTTTGCTGCAGGAAATGTAAACCTTAAAAGCCCTACAGCAACTTTAACGACAGATACTTTATACCTCAATAGGATTAAGCAGCAAGCGTATTATCGCACTGGTGGAACACTAAAGGATACAGCAAGTACAATCACCAGTAAAATAGGGCGATATTTTATGGAAGAGGATAAATATTCCTTTTTGCAAGATGTAGTTGTCACTAATCCGGAATACGTTATAAATAGCGAGCAGCTTGATTTTTATTCGGAGAATGGACATGCCTATTTATACGGGCCCTCAACAATTAAAGGGGAAACCAGCACGGTTTACTGTGAGAGGGGGTTTTATGATACTAGAGGTGATACAGGGTATTTTGTACAAAATTCTAGGATTGATTATGATAACAGAACGGTTTATGGAGATAGCCTTTACTTTAACCGGGACTCAAGTTTTGCTTCAGCTACAAATAATATTAGGGTTATAGATACTGCAAATAACAGTGTTATAAAAGGTCACTATGCGGAAGTGTATCGGGCAAAAGATTCCGTTTTTATTACACAACGGGCTGTTGCAATAACAGAGCAGGATAACGATTCGATCTACATTCATGGAGATCGTTTAGTTGTTACCGGCAAGCCAGAGAATAGAATTGTACGTGGATACTACAACGTGCGTATGTTTAAAAGCAATATGAGTGGAAAAAGTGATTCCATTCATATTGATCAAAAAACCGGATTAACCAAAATGATAGGGAAACCGGTTATGTGGAGTGAATTGAGCCAAATGACTGGCGACACAATTCACTTATTGAGTAATCCTAAAACTGATAAGTTGGACTCACTGAAAGTATTTTATAATGCTTTTCTTGCGCAACAAGACACAATTCCTTTATCTGATGACATAAATGATCTTGGCTATAATCAAGTAAAGGGAGACGTTTTAAATGGTAGTTTTAAAGACAATGCCCTAAATCAAATAGATATAATAAAAAACGCAGAGAGTATTAATTACATGCGCTCAGAAGAAGGTGAACTTCAAGGTATTGATAAAAGTAAATCTGCATCTATTACCGCAATACTTGCGGATAATAGCCTGGTAGAGGTAACAAAGTGGAGACAAATTGACGGACAAATATTTCCTTTATCTCAATTTCCACAAGAAGAACGACAATATCCCGGCCTAAATTGGCGAGGTGATGAACGGTTGTTGACCAAAGAGGATATTTTTAAAGGAGAACCCCCATTTGAACTTACAAAGATCAATGGTATTCCACTACCAGAAATTGAAGAGGATTTCTTTGATAATTCAATACCCGACAATGAAATGGACATCCCAAATGCTTCAGAATTATCTCCTGAAGATTTTAAAAACAGAGAGGAAGATTCACCAACTATGGGTGTTCCCATAAATGATAAAGCCACAATTAGAAAAGATACTCTTTCCACTAAAGGACAATTATTGCAACCGAATCTTTTGAAAGAGAAGAGTGAAGATGAGGAAAATGATACAAATGATGAAGGCTGATTTTTTAAAATATCAAGCGCAAACCACTCCTCACCCACTTGCTATGGAAATTTCACATGCAAGCGGGTCTTATATTTATGATATTAACGACAAAGCTTATCTGGATTTTGTTGCTGGGGTATCTGCCTGTACATTGGGCCATAGCCATCCTAAAGTCATAAATGCTATAAAAGAGCAATGCGATAGATACCTTCACGTCATGGTGTATGGGGAGTATGCTCAAGATCCAGCGGTGCAATTAACAAAGTTGCTAGCTAAACAACTTCCGGAATCTTTAAATCAAACTTATCTTGTAAATAGCGGGACTGAAGCAATTGATGGAGCGCTTAAACTTGCAAGGAGAGTAACAGGAAGATCTCAAATTATTGCTGCAAAAAATGCCTATCACGGCAATACTTATGGTGCGCTGAGTTTGATGAGTCACGAAGAGCGCGTAAAGCCTTTCAGACCCGTAATAGGTGATGTGGATTTCATCTTTTTCAATGATTTATCGGCATTGGAGGATATTACAGAGAAAACCGCTGCTGTTATTCTGGAAACAATTCAAGGCGGTGCAGGCTTTATTTTACCCGAGCACGATTACTTAAAAAAGGTGAAAATGCGGTGCGAAGAAACTGGAACTTTATTGATTCTGGATGAAATACAGCCCGGTTTTGGCAGAACAGGTAAATTATTTGGTTTTGAACATTTTAATGTTGTTCCTGACATTTTAGTTATGGGCAAAGGTATGGGTGGCGGAATGCCTATCGGTGCATTTACAGCAGATATCAAACATATGCAACTGCTATCAGATAATCCAAAATTAGGACATATAACTACCTTTGGCGGTCATCCTGTCATAGCCGCAGCGGCACTTGCAACATTAACAGAGTTATTGGAATCTGACCTTATTAAGCAGACCTTAGCAAAAGAAAAATTAATAAGAAACTTATTAAAACACGAATTAATACAAGAAATTAGAGGAAAAGGC
>CAXBEL010000097.1:0-15503 GCA_963974735.1 uncultured Flavobacteriaceae bacterium | reverse complement strand
GTACAGCAGATGGTTATGATTTAGATGGTATCCTAGTTATTAATACATTAACTGATGAAGAAATAGAGAATGTATTAAGTGTAGAGGATTCATTTAACCGTATCGCAAATGAGGAATTAGCAGTTAGATTATATCCTAATCCAGTTTCTAATTATGTGAGTTTATCCTTAAACGGAAATGGCGGTTCATTTACTGGAAAACTATTTAACCTTTCAGGTTCTCTTGTAAAAGAGGTTCCTATAGAATTAAGAGCAGGAGAAAACAGCAGTGTAATGGATGTTAGTTCATTATCTCAAGGGGTTTACTTCTTGCAATTAAGTAACGAAGATGAAGGGATAGTTTCTAAAATAGAAATTCTCAAAAAGTAGATTAACCCATATTTTTAAAAATGAAAGCAGCAAGAAAATCTTGCTGCTTTTTTTATTCTATGAAGTCTATAACTTCTAATAACCTTTATAAGCTTAAACTAAAACCGGCTCTGCATAAAGATCAAAATCTTCTGCTTCTATAATTCTTACCTTGGTATATTCCCCGGTTTTTAAATAATGTTGTGTAGCATTTATTAAGACCTCATTGTCCACATCAGGAGAGTCAAACTCTGTGCGGCCTATAAAATAATTACCTTCTTTACGATCAATAACAACTTTAAACTCCTTACCTATTTTTTCTTGATTAAGCTCCCAACTTATCTGTGACTGTATCGCCATTATCTCATTAGCCCGTTCCATTTTTACATCTTCTGCAACATCATCTTCAAGATTATAAGCGTGTGTATTTTCTTCGTGAGAATAAGTAAAACAACCCAAACGTTCAAAACGCATTTCTTCAACCCAATCTCTTAGTAATTCAAAATCCTCTTGTGTTTCACCTGGATATCCTACAATAAGAGTTGTGCGTATTGCCATCTGAGGCACTTTCTCTCTAAAAACTTTAAGAAGAGCATTCGTTTTTTCATAGGTCGTACCCCTACGCATTGACTTTAAAAGTTTAGTAGAAATATGCTGTAACGGGATATCTATATAGTTACAGACTTTGGGCTCCTCTAACATTACATCAAGCACGTCCATTGGGAAACCAGTTGGAAAAGCATAATGCAACCGAATCCACTCTATGCCTTCTACCTTAACCAATTCTTTCAGCAATTTTGCCAAAGCTCTTTCCTTATAGATATCCAATCCATAATAGGTTAGATCCTGAGCAATAAGAATAAGCTCTTTAATTCCTTGAGCAGCTAATTTTTCAGCTTCTATAACCAGATTTTCTATTGGTGTGCTTTTATGACCTCCACGCATTAGCGGGATTGCACAAAAAGAACAAGGTCTGTCACAGCCTTCTGCAATTTTTAAATAAGCATAGTTTTTAGGTGTTGTTGTCAAACGCTCACCTATAAGTTCATGCTTGTAATCTGCTCCTAAAGCTTTTAATAATCCAGGTAATTCTGTAGTTCCAAAATACTGATCTACATTAGGTATTTCCTTTTGAAGATCTGGCTTGTATCTTTCAGAAAGACATCCCGTAACAAATACCTTATCAACCACTCCATCTTCTTTCTTTTGAACGTACTCTAATATTGTATTTACAGATTCCTCTTTAGCGTTAGCGATAAATCCACAAGTATTGATTACAACCACGTTACCTTCCTCTTCATGTACCACTTCTTTGTTGTTGGCCCGCAACTGTCCCATCAACACTTCACTGTCATAAACGTTCTTAGAACAGCCTAAAGTAACGACGTTTATTTTATTCTTCTTTAAGGTTTTAGTACGCATAATGCTCCAGATTTTGGGACGGCAAAGATACGTTGAATTACCTTTTAATCAGCGTTTACCAAAAAGAAATTAAAGAATTGATCAATTCCTAATAGAAAATCCTAAATCTACTTATTCATAATCTACAGGAGTCTTTCGCTTATGCGAAATAGTTTCATAAGCGTATGCCAATTCAAGTAGAGCTTTTTCTGATAATGTTGGCGCTATAAAGGTGAGTCCCATTGGCCTATTATCCTCCTGATACCCCATAGGAACAGTGATTGCTGGATATTTTGCGACAGCAGCATATCCTGCCATATAATTATTGATTGAAAGGACCGCATCCAATTTATTTTCCTCTATCGGAATGTCAAAAAAAGCACGCCCATTAGTTTGAAGCGTATCTTTAATTGCTTCAAATTCTTCTGGAGTAGCTGTGTCAGCAAGAATACCATAAAATAATTTCTGACCGTAAGGCATACGAACTAAAGAATCTGCCTTATTATAGGTTGTTATAGCATCTAGATTTTTTACAGTGAGCTTTTTATCTCCATATTTTTCTATATAATCGGGTAAATCATTCTGCATGTCCAAATTTAAAACCCTTACAAATTGTGGCAAATCAATTTCCTGACGTTCTATTTCTACTAGAGTTGCTCCAGCATTTTTTAAGTCCTGTACAGCTTTTGCATATAAAGTATCTTCTAATGAACCTTTAAAATAACCCAACCTTTTCTCACCTAGGTATGAGTTTACATCATTAATTTCTTTTATACCGATTATATAGTTTTCTTTTGCTGCCTTTAAATTTAAAGACGCAGAATCCTTATTGTCCTGGCCAGTTAAAGCATTTAAAAGAATTGCATTATCTACTACGTTTCTAGTCATTGGTCCTGGTGTATCCAGTGTGCTGGAAATAGGTACAATGCCGCCACGGCTCAACAAACCTACTGTAGGTTTTAAACCCACAATAGAATTAGAACTAGAAGGGGAAAGAATAGAACCGCTTGTTTCTGTACCAACGGCCGCAACTGCAAAATTAGCAGCCATTGCCACACCACTTCCTGAACTTGAACCTCCCGTATCGTGAACCTTTCTTCCGTAGGGATTTAAAGTTTGTCCTCCTACAGCCGAATATCCACTCGGGCAATCACCGCAAAAGAAATATGCCCACTCGCTTAAATTTGCTTTGCCCAAAATAAGAGCTCCATTTTCTTTTAATTGTTTTGTTATAAAAGAATCTGAAGCATAATTATCCTCAAGAACCACTGCCCCTGCCGTTGTTGGCATACCAGAGGTATTAATGTTATCTTTTAATAGAATTGGCATCCCATAAATGGAATATATATCTATAGTTTCTTTTTCTCTCTTATCTAATTTACGGGCTTCATTTAAAACATCAGGATTAATGGCAATCACAGAATTAAGCGATAGTTCATTATTGCGATCATACTTTTTAATTCGGCTTAAATAAAAAAGAATTAAATCCTCATAGGTCAACTTGTTTTGAGAGACAGCCTCCTGAATTTCAGGAATAGTTTTTTCAAAGGCTAGGGCTTTAACGCGCTCATAATCTAAATCTTCAAATGTGGCTAAATCTATTTCGAAAGCAGCCCACATCTTATTTGTATCTAAAACTTTAGAATCCAATACCGCGTATTCCCGTTCCTTGACAGTAGTGTCATTTTCTGTTGTTTTGGTTTCTTCTGAAATTGAATTTTTAGAATTTTCTTTACAGGAAAGTAGTAGTATGAGACTTAAAAAAAATAATATTCTTTTCATAAACAGGTAATGTTTTAGCTTAAAAATACAAAAAGGCATCGCACAAAATGCGATGCCTTTTATTTTTAAATTATTGATAAAAATCTAGTTCTTAAAAAAAGAATCTACAAATTCATATTTATTAAAAACCTGAAGATCTTCTATCCCCTCTCCTACTCCTATATATTTAACCGGAATCTGAAATTGATCACTTATACCAATAACAACCCCTCCTTTTGCAGTACCATCAAGTTTAGTAACCGCTAACGAAGTGACTTCTGTAGCTGCTGTAAACTGCTTGGCCTGCTCAAAAGCGTTTTGACCTGTAGAACCATCAAGAACTAAAAGTACTTCATCTGGGGCATCTGAAACGACCTTTTGCATTACCCTTTTAATTTTAGTCAATTCATTCATAAGATTGACCTTATTATGCAATCTACCTGCAGTATCGATAATCACCACATCAGCATCATTTTTAACAGCGCTTTGTAAAGTATCAAATGTCACTGATGCTGGGTCACTTCCCATTTGTTGTCTTACAATAGGAACATCCACACGATCTGCCCAGATTTGCAATTGATCGATGGCCGCAGCTCGAAATGTATCTGCAGCTCCTAAAACAACTTTCTTTCCTTGTTTTTTAAATTGGTAGGCCAGTTTTCCTATGGTCGTGGTTTTTCCCACTCCATTTACTCCTACAACCATAATCACATAAGGTTTCTTTGCTGGAACAACAAACTCTGTGGCATCACCACTGTTTGTTTCACTCATCAAACCAGCTATCTCCTCACGTAGAATTTTATTTAATTCATCTGTTCCCAGATATTTATCGCGGGATACCCGCTCTTCAATTCTATTTATAATTTTTATGGTAGTTTTTACACCCACATCGCTGGAAACGAGAACATCCTCAAGATCATCTAGAACCTCGTCATCAACCTTTGATTTACCAGCTACTGCTTTACCTAGTTTGGAAAGGAAATTAGAACTTGATTTCTCCAACCCTTTATCGAGGGTCTCCTTTTTATCCTTTGAAAAAATTTTCTTTAAGAAACTCATGAATACAGAATGATCAGTTAGTTAGCTTTAACAAATGTATTGCCTTTTACTCCCTTTCTGAAATATTGTCATTAAAAATAAAAAAAAGCCGTTGTGATGACACAACGGCTTTACTATATATTGAAGTATTGACTTATTTTTTACTTAAAAAGTCATTTACCATTTCTGGAACCATAACAGATTCCACAAAAGTATAAGCTCCTGTTTTAGGAGACTTCACCATTTTAATGGCTTTAGTCAAACGCTTTGATCCTGTCTGTAGTGTTGCAACCGATTTCTTTGCCATGTCTTATTATTTTATTTCTTTATGAACAGTCATCTTATTCAAGATAGGGTTGAATTTTTTAATTTCCATCCTATCTGGAGTGTTCTTCTTATTTTTGGTTGTGATATAACGGGAAGTCCCGGGCTTGCCCGAAGCTTTGTGCTCTGTGCACTCAAGTATAACCTGAACCCTATTGCCTTTCTTTGCCATAATGCTATCCTTTAATACGGTTATTATTTAGTAAGAAAACCTTTTGCGCGTGCTTCTTTAATTACAGCTGCAATACCTTTCTTATTAATAGTTTTAAGAGCGGCCGTAGAAACTTTTAGCGTCACCCACTTATCTTCCTCTGGGATATAAAAACGCTTCTTAACCAAGTTAGCGTTAAATTTACGCTTGGTTTTATTCATTGCGTGTGAAACATTGTTCCCCACCATCGCTTTTTTGCCCGTAAGCTCACAAACTCTTGACATGATTCTAAACTTTAGTAATTGTGTTATTAAAAACAGGGTGCAAATTTACATAACTTAAATAAGTTGAACAAAATAAAACCCTAGTTTTTTAAAATTTCTTTCTGCAACAACTCAAAAGCCTTATTTACGCTTTTGGTAACCACCCTTTCTCTGTGATTTCCCATACTATATTTATGGGTAAATACTTCGCTGGGAGTTGCAATACTTATAAATACAGTTCCTATTTCTGCGTCTGATTCACCCTTTGTGGGCCCAGCATTACCTGTAGTTGCAATTGCATAATCAGATTTATACAAATTTTGGACTCCCCTTGCCATCGCTTCAGCAACCTGCTCACTCACAACAGAGTGCTCTTTTATTATTTGAGGATCAACATTTAAAATATCTATTTTAGATTGAGTAGCATAAGAAACCAAAGCCCCTTTAAAATATCCTGAAGCACCCGGAATACTTGTAAGAGCAGCTGCAAGTTGTCCTCCTGTACAACTCTCAGCAATTGCAAGGCTTTTACCTTGCTTTGCTAACAACTTGCCCACTACAGATTCTATCAAATCATTATCGTCATAGCCTACAATAATGTCTCCAATGAGCTCATCTAATTTTACAATTTGCTCTGCAAGAGCTGATTCTAATTCTGATAGACTTTCACCTTTTGTAGATAATCTAAGTCGCACTTTACCTAAAGAAGGCAAATAGGCCAGTTTTATAGATTTAGGAAGATCATTTTCCCATTGCTCGATGGTATTGGCAATCTCACTTTCTCCTCTGCCGTAAGTTTGTATTGTTTTATGAAGAATAAATGGTCTGTTAAAAGCATCCTTTAACCTAGGGATTACCTCATCTTCCATTATAGCCTTCATCTCATAGGGCACTCCCGGCATTGATATGAAGACTGTATTATCCTGTTGCATCCACATACCTGGAGCAGTACCCAATCTATTCATCAACACAGTCGCTTTGCTGGGAACCAATGCCTGTGTTCTGTTAGCGGGAAGCATAGGTCTTTTTACATATTGGCTAAACAACCGCTCTACGTTTTGAAGCACCTCTTGATTTTCGACTAACGAATCTTCAAAAAATTCACAGAAAGTATGTTTAGTAACGTCATCTTTAGTGGGGCCCAAACCTCCTGTAATAAGCACAACATCAGCTTCTTTTTTTGCAAATGCCATCGCATCAAGAATATGCTGCTTATCATCTGAAATTGAACTGATTTGCCCTACTTCAATTCCTATCTTATCTAACTCTTTGGCTAAAAATGCAGAATTTGTATCTATTATCTGACCTATAAGGATCTCGTCACCTATAGTTATTATATGTGCCTGCATTACATCTTCCAGTCTTTCTTCATTTCTGCTATTGCTTTATTTACAGAAATAACTATTTTATCCAGCTGAGGTCTTATAGCAGAGGTGGGTTTACTGGTTTCAGACCAGCGCTCCATTGCAGATATCTCACGAATTAAATCTATGCCGAACATTTCAAGATTGGGCTTCATTTTATGCGCAAATTGATAAGCCATTTTATGGTTATCATTCTCAATTGCAGTCTGCATACTTTGCAAATCTGGCGGGATTTCTGTGAGAAAAGTTTCCACTACCGTTTGCATAAATTCTTTATCACCACCAGACATGTCTTCAAGCTGGTATAGGTCATAGTGATTGGGCATATTATTTTATATTTATAGAGAACATTTGTTCTCCAGATAGAAATCCTGTTAATTTATCGTCTATTGCTACCGGACCAACTCCTTCGGGGGTTCCGGTAAATAAAATATCCCCTATTTTAAGTGTCATAAATTGCGACACATAGGCTATTATTTCGTCTATTTTATATATCATATCTGTAGTGTTTCCTTCTTGCACTACTTTATCATTTTTCTTTAAAGAAAAATCTAAATTCTGCACATCTTCAAAAGCTTCCTTATCAAACCATTTACCTATGACTGCAGAGCCATCAAAGCCCTTGGCCTTTTCCCACGGCAATCCTTTTTCTTTACATTCCCGCTGCAAATCCCGTGCTGTAAAATCAATACCTAACCCTATTTTATCATAATAAGTATGCGCGAATTTAGTCTGAATATACTTACCTAATTTGTTTATTTTAACTAAAACCTCAACTTCATAATGTACCTCCTTACTAAATTCTGGTATCACAAACGGGTGCTGGCTTAATAATATTGCGGAGTCCGGTTTTAAAAAGAAAAGCGGCTCTTTAGTTGGTTTACTATTCAGTTCTTTTACGTGAGCTGCATAATTTTGACCAATACAAATGAGTTTCATAATGGCCTAAAATAGTTTAGTATTTAGTTTGCGCAACTTGATAGCTGTCAAAACTTTTTTAGTATATAAAGGAAAGTCAGCATTTTGAATCCATCCAAAATAACCAGGCTCCTGATCTAAGACATCGTTTACTTTTTTGCCTTTATGCTTACCAAAAGAAAATATCTCTTCTCCTTCTTTATTAAAAGCTATAAAGCCAGCAAAATCAGCACATTTCTTACGAGAACTAAACTCTGCCAAACTCTTCATGTTGTTTTCTAAATCTTCATAGCGCTCTAATTGCGCCTTTAAAACCTCATAGGTAGCAATAGTATCAGCCTCTGCACTGTGTGCATCCTCTAAAGATTGATTGCAATAAAATTTATAAGCAGCTGTAAGAGTACGTTGTTCCATCTTATGAAAAATAGTCTGCACATCGATAGCATTTCTATTTTTCATATCAAAATCAACTCCCGCTCTAAGCAACTCTTCTGCCAATAAAGGAATATCAAAACGATTGGAATTAAATCCTGCCAGATCAGAATCTTTAATCAGATTATAAATCTCTGTGGCTAGTTCATTAAATGTGGGTTTATCTGCCACATCTTCATCACTAATCCCGTGAACAGCTGTTGTTGAAGGAGGAATAGGTATTGTAGGATTTACAAGCCAAGTATGTTTCTCTTCCTTTCCATTAGGAAAAACTTTAAGGATAGAAATTTCTACAATGCGATCTCTTGCTACATCTATACCAGTCGTTTCCAGATCAAAAAAGCATATAGGACGGGTCAGGTTTAAATTCATTTTAAAAATTTTGAGATTACAAAAATACTATATACAAACCTATAGGCCTCTAATATGGCAAATTTATCTTTTAAACTATCTCCGCAATGAAAATATCACATATTTACCATAAGTATATTTATAATTTTCAACAATGAAATACCTAGCTTATATGAGTCGGCAAAGTTTTGAGCTTACTGATAATGATCTGTCACACTTACTAGATAAAGCAAGAAGGAATAACAGGATATAACTGGCCTGCTCGTTCACGTTAAAGGTAGTTTTGTTCAGTTTATTGAAGGTCCTGATGAACCCATACAAAAACTATATTATACTATTGAGAAAGACCCTCGTCACCAGTAGGTTACTTTAATAGCTGAAGGTCGTGTAGACAAACGCCATTTTAAATCTTGGAGTATGGCCTTTAAAAGATTGGACGGAGAAGATTTAAACGTACTTAGAGGATATAGACCCTTTAAACCTGATGAATTATTTGAATATCCCAGAGAACGGAAAGAAGAAAAACTTCCCGCTCTCAAGTTACTTCAGCATTTTGTTAAGGCTATAGCAGATTAGATTTCCCTATTAATATCCCAAGCCTCAAGATATTGTGCTACCCGTTGCACAAATTGACCTCCTAAAGCACCGTTAACCACGCGATGGTCATAAGAATGAGAAAGGAACATTTTATGACGTATGCCGATGAAATCACCTTCTGGGGTTTCTATTACCGCAGGAACCTTTCTTATAGCTCCTAATGCCAATATACCTACTTGAGGTTGATTAATTATAGGAGTTCCCATCACGCTGCCAAAGGTACCTACATTTGTTACCGTATAAGTACCATCCTGAGTTTCATCTGGTTTTAATTTGCCTGTACGAGAGCGGGCTGCTAGATCATTAACAGCTTTAGTCATTCCCACAAGGTTTAATTGATCAGCGTTTTTTATAACGGGAACAATTAAATTTCCATCAGGAAGTGCTGCCGCCATTCCCAGATTAATATTTTTACGTTTTATTACCCGATCTCCATCTACAGAAATATTGATCATTGGGAAGTCTCTGATAGTTTTAGCTACCGCTTCCATAAAGATTGGAGTAAAAGTGATCTTCTCCCCTTCTCTTTTTTGAAATTCATTTTTAACCTTATTTCTCCAGTTCCAGATATTGGTTACATCTACTTCAATAAATGATTGTACGTGGGCAGAAGTTTGAGCTGAAGCAACCATATGCTTAGCGATCAATTTACCCATTCTGGTCATTTCAATAATCTCATCACCTCCGTTAACACTCACAGGAGCAGCTTGAGGCTTTGGAGTAGATTTTTGAACTGTTTCTGTTTTTTGAGGAGCAGATTCTACACTTTTTTGAGTTTGGCCATCTCTATTAGCCACATAGGCCAGAATATCATCTTTAGTCACACGACCTTCCATACCTGTTCCCGTGACTTTATCAAGCTCTTCTTGTGATATGCCTTCTTTTTGGGCTATATTTTTTACAAGTGGTGAATAAAAGCGATCACCATCATTCGAGATTGCTTCTGTGCTAACAGACTGCTTCGCAGTCTCCACAGAATTCTCCGCAGCGCTTACATTTACAGATTCTGTATTTTTCTCTTCTGAAACATTTTCGTTTTTATCTCCAGCTTCAGTTTCAACCTCGCCATCCATTTCAATAATAGCAATCGTCTGCCCTACCTGAACGACATCGTCAACATCAAAAAACCTTTCGACTAAAATACCTTCAACTTCACTGGGAACCTCACTATCTACTTTATCTGTAGCGATTTCTACCACGGGCTCATCTGCCTCTATGGTATCTCCCACTTCTTTAAGCCAAGATGTTAGTGTCGCCTCGGCTACACTCTCTCCCATTTTTGGTAATTTCAGTTCAAATTTTGCCATATTCCTAACTAGAAAGGTTTATACGATTTATATTTTGCGAAATTAATGAAAATTAAGCTATTTAGCTTCTGATTTTTTAATCTTATCAAAACAAACAACTGTTCCCTTTTGAAAACTGCTGTCGCTACCGATGCTAAAATTACAATTTGAAGGTATTATCTGAAACGTGTTTTGTTTATTTTTTAGCAATTGCATGGCTTTAATTATTTCAGAATACTTACAAGATCCCGCATCAAAAAATATTTGACTATCTGATAAATCATTAAATTCTGATAAACAATTTCTTATCTCAATCCCTGTAATATCTCCAGTTGAGTTAATTTTTTTTACCAGGCCATCATCCTTACTAAATAATACATTTTTTTGCTTCTTAGCATTAATAATTTCACTTTCAAAATTCTGTCTCCCTTTGAACTCAGCTAAAAAAAGACCACTGCTAACAATAGAGCTTAGCAATGCATTCTGTTTAAAATGTTTTTTATAAAAAATGCGCATGGCACCATAAAAACGTTGTGAATGCTTCTTGTCCCTTACCGTACTTTCTCCCTTAAAATGTAATACAGAAACAGAACCAAAATAATAATTTGAATATCCCGATTGCTCTAGACGATATGATAAATCTATATCTTCCCCATACATAAAATACTCCTCGTCAAACCCACCAACAGCATCATAAGCGTTTTTAGGCATAAACATAAATGCCCCTACCAGAACAGGAACCGAGCCTGTGTCATCTTCTGAAATCTGGTTGGCATAATAATTTTTATCAATACCCAACATTTTTTGAAGGGCAACTTTAGGAGTAGGTAAATTACGCTTGCTCTCTGGGAGAAAATTTCCGGTTCCATCAATTAATTTCACCCCAACTGCTCCAAGATTTTCCTTCCTTTCGGCAAACTTCAAAATGTCACTAAAACAATTTTCTGAAACTACGGTATCTGGGTTTAGAATACAGATATATTCTCCGTGAGCCTGCTTTACACCTTGATTATTTGCTTTCGCAAAACCGAGATTATCTGCATTAATAATTGTTTTTATTTCAGAAAATCGGGTTTTAAGCATCTCTACACTTCCATCTGAAGATGCATTGTCAACTACTATAATTTCTGAATCAATATACTTTAAAGCTCTTTTTGCAGATTGTAAGCAAAGCTCTAGATGATAACGAACATTATAATTTAAAATGATGACAGAAAGTTTCACCATTTAGTTTTTTAAAGAATTTTCAAAAGGTATGCGATTGAGTATACTTCTTCCAAGTGTTACCTCATCTGCAAATTCCAACTCATCACCTACCGCTATACCTCGAGCAATAGTTGATGTTTTTACACTACAACCTTCGATCTGACGGAAAATATAAAAATTGGTCGTATCGCCCTCCATAGTAGAACTGAGCGCAAATATCACTTCATCTATTTTTCCTTGTTTTACCTTATCTACTAAAGAAGCAATATTTAAATCATTAGGCCCTATCCCATCCAAAGGAGAAATTTTACCTCCTAAAACGTGATAATGACCACGATATTGACTGGTATTTTCTATCGCCATAACATCCCTTACATCCTCTACAACACAAACTATTGAAGCCTCCCTGTTAGGGTTGGCACATATTTCGCAAAGCTCAACATCAGAAATATTATGACAATTACGACAGAATTTAATTTCTGTACGAAGTTTTAAAAGAGCTTGTGCCAGATGTGTAGTTTGGTTTTCAGGTTGGCGTAATAAATGAAGTACAAGCCTAAGGGCTGTACGTTTGCCTATGCCTGGAAGTTGCGCCATCTCATAGACCGCACTTTCCAATAGTTTTGATGAAAAATCCATAGTTCAAAAGTACGAAACATTCAGTACTATTTTAAGTGGTTATCCCATCTACTCCCTACTAACTGATAAGCAGATTTTAAATGAATGTTGTTAAATTTTTAGTTTTAATAAAATGCCCCTCATTATAAAGAATGATATTCGTAATTTTCTATATGATTAATTGTTTATTTTAATTTAAAAACAACTTAAACCATTCATAATGACAACCAGAAGAAGTTTTTTATTTCAATCAAGTGTTGCGGCTGCAGGAACAATTTTATTGCCGTCTTTCACATTTGCTCCTAAAAAATATAAAAATCTTGGAGTACAGCTTTACACCTTTAGAAAAGAAATGGCTACAGATGCCAGCGGTACCCTTAAACAAATAGCGGATATTGGAATAAAACAGATTGAAACTGCCAGAAGTGAAAAAGGGCATTATTATGGTCTGGGTCCTAAAGAAATGAAAAAAGTATGTGAGGATCTTGGTATGAATCTTAGAAGTGGTCACGTACACTTAGATGAGAACTGGCAGAAAACTTTAGATGAAGCGGTAGAATCTGGACAAGAATATGTTATCTGCTCTACAATGCCTTCAAACGGACAAACGGTGGATAATTATAAGAAAGTGGCAGAAGCTTTTAACAAAGCCGGGGAAGACTGTAAAAAGATGGATTTAAAATTTGGCTATCACAATCATGGGTATGAGTTTGAATCTGAAGACGGGCAAGTATTATACGACGTGCTAATGGATAATACAGATCCCGACCTTGTACATATGGAACTTGATCTAGGCTGGGTGGTTGCAGGTGGAAAAGACCCTATTGCTTATTTTAATAAATATGAAGGGCGCTTCCCCCTATGGCATTTAAAAGATATGAATCTTACCGAAAAAGAAAGTACTGAGTTTGGCAAAGGAGGTTTGGATATTCCAATGATGCTTAAAAACAGTAAAAAATCTGGATTAAAATATATCTTTATCGAACAGGAAGAATATGCTTCCACACCCTTAGAGAGCATGAAAGAAAATCTTAAGTATTTAAATGATATTTAGAATTTTAAATAAAGACTTTGAACAAATTTTTATTCTTAATATTAATTTCACTCCTTACCTCTTGTAAAGAAAACAAAGTGGAGGAGACAAGCAGTAATGCGGAAATTAAAATCCAATCCAAACTTACTGATGCCGAAATATTAAATTGGGTGAACAAGAATATTGATAGTGTGCTCGCCAGAAACACCTTCAAAGCTACAAATGGGTTAAAAATGCCTTATCGTTTATACAGTCCGAAAGACGAAAAGGAAGATTTGCCATTGGTTATTTTTCTGCATGGACGTGGTGATCGAGGTACAGACAATGGACCTCAACTTTATAACAACAGCGAAATTTTCATGAACGCCATGTCAATTGTTGGACCCAATATGCAGAGTAAATATCCAAGCTATGTTTTGATTCCTCAATGCTCTGATAAAACTGAAAACGAGGAATGGGCTAAATGGGTTGGCAATACTCCAGAAACCCCTTTTAAAGGTTTGGGTGAAGACGGTTCTTACACTATGAACACTCAGCCTTCTGAATCTGGCACAGCGGCTTTGGAATTAATAGACAAAATTATAGATAGCCTAAATCTAGATCCCAATAGGATTTATATTATAGGAAAGTCTATGGGTGGTTTTGGAACCTGGGAGTTTACTGCCAGAAGACCAGAACTTTTTGCAGCCGCAGTCCCTTTGGCTGGTTATTCAGATCCTTCTCAAGTTGATAATATCAAACATATACCCTATTGGATTTTTCACGGCGATCAGGATGAATATAATCCTGTGGCCGGTTCTAGAACTATGTACAATTTACTTACAAAAGCATATGCCGATGTCAAGTATACCGAATATGAAGGAGCTAATCACGGTCAATCATTTGAAGAAGCGTTTAATGACCCAGAACTTATCCCTTGGATATTTTCAAAGACCAAAACGAGCAAATAAAAAAATCCCTCTAATCGGAGGGATTTTTAAAAACTGCCTTGATAATACTACACCAATTTTGCAGTAAGCGTAATTTCCGCTTTAAGCAACTTTGAAACTGGGCATATTTCTTTTGCCTTATTGGCAATTTCTTTGAATTTCTCTTCTGTTATTCCATCTACTTCACCAGTTAAATCCAGATGGATTTTAGTTATTTCGCCATCCTCAAATGTAACGTCTGCAGCTGTATCCAGATTTTCTGGATTAAAACCTTCTTCAGTAAGTAAAAAACTCAACTGCATGGTATAGCATCCCGCATGAGCAGCACCTATAAGTTCTTCAGGATTAGTCCCTACTGCATCCTCAAATCTTGTTTTATAGGCATATTTCGATTTATCAAGAACCTTGCTCTCTGTTGTAATCGTCCCCTTTCCTTCTTTTCCTGTTCCTTTCCAGTTGGCTGCGGCATTTCTAGTAAATTTCATAGTAATTCTTATTTGTTTAATTATATGAACTAAAGCTATTTAATAGGCAACTCATAGACAACATTTTAAACTTTCTTTATCAATTGGCACCTCTCTCTAATTCTGACAATTTCATAAATTTAAATGAAAGTGTTTAAACACCTTTTTAGTGAATACGTATCTTTGATAGGACTATAAGAAAGTCAAGGTTTAACATGGAGAGATAAAATTGAAATTTAAATGAAATACAGAGCTTTAGGAAAAACGGGGATTCAAGTTTCAGAAATAGGTTTTGGAGGATGGGCCATTGGTGGCGGCTGGGGAGCTCAGGACGATAAGGAATCTACTGAGGCTTTGCATACAGCTATTGACAATGGAATAAATTTTATAGACACAGCAGAAGGTTATGGGAATGGAAAAAGTGAAAAAATTATTGCCGAAATCCTAAAAACCAGAAAAGAAGAGATTACCGTTGCAACTAAAATCCCTCCAGTAGAAGGTATCTGGCCTCCCAGTCCTTATTGCAAAATAGAAGAGAGATATCCAGAATCTTACATTAGGAAAAACATCGAAGAACGGTTAAAATTTTTAAATACAGATTGTATAGATCTTCTTCAACTCCATACTTGGACACGTGCTTGGAACAGTAATCCCACGGCTCTTGAAGTTCTAAAGGATTTAAAGAAGGAAGGTAAGATAAAAGCCATTGGCATTTCGACCCCTGAGCAGGACCAAAATTGCGTGATCGATTTAATGCGCCAGGGATATCTGGATGTAATTCAAGTTATATATAACATTTTTGAACAAGAGCCGGCAGCCGAAATTTTACCCGTAGCCAAAGAAAATAATGTCGGCGTAATTGTACGAGTCGCATTTGATGAAGGAGTACTTACTGGAAAATACAAAACGGATAGTACTTTTGGTGAAGGGGATTTTAGAAATAGTTATTTTGAAGGAGATCGATTAGAAAGAGCTGTTAAACGTGTGGATAAAATTAAAGAAGAAATTAAAGAGACAGAT
>CAXBEL010000096.1:0-15772 GCA_963974735.1 uncultured Flavobacteriaceae bacterium | reverse complement strand
AAAAAATTATATTGTTTTTGATGATTCTCTATCCAGATTTTTCACAAAAAACAATATAATTTTTTAATCCAGCTGGTTAGCTGTAGTTATTATGGAAGAAAAGAAGTTTGACGTACAATCTATAATCGGATTTTTATTGATCGGGGCAATCCTGATTTTTATGCTTTATCAAAATCAACCCTCTCAAGAAGAAATTGATGCTGAAAAAGCAAAGCAAGAGCAGGTTGATAATGAAAAAGAAAATTTAAGAGAGCAATCAACTCAAAATACTGCAGTAGCTGAAACTGTACCTGGAAATCCACAGGATTCTTTAGCTCAAGTAAGATTAAAAGAGAGTCTGGGAAGATTTGCTTATTCTGCTTCACTGCCCTCTGCCAATGATGACGTTACTACAATTAGCAATGAGGTTTTAGAATTAAAAGTGAGTAATAAAGGTGGTTTTATTACAGAAGCTCGTCTTAAAAAATTTAAAACCTTCGATTCTGTTCCTGTTTATTTAATTAAGGATGGCAATAGCAGATTCAATCTTTCCTTCAACACTACAGATAATAGAAATCTTAATACAGAAAATTTATATTTTGAGCCTACTTTAAGTGAAAATGGAGGTAATCAAGTCCTTTCCATGCGTTTAAAGGTGGCTGAGGATGAATACCTGGAATACAGATACGAATTGAAGCCTGATGATTATATGATGGACTTTGGTATTAAAACCTTAGGTCTTCAAAATGTAGTCAATACTTCACAACCTATGCGTCTGGATTGGCGTTTAAAGGGGTATCGCCACGCAAAAAGTATTTCCTATGAAAACCGATATTCCCGATTGGTTTATGAGTATGAGGACGAAAGCCATAATAAATTAAGTCAGGGAGGCGAAGATACCGAGATAGAAGAGCATATAGACTGGTTTAACTTCAGACAGCACTTCTTTAGTTCGATGCTTCTTACGGATACGCCTTTTGATGAAGTTAAATTTTCATCACAGGATCTTGTAGAAGATGAAGAAGTAGATACCGTTTTTACAAAGCAGTATGCTGCTGATATGTTGCTTACACCTACTAACGGTGAGCTTAATTATGCGATGAATTTTTATTATGGGCCTACAGATTATCAGGTGCTTAATAATTATGATCGCGGTCTTGATGAAGCAATGCCGTTGGGTTGGGGAATTTTTGGTATAATTAATAAATACATCATTATCCCATTGTTTGGATGGTTAAGTTATCTTTTGCCAGCCGGTTTTGCTATTATAGCGCTTACTGTATTGATAAAACTGGTTTTAAGTCCTGTGCAATATAAACAGTACGTTTCTCAAGCTAAGATGAAGGTTTTACGTCCTGAAATCAATGAGCTTAATGAGAAGTATAAGGACAATGCAATGAAAAAGCAGCAAGAGACTATGAAGCTTTACAGTAAAGCTGGAGCTAGTCCGCTGAGTGGGTGTATTCCGGCGTTGCTGCAAATGCCTGTGTTTTATGCGTTGTTTACGTTCTTCCCATCTGCATTTGATCTTAGACAAAAAGGATTTTTATGGGCAGATGACCTTTCTAGCTATGATATTATTGCAGAATTGCCTTTCAAAATTCCTTTTTATGGAGATCACGTAAGTTTATTCCCAATTTTAGCTTCTATAGCCATATTTATATATATGACGATGACGACAGGACAATCTATGCCACAGACTTCTCAACCGGGGATGCCTAATATGAAATTCTTGATGTATCTATCGCCTTTGTTTATGCTTATATTCTTTAATAACTATGCAAGTGGCTTGAGTTTGTATTACTTCATTTCTAACTTGATTACGATAGGTATTATGCTCGTGATTAAGAATGTAATTATAGATGAAGATAAAATTCACGCTAAGATTCAGGAGAATAAAAAGAAGCCTAAAAAGCAGAATCGTTTTCAACGGAAAATGGCTGATATGATGAGCCAAGCTGAAGAACAAAAAAAATCAGGAAAACGATAATTTTTTCTCCTGATATTTTAAAAAGCTTCAGCATCTCGCTGAAGCTTTTTGTTTTATATGGAATCTCTTAAACCTGTTTCGCAAGATTAGGAAGTAGATTTGAGACTCTGCGCAATTAAATTAGTTATTTCGTAATTTTGCAAACACTTTTTCGACAATAGAATAAGGATTTTTTTTATGAAAACAGTTGTAGTTGGTCTTAGCGGTGGTGTAGATAGTAGTGTAACGGCTTACCTTTTAAAAGAAGCAGGTTATAATGTTATAGGCCTTTTTATGAAGAACTGGCATGATGATTCTGTCACTATTTCAGATGAGTGCCCATGGTTGGACGATAGCAATGATGCGATGTTGGTTGCTGAAAAATTAGGAATTCCTTTTCAGACAGTAGATCTAAGTGAACAGTATAAGGAGCGGATTGTAGATTACATGTTTAGGGAATATCAAATGGGGCGTACTCCCAATCCTGATGTATTGTGTAATCGCGAAATCAAGTTTGATGTGTTTATGAAAATCGCCCTTGAGTTGGGAGCAGATTTTGTGGCAACGGGACATTATTGTCAAAAAAGCCAAATAGAAAAAGAGGGTACTATAATTTATCAACTAGTGGCGGGAGCAGATCAGAATAAGGATCAATCTTACTTTCTATGTCAATTATCTCAGGAACAACTGGCAAAAACATTATTTCCAATAGGAAATCTTCAAAAATCTGAGGTTAGAAAAATAGCTAAAGAACAGGATTTAATAACTGCAGATAAAAAAGATTCTCAAGGGTTATGTTTTATTGGCAAAGTGCGCTTACCAGATTTTCTTCAGCAGAAACTAAAACCAAAAGAGGGTGTAATTATTGAAATACCAGCTTCTGTTGCTCAAGATAAAATCGACTCCCTACAAATGGAAAAAGAAGTGCAACATACTGCTGTGGCCGTTTCAGACGTGGCACTTTTGGCAAAAAAACCTAAATATAGTATTGCTGATGGTAAAATTGTAGGTAAACATCAAGGGGCACATTATTTTACTAAAGGTCAGCGCAAAGGTCTGGCCGTGGGTGGTACCGCAGAACCTCTTTTTGTTATTGATACAGATGTTGAAGAAAATGTCATTTACACCGGTCAAGGTAAAAACCACCCTGGTTTATACCGAAATGGGCTATTTGTAAAAGAGGAAGAAATTCATTGGATTCGGGAAGATATTCAGCTCCTACCTGGACAAACTATGGATTTAATGGCGCGTATTCGCTATAGACAACCCTTACAAAAAGCTACATTACATAAAATGGAATCTGGAATGTATGTTACTTTTGAAGAACCGCAATCTGCAATTTCCGAAGGTCAATTTGTCGCCTGGTACGAAGGGGCTGAATGTCTGGGATCGGGAGTAATTTCTTAATCAATCTTTTTGAATAAAATCACAAATCTTTTTGGTATTAAATATCCACTTATACAGGCGGGTATGGTGTGGAACAGTGGTTGGAGACTTGCTAGTGCCGTTAGCAATGCCGGTGGTTTAGGCCTAATAGGAGCTGGCTCGATGTATCCTGATATTTTAAGGGAACACATCATAAAATGTAAAAATGCCACAGACAAACCATTTGGGGTGAATGTGCCTTTGCTCTATCCCGATATCGATAAAATTATGGAGATTATTATCGAAGAAGGGGTGAAAATAGTTTTTACCAGCGCAGGTAATCCAAAAACCTGGACTCCCTTATTAAAGGAAAAAGGAATTACCGTTGTTCATGTAGTAAGCAGTGTAAAATTTGCTCTTAAATCTGAAGCTGCAGGTGTAGACGCTGTGGTTGCAGAAGGCTTTGAAGCAGGAGGCCACAATGGAAGAGAGGAAACCACCACTTTTACATTGATACCCATGGTAAAGCAAAAACTTTCTATACCCTTGATTGCGGCTGGTGGGATTGCTACAGGCAAAGGCATGTTAGCAGCTATGATTTTAGGGGCAGATGGAGTCCAGATAGGAAGCAGATTTGTTGCTACACCAGAAAGCAGCGGCCATAAAGCATATAAAGAGTTGGTTATTGCGGCAGAAGAAGGAGCAACATCACTAACTTTTAAAGAATTAGCACCAGTAAGATTATTAAAAAATAAGTTTTATGATCGGGTTCAGGAACTATATGCAAGTTCTCCCACAAAGGATCAGCTTATAGAATTATTGGGACGAGCTCGCGCTAAAAAGGGAATGTTTGAAGGTGATCTGGATGAAGGTGAATTGGAAATAGGTCAAATAGCAGGACTTATAAAAGAAATTAAACCTGCCGCTGAAGTTGTTAAGGAAATTATCACAGATTTTGAGTCTGCAAAAAAAAGTGCAGCATTATTGTAAACGTTCTTTTCTGGATTTCTTGCCAAGAGTGAAATAAGCTAATACTCCTATTAGAGGAGCGCCAACAATTAACAACGTCCAAAATAATTTTCTAAACTTAACTTTTCTGTCTTTCCAGATTGAGATTAAGGCAATGGCAACTAAAATATAGGTGACCATAACTAAACCTGGCAAAAGATTGTTAGTGAAGAGAAAGTCCTGATTTAGAAAATCCATTAAGCTCTAAGCGTTTCAATTTTTTTAGCGACTTGAGTCGCATCAAATTTTAGCCGTTCACTTTTTTCTGGATCAGAATCTTTAAGTTCTTCAGCCTCTTTTTTTAGCTTATCATATTTTTCAAGCAGTTTCTTAATTTCGGGCTTTGGAGCAGAGTTTATCATCTGTTTTTCTTTTAAAGATAGTTATAGAAAGTCATAACCAGATATTTCTTTGCATTCTTTTAGGACTTGACCTCTTCTAAAAGTACGATTGTATAATCAGTGTTTAATTTCACTTTCCCATTTTCTACAGTAGCTTCAGAATTAGAATATGCATCGCGAACTTGGGTTCCATCTTTATAAACTGATCCTGTAAGAATTGTTTTTTCACCTTTAGACAAATCCAATCCAATGACTACTTGATCATTTAAACTATTTTCTGAGTAAGTACGTGAAAAAATATAAGGTGCTTCTGAAAGCATCTTATGTGTCCCGGCACCAATTGCAGGATGATCTCTTCTAAATCGACCTAATTTTTGCCAATGTGTAAGTATGTCTTTTGTTTCTGTAGAATCTATTGAATCCCAATTCATAAAACTTCGCAGTGTAGCATCTCCATTAGCTCCTTCTATGGTAAGATCCCGAGCGGTTTCATCCCCATAATAAATTTGAGAAAGTCCCGGAGTCAATAAAAGTTTAGTACCCGTCTCATAAGGTTTCTCCCGATTTTTGTCATATGGATCGCCATCGTCATGCGAAGTGGCATAGTTTACCACACTTTTACCACGAAGTTGATTGTGAAGTATGCTATCATATTTGCTGAACATAACTTCATAGTCTCCCTGAGCGTCATACTTAAATTGAAAATTGATGAGGTTATCAAATCCATTAGAGAAATAATCTACTTCTTTATCTCCAAAATCATAATTTCTACCACCATTTATCGTGTAATTATAAACTTCGCCGAGCATAAAGAAGGAGTTTGAATCCATCACCTTGTCGGGATTTTCATTTTTAAATTGGTCAAATGCACGATCAGCTTCCTGTCTTAAAACCCCCCAGGCATCTTCTTCAACATGTTTGGCCGTATCTACCCGAAAAGCATCGATTCCCAGTTCACGAATGTAATCTGTAAGCCATTTTATTATGTAATTACGCGGTGTTTTTTTAAGGTTGCTTGAAGCAAAAAAGTCATTTAATTCTTGCATTTCCTGCTCATAACGACCTTCTTCTCTCCATTTGTTTATTAGATTCTCTGGTAGCTCAACCTCTTGCTCGCTTGCTGTTTTAATATCTGGAAGATTAGTGACCAAAGTACAGGCAGTAGTAGTTTCATAGGTTTGATATGTACAAGCCGGACCAGTTCTAACCCAATCGTCGCCCCAGGAAGGATCGATCGAGGTAACTGGTCCTGTATGATTTAAAACCACATCCATAATAATTCTAATTCCACTTTGATGTGCGGTAGAGACCAACTCTTCTAAATCTTTATAAGTTCCAAAATTAGGGTCTAGTGCAGTCCAGTCTTTTGCCCAGTAGCCATGAAAGCCATAGGTATTGCCTGTCCCTTCATCTACAGAACCGTGAATCTGCTCAACAACAGGAGTAAACCAAATCGCATTAATACCTAAATCTGTAAAATAACCATCTTTTATTTTTTCTGTGATTCCTTTTATATCACCGCCTTCAAAACCACGCAATACAGCTGTTTCTTCTATACGGTCAAAATTTACGTTATTGGATTTGTCTCCGTCATTAAATCGATCCGTTAAAAGAAAATAGATATTTGCCCCTTCCCAAATAAAAGGTGTTTTGGCCGATTTGTTTTCCGTTTGAGCAACTTCTGATTTCATTTCTGTTTTGCAAGATGTTAAAACCGCAAGCAAAATTATAAAAGGAATAAAATGATGTTTTTTCATATTAGAGAGGACTGGTTGTAAGGATTTTTTGACCGACTTAATTCTTCGAAAATACTCTTTTTCTAAGAATAGATGGAGAAATTGAATGAGCTTTTGATTTGAGCGTTTATTACGATAAGTCTATTTTTGCTGACGAGACATTAAAAAAAATGGTTAAAATTAAAGCTTGGATATCAGCCGCCCGGTTGCGCACATTGCCTCTTTCTATTTCTGGTATACTTACAGGAAGTGGACTGGCTTATAATGCGGGTTATTTTGATTTGAGCATTTTTTGTCTGGCTTTAATTACAACTGTTGTATTTCAGGTACTGTCCAATTTTGCAAATGATTATGGCGATGGTGTAAAGGGAACCGATAATGCAGATCGCATTGGGCCAATGCGTGCCATGCAAAGCGGACTTTTATCTGCTTCAGAACTTAAAAATGGTGTGATATTTACAGCTATTCTTTCAGTTTTGCTGAGTATCGCCCTTATATATAATGCTTTTGGAGAGGAAAATTTTCTTCATTCGTTGCTCTTCTTTTTTTTAGGTATAGGAGCGGTTCTTGCAGCGGTTAGATACACTGTGGGAAATAAAGCTTATGGATACAGAGGTATGGGAGATATTTTCGTTTTTATTTTTTTTGGTCTTGTTGCCGTTATAGGCTGCTATTTTCTTTATGCTAAAACACTGTCAATCGCAATTATTTTTCCAGCTGTGACTATAGGCCTTTTGAGTACGGGTGTGCTTAATTTGAACAATATGAGGGATCGGGAGCCGGATGCGAAAGCTTCTAAGCGAACTTTAGCGGTTTTATTAGGAGAAAGTAAATCAAAGATTTATCACTTCGGTCTTATCGGCACCTCCTTTTTAATGGTGTTAGTTTATTTTATTATTACATCTAATTGGCAATGGTCTGCCTTGGCATTTCTTGCATTTATTCCATTACTATTGCATCTTGTCAAAGTATTTAAAACCCAAGCTCCAGCACTATTGGATCCTGAACTGAAAAAAGTTGCTTTGTCCACATTCTTTTTTTCCTTATTGTTTGCACTGGGATTTTTGTTGTAGTAACTAATATTTAACGAAAGCTTAGTATGATTGCTTTTAGTTAAAAATTCTTCTTTTGTATTTTTCATAGCATAAAGAAAAACCAACTATGAAAATTACATTTTACGGCCAAAATTGCTTTGGCATCGAAACCGATAAGTTTAAAATTCTAACCGATCCTTTTATTACAGGAAATGATCTTGCTAAAGACAAGATTGATATCCAAGATCTTGAAGCTGATTTTATTTTTCTGACACACGCCCATCAAGATCATACCTTAGATGCTGAGGCTATTGCAAAAAATACCGGAGCAACTATTGTAACAAACTTTGAGATTGCAAACCACTATGAAGAAAAAGGGTTTAATGTACACCCTATGAACCATGGCGGAAGCTGGGATTTTGATTTTGGAAAAGCAAAATATGTCAATGCCATTCATACCAGTTCTTTTCCTGATGGAAGTTACGGAGGACAGCCTGGTGGTTTTGTATTCAGCATAGGGGATAAAACTATTTATATGGCCGGTGATACTGCACTTACGATGGATATGAAGCTTATACCGATGGAATTTGATCTGGATATTGCTATTCTTCCCATAGGAGATAATTTTACAATGGGAATTCACGATGCTATTAAGGCGAGTGATTTTGTTGAATGTGATAAGATTATTGGCTGCCATTATGATACATTTGGATTTATAGAAATAGATCACGATAAAGCACGAAGTCAGTTTGAACTTGCCGGAAAAGAATTGACTTTAATGGAAATTGGAAGCTCAATGGAGCTCTAACAATTAAACAACACATTCTTGAAAGCGACTTATAAAAAACACATACTTAATTTTAAGCGCCCCAGCGGAACATCGCGGGGCGTTCTTACGCAAAAAGAAACCTGGTTTATTAAGATTGAAGAATTAGGCCAAGTGGGCATAGGCGAATGCGGCTTACTACGTGGTCTTAGTTTTGATGATAGACCAGATTACGAGGACAATCTTAAATGGGCCTGCGAAAACATAGGAAAAGGGGAGCGTATGCTTTACGATAACCTTACCGATTTTCCCAGTATTCAGTTTGGTCTGGAAATGGCTTTTAGATCACTAAAAAGTAAAACACCATTTGAGTTATTTGAATCAGATTTTACTAAAGGTAAAAATAACATCCCCATAAATGGCCTTATCTGGATGGGCGATGCATCCTTTATGGAGAAGCAGATAGAAGAAAAGCTTGAATCTGGATTTGATTGCATCAAAATGAAAATAGGCGCAATAGATTTTGATACAGAAATTGAACTGCTTAAAGGTATCAGAAAGCGGTTTTCCAAAGAACAAATCATACTTCGAGTTGATGCAAACGGTGCTTTTACTCCTAAAGAAGCATTAGAAAAACTGAAACGCTTATCAGAATTTGATCTTCATTCTATAGAGCAACCTATAAAAGCTGGGCAGCACGAGGAGATGGCACAATTGTGTGCAGAAACTCCAATACCTATTGCTTTGGATGAAGAATTAATAGGTATTGATAGATATACCACTAAAGCAGAACTGTTGGAAACTATCCAACCACAGTATATTATATTAAAACCAAGTCTTATTGGTGGCTTTAGAGGAAGCGATACGTGGATACAACTTGCTGAAGAAAAAGGAATAGGCTGGTGGATTACTTCCGCTTTAGAAAGTAACATTGGTCTCAATGCGATTGCACAGTGGACCTACACTAAAGATACTCAAATGCCGCAAGGTTTGGGCACTGGTGGTTTATATACAAATAACGTATCTTCACCCTTGGAGATAACCAAAGGCCAATTGCACTATAATACAAATGCAAATTGGTCTTTTCAATTTTAAAATATGTTTATAGAACAGGCTTATAAAGGCGACAATGCGCTCTGGAAAGTACTTTTAACTTCAGGGATTACAATGGCCGTTTTTATTTTAAACCTAATAGTTTTCTTACTTACGAGTGAAGAAGATATGGCAGCAGCTTATGATATGATGAAGGAAATCCCCACCCATCTCAGCTTAATTATAAATCTTGTTCCTTTTATTTTTATTCTTTTAGTACTGTTTCTTCTGGTCAAATTTCTACATAACCGTAGTATATTATCCTTGACAACTTCCCGTAAAAAAGTGGATGTTAAGAGGATTTTATTCTCCTTTATGCTGGTTTTTGTGTTTACAATTGCCACATTCATATTAGGATATTATATGACTCCAGAGAATTATGTTTTTCAGCTGGATGTGACCAACTTTCTTATTCTTGTAGTATTAAGTCTAGTATTATTTCCATTTCAAATAGGACTGGAAGAGTGGCTCTTTAGAGGTTATTTAATGCAGCAGATAGGAGTAATGGTACGCAATAAATGGTTTCCACTTATATTGACCAGTATCTTATTTGGTATTTTTCATTCCGCCAATCCAGAAGTGGCAGAAATGGGACCTTTAATAATGATATTTTATATTGGCACAGGACTTTTATTGGGTATAATGACCCTGATGGATGAAGGTATTGAGCTGGCTTTGGGCTTTCATTTAGGAAACAACTTTTTAGCAGCGACTCTGGTAACTGCAGAATATTCAGCTCTGCAAACAGATTCATTATTTAAATCTATAGGTGAATCTTCTTCGGCTGCTTCTGAAATCATTGCGCCAGTTCTTATTGTCTATCCCATCTTCTTGATTATCTTAGCTTACAGATATAAATGGACCGGCTGGAAAGAAAAACTATTTGGTAAAGTCAAACCACCACAAACCCCAGTGGAAGAGCATTTAGTAGCCGATTAAAACAATCGCTTAATGTCTAAAAATAATGTACATCGAGATTTTCAATTAAATGGCAGTCACCATAAATTTTCTGCACTTCGCGATTTAGCATACGATTTTGTAAAAAAAGGGGAGCCTTATGAAGAGGAGGCTGGTAACTTTATATTGGATTGGCTTGACGATAAAAAATATGTAATGGTTAACACTTCGGGTTCTACGGGAGAGCCCAAGACCATTAAGCTGCGCAAAAAACATATGATAAATAGTGCCAGGGCAACTGGAAAGCATTTTAAATTAGGGGAGCATACGACTGCGCTTGCATGTTTGCCTACCCGCTATATCGCGGGCAAAATGATGCTTGTTAGAGCTATGGTTTTAGGATGGCGGCTTGATATGGTGCCTCCCAGGGCAAATCCGCTAGATACGGTTTATAAACGTTATGATTTTTGTGCCATGACTCCTTTTCAGTTGGATAATTCTGTGGGAAGGTTACATCTAGTCAGTAAATTGATTGTTGGGGGCGGCCCTTTTTCCGCTTCTTTAAAAAGTATGGTACAGGGTGTTGATACTAAAGTTTATGAAACTTACGGCATGACCGAGACTATTACTCACATAGCTGTTAGAAGAGTAAATTCTAAAAAAGCTCAGGAAGCAGAAGTTCCTTTTAAAACATTAAACAAGGTTACGGTAAGTCAAGATGAACGCGGATGTCTGGTAATTAAAGCCCCAAAAGTAAGTACAGACCCTGTTGTCACTAATGACGTGGTAAAATTACTCTCTTATAAAAAGTTTCTATGGTTAGGCCGTATTGATAATGTGGTAAATAGTGGCGGTATAAAACTACATCCCGAACAGATTGAAAACAAGCTGGCTTCTGTAATTGATGTCCCTTATTTTGTGACTTCAGAACCCGATGAAAGCCTTGGTGAGAAATTGATTTTAGTTTTAGAGACTGAAGATCTGGATTCAGCAAAAATTGATTATTCCAATTTAGACAAATATGAAGTTCCTAAGGCAGTGTATTGTACTCCCTCTTTTACCCGTACACAAAATGGAAAGCTTCAGCGTTGGGAGACCCTACGATCTTTAACTTCTGAGCAACAGGTGTAGCGAACAATGCTGTTAAGGAGATTGACTTTGAAATGGTACAGAACTTGATACTGTATTAAAAATCTAAACAATCTTCTCTTATGAAACCACTCTATCCTCTCCTAGTTTTCTTTCTATCAATTTTAAATTTACAGGCGCAACAATTTACTGTTACCGGTCAGGTTGTGGATGAGCAGAATATTGGTCTGCCAGGTACAAATATTGTGGTTAAAGGAACTCAGATCTCTGAAGTAACAGATTTTGATGGAAACTTCAGTATTAAGGTGAAGAAGGGGCAAGTGCTGGTTTTTTCTTTCATTGGTTATGTTACTAAAGAGGTTAAAATAAAGAATGACAAACCTTTAAATATTCAATTGAAGCAAGATACTTCTTCGTTGGATGAGGAGATTGTATTACCCCAGAATGATGATACTATAAGAATTAGGGGAGTGGGCTCTATGAGGGGTTATAATGTTCAATCATTTCTCTATAGAGAGACAGAAAGCTATGCCGAGATCAATGAAAATGAGTTTAAGCACGTAAAGACAAGTCCGTTATCTACTTTTTCTGTAGATGTAGACCGCGCAAGTTATAGCAACATTCGTAGAATGATCAATAATGGCCAAAAGGTCCCTGCTGATGCTGTGAAAATTGAAGAAATGCTTAATTATTTCAATTATGATTATCCACAGCCTCAAAATGATGAGCCATTTTCAATCAATACAGAAGTGGTACAAACGCCTTGGAATACAGATACTAAATTGGTTAAGATTGGGTTACAGGGTAAAAACATTCCGGTAGAAAATATTCCAGCTTCCAATCTAGTTTTTCTGCTGGACGTTTCTGGATCAATGAGTAATCCAAATAAACTTCCACTTTTAAAATCTGCCTTTAAGATTTTGGTCAATCAATTACGTGAAGAAGATAAAGTATCTATAGTGGTTTATGCCGGAGCGGCAGGAGAGGTTTTACAACCCACTAATGGATCAAACAAAACGACTATTTTAGAAGCTTTAGATAAACTTACAGCTGGTGGAAGCACTTCTGGTGGAGAAGGAATTAATTTGGCTTATAAAATCGCAAAAGAGAATTTTATAGATGGAGGCAACAATAGAATAATATTGGCAACAGATGGAGACTTTAATGTGGGTGCCAGCAGTGATAAAGAGATGGAAGATCTCATAGAGGACAAACGAAACGAGGGCATTTTTCTTACTTGTTTAGGTTTTGGAATGGGGAATTATAAGGATTCTAAGTTGGAAATCTTAGCAGATAAAGGTAACGGTAATCATTCTTATATAGATAGTATGCAGGAAGCTCGCAAAGTTTTGGGTACAGAATTTGGCGGCACTTTATATACTATAGCTAAGGATGTAAAAATTCAGGTTGAATTTAATCCTGCACACGTTAAGGGATATCGTTTAATAGGGTATGAAAACCGACTACTTAACGATGAAGATTTTAATGATGATAAAAAAGATGCAGGAGAAAAAGGGAGTGGACACTCGGTTACTGCACTTTATGAAATTATTCCTGCAGGAGTAAATTCTCAATTTTTAAAAGATGTGGATGATTTAAAATATACTTCCAATGTTAAAAACAATGCCTTTGGTGATGAGTTATTAAATGTCAAAATACGTTATAAAAAGCCAGATGGAAATACAAGCAAGCTGATCACAAAGCAGGTGATGAACTCAGATCTAGCAGTTGCACAGGCAACGGCAGATTTAAACTTTATGGCCAGTGTTGCACTTTTTGGAATGCACTTACGTGAGTCAGAATTTGCAAACGGCAGTACTAAAGAAGAGGTTGTTAGAATGGCAGAATCTGGACGAGGTAAGGATGCTGAAGGTTATAGAGCAGAATTTATTAGACTTGTAAAAGCAAGTGAAGTTTATTAATTTTTTATTCCTTTGCAAAAAATTTAATTTGTTATGCGCACTTTTTTTATTCTATTAATTACCATTTTAAGCATTCAACAAGTTTCTGCTCAATACGGCAGGAATAGTAGGTATGGGCGTCAGCAGAGTCAAATACCAAGTACTCCGCCACCACAACCAGATCCTGTAACCGCTGAAGAAATTGTGGCAGAGCGTCTTCCAGATTATCAGGCAGAATTTAATCTGGATAACTTTGAGATAGAAGTATTGCGCAATTATCTTACAGATCATATAAAAGAAGTGCAAGCCCTACAAACTGATAGGACTTTAAAACCACAAGATGCGCGTGAAGCCTATGATAGGTTACAGACAAAACTTAAAGAGAATCTTGGAGCAATTATGACCTTAGATGAGGTTAACAAATTGATTGCTATGGATTTTAGCCCCAGGGCTAAGCGAAAACGTAAAAAATCTAAGAACGACTAGTTGAAAAGGTGCTTTAAGCACCTTTTTTTATTGGTTATAAATGGCTACTTTCAACCTTAACTAAAAGATAGTTCATATTAAAAATACTATGCGGAAAATACTTACCCTAATCCTTCTTTTTATAACTGTTTATGCTCATTCTCAAATTCTACCAGAACGTGATCGTGCTCAGCTTATAGATAAGATAATGGAAGAACGTTTTAATAAATTGATTCCTGATCTTATGTATAGAACAGGTATAGATATGTGGGTAATTGTCTCGCGTGAATACAATGAAGATCCGGTATTAAAAACGATGTTGCCAGCTACTTGGCTTAATGCTAGAAGGAGAACGATTTTAGTATTTTATTGGAACCAAGCAAATAATAAACTAGAAAAGCTAGCGGTTGCTCGGTATAACGTGGGAGCCAATATTACATCAGCTTGGGATAAAGAAAAGGAGCCCGACCAGTGGAAAGCATTGGTTAAAATTATTGAAGATAGAAATCCCAATAAGATAGGTATTAATTATTCTGATGATTACGGCATAGCCGATGGGATTGTAAAAACAGATTATGAAGGCTTTATGAAAGCACTTCCCGCGACATACAAATCCAAAGTCGTTTCTGCAGAAAAATTAGCTGTAGGCTGGATAGAATCGCGAACGCCCATGGAGATGCAGATTTTTAGTGAATTAGTGGGAATTACACATTCAATAGTAAAAGAAGCCTTTAGTTCAAAAGTTATTAAGCCAGGCAAAACAACTACAGATGATGTGGTTTGGTTTCTACGTCAGAAAGTAACAGATATGGGACTTGATACTTGGTTTCATCCCACAGTGGATATACAACGTACTAATGAGAAGCTTGAAAATCATATAAATTCTTTTTCAGATGCACCTGCAGAAAAGATCATAATGTCGGGAGATTTATTGCATTGCGATTTTGGTATTAGTTATTTAAGATTAAATACAGACTGTCAACAGCACGCTTATGTGCTAAAAAATGGAGAAACCGAAGCACCAACATATTTAAAGGATGCGTTGTCAAAAGGAAATCAAGTTCAGGATATTTTTACTGGCAATTTTGAAACAGGCCAAAGCGGAAATGAAATCTTCTTAAAAGCTCTTGAAGATGCCAAAGCTGAAGGTTTAAAACCTTCAATTTATACGCATCCTCTAGGACTGTATGGTCATTCTGCTGGTTCTACAATGGGAATGTGGGACAGCCAGGAAGGAGTTCCAGGAACAGGGGATTATCCGCTTTATGAAAACACGTCTTACGCTATAGAATTAAATACTACAGTTACTATTCCAGAGTGGAATAAAGATATCCGGATTATGTTAGAAGAAGCTGGATTCTGGGGACCCAAGGGTTTTCAGTATGTAAACGGGAGACAGGAAAAATTGATATTAATAAATTAATTAACTACTGAATAAAAAAATGGCGCCTAGGAATAGGTGCCATTTTTGTTTCATAAGTTTTAAGTCATATTCTCAAGTTACACCTGTATAACCCCCAAGTTAAAAGCCTTGGTAATTGGGGCATGATTAGCGGCATCAATCCCTGTTGATATCCATTTACGGGTGTCTAACGGATCTATTATACCATCTGTCCAAAGTCTGGCGCCTGCATAATATGGAGAAACCTGATCGTCATAACGGGATTTGATCTTATCAAATAATTCCTGTTCGACCTCGGGAGTTATTGTTTTGCCTTGTTTTTTTAGAGAAGCGGTTTCTATCTGCAATAAAACTTTAGCAGCACTATTACCACTCATTACAGCTAATTCTGCCGAAGGCCAAGCCACGATTAAGCGCGGATCATAAGCTTTACCACACATTGCATAGTTTCCAGCACCATAAGAGTTTCCTATCACGATCGTAAACTTCGGAACAACAGAATTGCTCACGGCGTTTACCATTTTAGCGCCATCTTTAATAATTCCGCACTGTTCACTTTTACTGCCTACCATAAATCCCGTTACATCCTGCAGAAAGACTAATGGGATTTTTTTCTGATTACAGTTGGCAATAAATCGTGTCGCTTTATCTGCAGAGTCGCTATAGATAACACCACCAAACTGCATTTCGCCTTTTTTGGTTTTTACTATTTTACGTTGGTTGGCTAC
>CAXBEL010000095.1:0-15773 GCA_963974735.1 uncultured Flavobacteriaceae bacterium | reverse complement strand
TCAAACCCAGTTGTTCCCAGAATCTTATCTCACTTTGAACGCCAGTTTCTGCATCATTAATAAAATCCTGCTTGTTTTGATACACCTTAAGCCTTCCTTGATTCATAAACCCAATCTGATCTCCCATTAGAACCGCTTCTTTTAAATCGTGGGTTACAAAAAGAGAGGTGATATTAAATTCCTCTGTTAGCTTTTTAAACAGCTGCTGCATGCGTTGTCTGGTTCCCGCATCCAAGCTTCCAAAAGGTTCATCCAACAAAAGCAGGGAGGGGTTGGTAATAATTGCCCTTCCAAATGAAACACGCTGCCGCTGACCGCCAGAAAGTTGATTGGGCATTTTTAACTCCTGCCCTTGAAGTTCCAGGCTTTCAATCATATTATTGACCTGCAGTTTAATTTCAGCTTCCGGGTTTCTCTTTAGTCTCAAACCAAAAGCAATATTTTCAAATGCATTTAAATGCGGAAATAAAAGATCTTCTTGATACAGATACACAATATTGCGCTTCTCTGGTTTTGTCGCTGTTATGTCTTCGCCATTAAGCAGAATGCTCCCAGCATCTGGTGACACAAGCCCTCCTATTGTTTTAAGCATGGTGGTTTTACCACAGCCCGATTTACCCAAAATACTTAATGTATGTTGAGAATCGAGCGTGAAGTTGAGGTCTTTCACCACTTGCTCCTTACCAAAGCTTTTTATTATATGTTTTACTTCTAAAAACATTAAACGAGATTTTTAAAAACGTACCGCTTATTAAAATAAAGCAATACCACAGGTGGAAAAATTAGTAAACAGCAACTTAAAGCTCCGTAGTAATAGTTGGCTTCCTTAATAAAAAGAAAAACCTTTATAGTTAATGTCTGCACCTTCCCTATTCCTATAATCGAGGTCAACCCATACTCAAACCAAGAGATCAGAAAAGTTTGAAAAAAGCAGATCAATAGCATGCTTTTAGCTAACGGAAGCAGCACTTTTAAAAAAGTTTGTTTTCGGTTGCCTCCCAAAGTTGCGACAAGATCTTCATAGCTCTTAATCTTCTTGTTCCAGAAACTGCTAAAAAATATCAAAGCATAGGGAAAAGCAATTAAAAACTGAGCTACAATTACGCCCGTCACGTTTCCGAAGAGACCCAATTTGAGAAAGAAAAAACTTAAACAGGCTGCAAAAACAACCGGAGCAAGAATGTATGGAAAATACGTGAGTAAATTTAAAATTTGTCTTTGAGGATGATAAAAAACCGTACGACTAATCAGAAAACCGCTAATGGTAGAAACAATTCCTACAGATAATGATATAATCAAAGAAGTGACAAAACTAGTAAGCAGCCCAGTTTCTGAACCCAATATAGTCTCCCAGTTTTTTAGACCAATATAAGAAGGGATCACATCTGGAAAACGCCACCCAGACGCCAGCGAAAGCAAAACCATATAAGCAAATGGGAAAATTACCAGAAGCACCAATAAACTCAATATGTAGGTTTTCCAATTAAGTTTCATTTGCTATTCTTTTTTAGGTAAAAACAGAAGTATTGCTCCAATTGAAACTACCACCGTATAAATCACAGCCACAACATAGCCTTCTGATATTTTACTGAGGTCGTATTGCTTAATTTCTCTAATAATTAATACCGAAAGCATTTGCGGTGATTCCTGCCCCAGTATCAATGGGATCTCATAGGCGCCCAGTAAAAAGATGAAATACAGAACTATTAATATCCACGTTTTTTTAAGCATAATAGGCAAAAAAACACGCTGGGTAATCTGTCCTCTTTTTGCTCCTAAAGATTGCGCCAATATAGAAAGTTCTTCTACGCGCTCATTTTTATATACATTTAAAAAAAGAAGCGCAAAAAAGGGCATTACCATGGTTATAAAAGCCAAAATGATTCCTATTGCCAAGGAGTCGTTCACCAAATCCGGAAATTGGGACGCCTCTGTAATCCATCCCATTTTATAACTTAATCTTGAAAAAAAACCACCCTTAGAAAATAGTTGAAACATAAAAAATCCAGCTACAATTCCTGGTATTGCTAAGGGCATATATATAATTGTAGAAAGAAATTTGGATTCCAGATTTTTCCTGAATTTCAAGGTAATCCACAGGGCTCCGCTTACAGAAATACCTGTTGCTATCAAAGCAATAAGGACGCTGTAGCCAAAGGATTTAAAAAACTCTCCAGATTTAAAAACCGCTTCCCAAAATTGGGTGGTAAACCCCTCGTTTACGACCCCTACAATACCCAAACTATAAAGCAGGGCATAAATAAATGCAGCACCAAAAGGCACCACGCCTATCAGCACAAAGAAAAGTAATCCTATATGTGAGGTTTTAATTTTCAATTACCTGTGTTCTAAAATCTTCATATAAACGAATCATATATTCTGGGGCTGGCTCTTCTATTGCGTAATCCTGAAGATCCTCCATTTCCAAACCGAATTGCCTCTTTGGGGCATTCTCAAATTTTTGCTGCCATTCTTCAGGGAGTTTTGTGAGATCCAGAACGGTATTGGAATCCATCCCGTCTGCGTGAGATTTTTTAAACTGCGCTTCTGGCGAGATTAAAAAATCTATTACTTGCATAGCACCTGCTTTTTGAGAAGCATTGCCCAAGATCCCAAGGTAGTTTGCATTTTTAATCGTCCCATTATCCCAAGGGTATCCTTTGGTTGTTTTTGGATAAAGCCCGCTTAAAACTTTTTCTTCTATTCCTCCTTCACTAAAACCGCATGTTATTGCCAATTCCCCATTTGCAAACAACTGACTCATTTTAGACTGCTCTTTAGGAAACGTCTCCCCCTCTTTCCAGAAATACTTCTTGTTTCGGTTTATAAAGTCCCAAAGCTTTTTAGAAAGTTTATTGTATTTCTCTTCATCAAACTGCCCCTCTAAACTTTTTGGTCCTCCGCCTATTTCTGCTAAGAAACTTTTCATCAATGTCATTCCAGTAAAATCATTGGAAATGGTAAACGTACCTGGGTGTTCCCTTACATATTTCTCCAATTCCTGCAGATTCTTTGGTGGATTTGCAACTTTAGCCGAATCACAAACCATTGCAAACTGACCAATACTCCAAGGGCACTCCATATAGTTTACCGGTTGTTGAAAATCTGTGTTTATAAAAGGATCTTCAAAGTCAATATATTTTGAATTGGGAATCTGTTCTACAAAAGGCCCCCAGAGCCCATTGACTTTTCTTAATTGAAAGAAAGTCTCCCCATTTATCCACACCATATCCACCTGACCTTTTTTAATCCCGGCATCTTTTTCACCCATTACAAGCTGAACAATTTCGGGTCCCTGTCCGCCACTTATCTGCAGATTGATATTGTATTTTTCCTTAACCGAAGGGATCACATAATTATTGATGTAATTATTGATCACCGGACTCCCCTGCCACATCATAAAATTAACCGTTTTGCCTTCTGCTTCTTTAGCTATTTCATCCCAGGTCGCAGTTTTGAGATACGCATCATCTTTTACCTCATCAGAACCACAAGCGGTCACGAGTAAAACTGCAAGTAGCAGTAAACTTGCTTTTATTGATTTTAGTCTCTTAATTAATATTTCCATTTTTAATTATATCATCTTAGACGTAAAGCTTCCAGAAAAACTACTCGGGTTACATTTCCCACCAACCTTTACTATTTATATTATCTCCGCCTATACGATCAACCGCCTCTTGATAATTAGTACTATTAGTAGCTTGTTCAGATTCTGGATATAAATAGCGTACAGGATAACGGCCATCATTTAAATTATCTGGACCAGGTTGCAAGGCTGGGATGCCCGTTCTGCGAATATTAAACCAAGCCTCATGACCTACGCTTATTAAGCTCAGCCATTTTTGGGTCAAAATCTTATTTAAATTATCGGTTCCGTCTAGCGCAATTGCTTCCCTTGTAAAATAATCATCGGGTAATTCTACACCGTAATACTCAAAACTCGCTGCAATTCCATTTTCATAATAGGTCTGGGCATCTCCGGTTATAAAGTTGCGTTCTACAGCTTCGGCCAAGGCAAATTGTACTTCAGCATATTCCATAAATTGTGCATCTACGCCATCTGGAACATCTCTAAATATGGAACCAAAAAGCGAAATATCATTCAGATTAATTCCTTTAGCACTTATTGTTTCCCGGCTCTGCCCGTTTAATAATCCCTTAAACACTGGGCTGCCTTCATTCACACTTTGCTGAGTGGGTTTGTACAAAACATTAACCCGAGGGTCATCCCATAAAGACAGTACAGAATCTACAGTCTTTGTCATTCTGTGCTCCTGATACAATCCTAAACTGTTTTGTGACATCGGGAATTGGTTGGGCGCAGAGCCTAAATAGGGAACAACGGCATTTTGAGCATTTGATGCTATTAATTTACCAGAATCTGCCAAAGCCTGCATTTCAGAGAAATCTGTAAAGCGATTACTTATACGCAACAAATACCTCAAGCGAAGGGAATTTGCAAAACGCACCCATTTATCAAGATCATTTTGAAACATAACATCTCCCTGTATGGATGCTGTTGTATTCTCAAGAGTTTCCGCAGATCTCTTTAAAACAGCCAGAAGTCCGGTTTCTGGATCTGTATAAATACTTTCCTGCGTATCATATTGAGGCGTGAACTGTCCGTTTATAGCTTGGAGTGCATCGGTATAAGGAACATCGCCCCACATATCTGTAAGTTGAGAGAATAAATGCGTTCGCATAATATCTCCCACGGCACCATACGCTTCATTATACCCTTCCAGATCCTTCATAGATTGAAGGTCTGAAAGCAAACGGAAAATCGTATTCCAGTAATTGCTGTTCGAGCCCATTTCATAGCGATCTACCCTCTCAAACTCTACGCTGGCAGCAAACTGGGTAAGGTAGTTAGAAAGTCTAAAACCTTGCTCATAGGCATTGTTATCTGCAGAAACAGATATTACATTAGTTAAAAGAAACTGAGGATCCACCTGTTGTGGTGAATTTGGATTTTCATTGAGGCTGTCATAATCTTCGGTGCAGCCAATCGCAAAAAAGCTTAAGCACATCACGTAGAAAACAGCTGTTTTTATATTTTTCATTACGCTCTTTTTAAAATTGTGTTTTTAAACTCATCCCAAAACTCCGTGTAGATGGGTAGGACATATCTTCTACTCCATAAACTATGTTTCTTTCCTGCAGGGCATTCAGTTCGGGATCAAAATGGGGATTGTCTGTAAACAGCAATAAATTGCTTCCTACCAGTCCCAATTTTAAATTTTGAAAACCTATGGATTGAGCAAATTCATCAGAGAAATTATAATACAAACTCACTTGTCTCAGTTTTACATACGATGCGCTGTATAAAGAGCTTGCTTCATTACCCCTGTCGTAAAAATTATTATAGAACTGACTTGCAGGCACCGATGTAGTATTAGTCACATATTGCGGATTTTCATCTGTTCCGGTATTCATAACCCCATCACCCACAACGCCATTTTCACGACCCACTAAGGTTTCCTGCAAAACACCAGATGTACTTCCCAAAGCTTTTGTTCTAGAGACAATTGTTCCTCCTTTACGCCAGTCAAAAAGAATGGTAAGATCCACTCCTTTATAGCTGAATTTATTGCTGAGGCCCATTGTGAAATCTGGATTGTAATTGCCCAGTTTTCTTAGGTTACCATCTTGTACGGGCAGCCCATTTGTGCCAAAAAGTGTCTCTCCATCTATTTCTACAAAACCGGTCCCATACATATCTCCTACGCGACCATCTTCACGAGCGATATAATAAACGGTGTTGGAGCCTCCAGAGCCTTCAAAAACATTTGCCGTACCCGTTACAAATTGGTCCACCCCTTCTGGTAATTCTGTAACCACACTGCGAAAGGTGGTGTAGTTTACAGAAGACTGCCATTTAAAATTTTCATTCTTTATAATATCTGCACTTAACAAAAGTTCCAGACCGCGTGTACGTACTTTACCTCCATTTACATTGTAATTTAAAAACCCTCCCGCAGAAGAAATTGGTCTTGAGATAATCTGATCTTCACTTATGTTTTGATAAGCAGAAGCATCCAACTGAATTCTCCCTTTAAAAAACCAAGCCGCAACACCCGCTTCATAAGCATTCAACCGTTCTGGTTTTAAATTGGCATTTTTAAGTACCGTTTCATTGGTTACACGAAAGTTTGACCCGTAATTCTGGTTAAACAGAAAATTTTGCGCATTTTGATACGGATCTGTATCATTACCCACACTCGCGGCGCTTAAGCGCATTTTAAGAAAGGAAATGTATTCTGGAAGTTCAAAAGCATTAGAGAATACATAACTCAGCCCTGCGGAATAATATCCAAAGGAATTGTTGTCTTCTGGTAAAGTACTGCTCCAATCATTTCTATACGTCAGATCAACATAAAGTTCATTTTTATAAGAAATATTCCCTGTACCATAAACACTGTTTATTCGCTTTTCAAAATTCTGACTATCCCCTTTTAAAGGTGTTCTAGAATTTGCCAATGTATAAATATCGGGTAATGCCAGTTGAGAAGCTTCGGCAAACTTATAGTGTATAACCTGATCAAAACGGTTAGCTCCGGCAGACACCGTATATTGTATATCGGGATTAATTTCGTCTTTATAAGAAAGTAAAACATCGGTATTCAATTCGCGGAAACGTACATTGTCCTCTCTATAGGTACCAAAAGGATTTCGGTTTGTACTTACTGCGCGTCTAAATTCCCGCTCATCATTATAGGTGTCCAGACCGCCTCGTACACTCAGGCTTAATTTGTCTGAAAAATCATAATTAAGAGAAACATTTCCCAACACCCGATTTTTCGTAAAACTGTTTGTGTTTTCAAAAAGGGTAAGGTAAGGATTGGTCAACCAGAGGTAGTTAAAGTCATAATGTTGAATACCTTCTTGACCAGCCTGCCAGTAATCGCGTAATGATGCAATATTGGTCTGGCGCCCGGTCCAGTTAAAACCATACATCACATTCTCATAGCCATAACCTAAATTGGGACGGTTACCGCTTCGGGTGTTGATGTAATTTATAAATGTACGCGCCGTAAGATTTTCACTCAATTGTTGATCTAAACTAATTGAAATTCCATCTCTTTTTAAATCTGTATTTGGCAAAATCCCTTCATTGCGCAAATTGCTATACGACAAACGGCTACTGCCATTTTCTCCAGAAGAATTTATCGCCACATTGTTTTGATAAGTGATTCCGGTATTGAAAAAATCGCGCACATTATCTGGTCGCGCCACCCAAGGTGTTGCCTCAATAGCTGTAAATGAACCATCAGGAAATGTTCTGGCAATTACATCACCACCTCTTACAGGATTTCCATCAATATCTGTTGACGGACTATCAAATTGTTTAATCAACAATCCTTGATCCAGACGTGGTCCATAACTACTAATACCTCCATCGTTGATCCCTGCGCCTATTCCGTTTTGAAAAGAATATTCGCCATTAGATCCGCCACCATATTCATTTTGATAATCGGGCAATGTCAGCAGTGTTTCTATGGTAATTGAGCTGCTTGTGCTTACGCCAAAACCTTTTTTCTTCTGTCCTCTTTTTGTAGTAATCAAAATCACCCCATTCGCAGCCCTTGCACCATACAATGCCGCAGACCCTGCTCCTTTAAGCACAGAAATCGAAGCAATATCATCTGGGCTTATTTCTGAACCCCCGTTACCAAAATCCACTTCCTGTAAAGCACCATTATTAACAAGGTCACTTGTAATCTGTTCATTGCTTATGGGAACACCATCTACAACAAAAAGTGGTTGATTGCTTCCGCTTAAAGAGTTTTCACCCCGTATAACAATTCGGGAAGAAGATCCCACACCAGAAGAACCATTCGTGATCTGCACCCCTGCAACCTGGCCCGCAAGACTGTTTACCAGATTGGTCATCGGTACGGCAGTAAGTTGTTCTGTATTTACAATAGATACTGCAGAAACCAGTGATTGCTTTTCCTTCTCTATTCCCAGAGCGGTAACCACAACCTCATCGAGCTCTTCTGAAGAAACCTCCATTGTGATCAATTCGCTTAATTCACCGTTTGTAACATTTAAATCAACGGTTTTATAACCAATGGAAGAAATACGAATTGTAAAATCTGTACTTGCTGTTTCTAGTGTAAAAACACCATCATCATTTGTGGTCGTATAATTTTGTGTGCCTACCTCATTAACCGTGGCATAAGGGATGGGTTGACTCTCCGAGTCTACTAAAGTCGCGGTGTATGAATTTGTTTGACAATATGCAGTTGTAAACAATAGCTGTATAAAAGCTATTAGAACTATTCTCATAGATTTTTTAAAAAGAAGTTTGACTTATTTCAAGGGGTGTTAAGCAAAAAAGCATTTCCCTGTGGGGAGTACTTTTACTAAACATCTGGTTTTACTATAGGTTGCTTGAAATAAATGGAGGGCCGCGTAGCGTGTGGGCCGAAATGATATGCAATGAATCCATACAAGTATCTAAACTTTCTGGAATTCTGAAGTAAATTTTAAAAAGAAATTGAATGTATTGAGCAATAATAGAATCTGGCCTGTTGCGTACAAATGCAAAAACAGCAGCTTTATTGTCTATATCAGAAAGTTCATTAAAACAATGAAACTCGATTTTCTCTCTATTTGCGTGAAAAGATATTTGGCTAAAAAGTGTTTCCTGTTGCCAGGGCAGGCTAAGGAATTTTTCAGCTTCAAAAAGTGATTTGTTTAAACCCAGAAGATAAACGCCCCCATCTGTTGCGGGCCCCACAACCAGCTTTTTATCTTTTAACTGGTCTATTGCCGTTCTTAACATAGCAACCGTCAAGTCTGGGCAATCGTTACCTATGGAGATTACATTCTCGTAGCCTCGATCAAATAATTCCTGAAATGCATTTGTAAAACGAGCGGCAAAATTGGTTCCGCGCTGTTGCTTTTCATCTATCCAGATTACATCTACCCCACTGGCGGCGGCGATATATGCTGTCTCTTGAATTAAGTGACTAAAAAGATTATTTGTTACATCCTTTCTTGCGTGCCCCAACAATGGTTTTCTTCGCGCTTCCTCTCTCGCGCTAAGCGAAAAAACAAGGAGAGCAGTATCTTTTTTTTGATCCTTAATCATTTAGGGATGTGATAATAAAAACGTAGCGTTTCTCAAAAACCAATGAAATTTTAGCGAAAGGTAAGAAACGACACCTAATTGTTGTTGCCGTTTTTAGTCAATCTTAACATTTAAAGCGGCCAAATGTCTGATTTACAGACTCCGTTATTTTACTGTTCTTCGTGCCGATTTATATACGGATAAAGCGAGTTTTTGGATTTATTGAGGGCGGGGGAATTAGAAGTACAGTAACTTAAATAATGAATAAATTAGAATGCCAAATTGTGGATTTTTGCTTTATTTTTTGGCTCAGTTATTTGTTGTAAGCTGGCTTTTTATTCTTGATTACCAAACATGTTAAAATCAACTATTTTATATGCAGGTTTTCTAAAATATGGATAAGAAACACTTAGAAATCTTTGGTGTTCTTCATCGTCAATAAATAGGTTATAATTTTTGTCAATAAATTTATTTTGAACAACATCTTCTAATGATTTTAAAGTATGTAATCGAAATTGATTGTTGTGCATTATAAATGTAGGTGTATTTATTATAAATATAGCTTCCAGTTGATAAGACTGGATTTGTAATGATTTGTTATTTTCAATTACTTGAAAATGTTCTTCAACATCTTTGACTTTAGATGTTAGAAATTTAAGCTTACGCTCTATTGTTCTATTATAAGATTTTTTGTTAAGTTCAAAATATGAATAATCATTTCTAAAATTATTCATATCATATCTAGCTAATTGATGTTTGCTATCGGCAATATAGATTTTCTTTTTATGAAGAAATAAAAAGTCAATTTCTCCACATTTTTCGTTTTCTATATCTAAATTTTGTCCATTCCATTTTTTTAAATGTGTTAAATTTCTATCGTAGATTACCAAATTATCTTTTAAAATATTTTCGGCTTCATCTTCCAATATTTTGTCATTGAACTTTACTTTTTCCTTAATAAAGTTTTTGAAACATTTATTATTCCATTCTATTGGATATTTGTTCCAACCGAAAGAATTTGTACAAAGAGACATAATACTCTCTACAAATGAACGGTCGCCAACCAATGTCAAATCTTTACCATCAACATTCCAAATTAAAAAAGGTCTGTATAAATATTTATTTATATTATGAGGTTTGTAAACAGCTTCTTGCAAAGACATTTTATTGTCCCTTGATAATGTTAAGCCTTTAAAAAAGACTTCTCCTTTTTCAAATGGAACGCCAAATAAATTTTCTAAATTTCTAGGATAAATAAACCATTCATCTAATGCGAATTTTCCAGCTTCGAAATGATTGTGAATAGCTTCTATTGTACTTATAGCTTTTCCATATTCGACACCTAAACATTCCTTTGAAGCTCTCACAAAATCATTAAAATCATCTTTACCTGTTATAGCCCTATCTATATGACTTTTGTAAGATTTCATTAACTCGTCGATAAGTATACCGTAATGATGTTTATAGTCAAAATAGAATTGACTTTTTTCTGTAAATTTTAAATCAACGCAATCTTCGATTAATTGTTGCTGAGCCAATAATTGTGAGCAAGCAAAAATAAAGTCTCCAAGATAAAGTAGATTGTCAATTGTCTCTTCTTTGGACTTCATATATTCTGCGGATGCAGTTTCTTTTGAGACAAGCTTTAAATCACAGGCTTGCTCTAAACAAAGTTTTAAAATCCGTCTATAGATAGCAAATTCTTTAGTGCTTAACTCTTTTACAGGTGACATATTTGGTCTTTCTTGATGAAAAACACAGGAAAATTCGTGTAATAAAAATAAACCTTGATAAAAAGTTACTTCATTTTCTTTTTTTAAGACTTTAAGAAATTCATCTTGATACCATTTTAAAGTATAAAATAAAATTTTTGTTATTTCAGTTTCAGAAAATGGACCTTCTGAAAAGTTTTTAATTAATAATTTTGAAATTATTGGGCGATATTTTTTAATTGTTTTATCTCCGTACCAAGCTATAAGTCTTCCTTTTGGTGTATAATATATGGGCATTTTCTTTTTTTAGCTTGTAAGTAACGGTTTAGCTATGAGCTGTGGCGTCCCGCAGGGCGCTATTGCTTATAGGTTTTGTTGGCTGCTGGCTTTTATTTCCAAAAGTTCATATTCAACTTTTTCATTTCCTGTTTTAAATGTTGTTCTATGTTCTTTCAAAGTGATTTGACACTTTTCATTAAAAAAGTTTTGGTCATAAGAAATCAATTCCTCTTCGGTTAAGTCTTGACTAATAAATCCTGAAATTTTCCTTCCTTCAATATCAACCACTTCAAAACGGCCTGAATCCAATAGAATTCCCCTGAATATACCGTCAAGAACAATTTCCGTTTCGAGATCAGCGGTTTGAGATACTCTTAAGTAAGCCTCTTTAACTTTTTCTTCAGTAATCTGAATGCCTATTTCATTGGTTTCTAACTTTAGTATAGAATTGTTTTCGGCAATTTCTTCAAGTAGTTTTTTTAGGTTCGTTAAATTCCTTTTTGGTACGTTGGAAATTGTTCTTTCAAAAGTTTCATCATCAGCTGCGGAACTTTGAATTATTTCGACAACTTGCTTAATAGCATTAGAGACGTCATCACTATCAAATAAATCTACTGTTTCAAGCTGGCTTAATTCTACACCAAAGGATCCAACAGGTAATGCAGTCAAATAAAGATCAGTGGTAGCTCCTTTCTTTGCTCTCCCCCTTTTACCTACAGAGCCAAATCGAACAAGTGCAGCCTGAGTTTTAACCATCTCTTGAAAGGGTTTTACAGTCTTCGCAACAAAACTTGATTTTATTCCTGTTGAACCATAAACCGCCTTGCCGCTAAAAAGCATTTCTATCCTGGGCTCATGAAGTTGTTCAGGAAGTTCTTTAAGTTCATTTTCTAACTCTTCTAATTTAGTCCGCCAATTTTCACTCATGAAAAAGTCCTTTTTGACACTTTCATATACTTTTCTGACTTGTGCAATCTGAGCTTCTAACGATATTTTGTATTTATACAAACTCATAATTCAACACTTTTTAAATATTCTAGGGCAGCCTTATCGTCATTTGGGGTATTTAAATGAATCTCAACCATTCCCTTAAAAACGCCTCTTTTACTATAACTGAAAAGCTTAGAAATAAAGTTAGTATTTCTTATTAAGTCATATGGTGCTAATGCAGGAATATGTATTAGTAAATGGTCAAGCATGTAATTATCCTTTGCAAGCCCTCTATTAATAAACTCAGGAAACTCATTTTTAATTTTGTCTTTTGTATATGGAGAAGAAACTTGAAAGAATGTAGCAACATCTATATCGTTTGGATCTTTGTTTAGTGCCTTTTCCTTGTCTTCAAGAAAGCTGCCATCGACCCATTGAAAACCACTGGTTATTTCCGATTCATGTACTTTTAACCGAAACTCAACGAACTTAGTTAGTAGTTCTATCCTCACTTCAGTAATGGCAAATTTTTCGCAAAATTCCTGAATCGTACAGATATAAGGGGAATGATTGGCATGTATTCCAGGTCTCCCATTAATAAAAGGAGGTAAGACATTATTATGGTCGAAGTCAGGTATCGGCATTTATTTCTGTTTGTAGTTTATTAACTTGCAGCCAACGGTGTTGTGGCTAGTATTATTTTCAATTAACGTTTCCAAAGCTGATACAAAGTTTTTGCTGCCTTCACGTAGATGATGTCTTGTTCAGATTCAGATAGTGATGATATAGGTTTATTCGGATCATTTAACGCTTGAATCGAAGATAAATGAAATGTATTTGGACCTAATTCAGGATCAGGATATTTAAATTCCGCTAAATCTAAAAGACACGGTCCAACAATAATTGGAAGGATTTTATTTTTGTCTTTTCTATCAAGCATTTGAGGGATTTCCCTGTTACGAATAAATTCAGACGCTAAAAAGTTTTTGCTTATTAAAAGTACACATACTCTGGCGTTCACTATCGAGGTACTTATTCCGTTTGACCAATTTGATCCTGGTTCAATATCTTTATCAGACCATGCACAAACTTGATTTTGCATTTTCAAAGGTGTAAGATGATTAAGCAAATTTTCTAAGTAAAAAACATCCTTATGAGCATAACTTACAAATATTGGTAATCTTGGATTCATTTCATCTTATTTTAGAGTTATGATATAATATTGGCCACAACGTACGAATAAGAGAACCATTACTCTTATTTCCGTTTTATACATATTGCTAAATTTAACTAATTAAAAATCAAATGAGTTGAGGGATTCCGTAATGAATACGCAGCCGGACATTAAGTCTTTTTAAAATTAGATAAATAACCGCGATTGAGATTGATCACAAATCTAAATTAGTATAGTATTTACTACCTCAAATTTTAGGCGTGGATTTATTAGTTTTAAAAAAAGGAAAACCGCTTAAAAGCGGTTTAAAATGAGTTGGTTTTTCTAAAAATTATAGGCTTGTGCGGTTGCTGTTATTGTAAAAAGCTTTAAAATTTTATACCTGCTATTTTTTCATCCTTATAATACAATTCATAACCCGAATTTATGTTTTCAACAAGAACTGCAAAGAATAATTTAACGGTATTTATTGCTAAAGCAAAATCCAGTTGTTGTAATTAGTAGTGACACAGACGAGTAAACATGAACGATGGAGTTTATTCGTTTTTACCGCCCAGTAAAATCTCTCTGTATTTATTAGAGAAATTATTGATCTAATCTTTCAAAAGTCAAGGTTTCGCCTGATGTCGAACCATAAAAGTTGCCAATATTCAATCTATCATCAACAACTTTAAAATAATAGTCATTAAAATTGGAATTGCTGGATAACATCCAATTTAAAGATATTTTTTCTTCTAAAAGTTTGTATGTATACGTTCCGGATTTAGGTTTGGGCACCAGATTGCCATTTCTTAGTTCTTTTCCCCTGTTCAAATTCATAATATCTAAATCGCCCGAGGATTCAAAAGACAATGTGTCGAGGCGTGTCTCGGTGTCAATCCATTTTCCTTTAAGACTAGTAGAAGTTAGACTTTCAGTATCATCTTTGGAACAGCAAACAAAAGAAAGAACGAATAAAAATAGTCCATATTTCATAATGCAATTATTTAATTTTAAACAATATTCAGGATGTTTGAATTTTACGAATTTACTTTAAAGATAAATGAATTTATATTCTCATCGGAGTCATTGTCCGCATTTTAAGACGCCATTTTCCGTCCTCTTTAATGAACGTGTTTGAATATCTAATTTTTCCAGGAACAGGTCTATTCATAATTGTTCCTTTCATTTCAAGAATTCCAACAACTATTCCGACGTCTCCAGTTATAATAATTTTGTCTATTGTTACATTCACTGATGAAATATTCAAATTTACTACACCATCTATGGCTTGTTTTTTATTTTCTATCACTCCTGGAGCAGCAATCAATATGAAATCGTCAGTTGCAGTTTCATTTAAAGGTTTAGGGTTGTTTTTTAAAGCATATTCTGAGAAGAGATATTCATTGAGTTCTTTCAATTCCGTTTTTTGACTTTCATCGGAGTCCTGCCCAAAGATTGCAAATGGAATAATCAATAAAATAATCAGTAAATTTTTCATAATAGTATTTCTTTTTAGAATTACTCACAACGGTTCGTTTATTAAGCTTAACCTGCCGATAGGCGGCTATGATCTCATAGACATTGTTTGCACTTTATTTCATTATTTCCATTTGCTCCAATGCTTTGAAGGTTAGTTCTTTTCTAATCATTGGAAACATATTAAATTTTTGGTTCGGTTCTATATTTGTTGCGAAGAAATAGGTGTTTTCTTTTGTTTCGACAAATCCAACAAACCAACCATTGTTATTTCCATTTCTTTCTGACCAACCTGTTTTTCCGCTGAGTTTATAAGTTTCATTTTCTTCTATGACTATCATTCTTTTCATAATTGCTTCTGTACGTTTAGAAATTGGCAATTCAGAATTATAAAATCTCTTCAGAAACTCTATTTGTTGATATTGATTAATTTGAGATTCGCCTTCAAGCCAAAACATATAAATATTTGTAGTATCAACGTTCATTTTGCCGTAATCTAGTTTGTTCAAATATTCATTCATCTGTTTTACACCTATTTTTCTTGCTATTTCTTGATAACAAGGCACACAGGAATAATGAAAAGCTTCTTTAAGAGTCATATCTTGCTCCCAAACCTTTAGTCTCCTTTCCTCTCCATTCCATTTAAAAAGTGTACTGTCGTTTTCGACCACTCCGGTTTCTAAGGCTATAATCGAATTGGGTATTTTAAAAGTGGAAGCTGGTAAATTCCCTTTTTTAGCCCAACTAAAATTGTTAGAATAGTACTTATCATCTTTTAAGTCATAGATTAGAATTGAACCTGCGACATCTGCCGAATCGATAAAGGTTTGAAATTCTGAGACAACAATTTCACGTTCAATTTCAGCACTCTGATTTTTGTTAGATTCAGTCTTCTTATTTGTGCAAGAAACCACTAAAATTATTATTAATAAAATAGAGGGTTTTTTCATTTCTTATATTGGGGCTAACTTTTATGTATGAAGCGTTGCGCGGAGTTATGGATGCGAATTTGTCGGTTTAACGATTTTGTTTGTTTTGAAAACTAATTTAGTTCTTTTCTATGAACCCGCCATTTGCGTTATACGTCTTAAGTTTGATATTCATTAAAAGATTAAATAATCAGAAAGAACAAAGAGAGGAT
>CAXBEL010000094.1:0-15866 GCA_963974735.1 uncultured Flavobacteriaceae bacterium | reverse complement strand
CTAGAGCTTATTACGATTAGGTCTATTTGCTTGTTGTTCACGCGCTCCTTGATCTCTTCGTGAAGTAAGTTAAAGGTTGATACTCTTTTAAAGGAATGCAAAGGGTTGGGAAATTCCTCTTCTATACGTTGCTCAAGATTTTGAAGTCCTTCCTGAGATAATTTTTGATACATATCATACAGACTACTATGCATAATAAAATCTGCGTTATGTATCGAGTTTAATAGAAAGAAAGTGCAAGATTCTTTTTTGAAGAACTGTACGGCATAACGTATAGCGTTATACGCGTTTTCAGAAAAGTCTGTAGGCAGGAGTATTTTTTTCATAGATGGTATTTTGAAGGTTAGAAAAAATTATGATTAATTGATCAAGCGTTAAAGGTTTTTTAAAGAGTTGCAGCACCATTTTCATTCTTATATTTTTATAGACTGATTAGTCTATCTATAAATTTAAAAAAATTAACTATGAAATACAATGTATTAGGAAATACTGGATTACTGGTTTCAGAACTCTGTTTTGGGACTATGACTTTTGGAGCAAAAGGCCGCTTTAAAGATATAGGTGGTGTAGAGCAAAAAGAGGCAGATGATCTTATGAAGAAGGTCTTTGATGCGGGAGTAAATTTTGTGGATACCGCCAATGTATATTCTGACGGTTTATCTGAGGAAATTACCGGGCAGGCAATTAAAAATACCGGCATTTCGCGAGATTCTATTGTTTTGGCAACAAAAGCAAGAGGAACAATGGGGGAGGGTCCCAATGAAAAAGGGTTGAGCCGCAAACATATTATGGATCAGGTAGATGCCAGTTTAAAAAGGCTGAATACAGATTATATAGATTTATATCAAATTCACTCGCACGACCCTTTAACTCCCATAGGAGAGACGTTGAGAGCTCTTGATGATCTTGTGAGAAGTGGTAAAGTACGCTACATAGGCGCAAGTAATGTTGCTGCCTGGCAGTTAATGAAGGCTTTGGATTATTCTCATTACAACAATTTAGAACGTTTTGCATCCTTACAGGCTTATTATACTATCGCAGGGCGTGATTTAGAGCGTGAAGTAGCACCATTATTAAAAGATCAGAAAGTTGGTTTGATGGTTTGGAGTCCTTTAGCTGGAGGTTTGTTAAGTGGTAAATACGATCGAGAAGGTAAAAGTAAATCAGGTGGTAGAAGAACAGATTTTGATTTTCCACCGGTAAATGAAGATCGTGCATTTGATATAGTTGATGCACTAAGACCTATGGCAGAAGATAAGGGAGCGTCTGTAGCTCAACTTTCTATTGCCTGGTTGTTACATCAGTCTGTTGTAACCAGTGTAATCATTGGAGCTAAAAATGCCGACCAATTAAAGGATAATTTAAAATCAACTGACATCAGTTTTACAGAAGATGAACTGAAAAAGCTGGATGAAATCAGTAAATTGGCACCGGAATACCCAGGATGGATGTTAGAATTTACTAAAGGAGATCGTGAATTATAGAACACTTTTTGCTATTAAGTAATAATTTAAACAGCCATTTTTAAAATGGCTGTTTGTTTTTAATGGTCTTACGCTTAAATTGAATTAAAATGGCAGATAAAAAAACAGAAATATTAAACAGTGCAATTTCCCTTTTTGTAAAAGGTGGATTTGACCGTGTTTCTACTGCCGAAATTTCACGGAATGCAGGCGTTGCAACGGGTACAATGTTCTATCATTTTAAAACAAAGGAAGACATTATAATTACCGCATACAAAAGCATAAAAAAGCAAATTATAGAGATTACGGCCAATGGAGATGCGCAGAATACTTCGGTTCAAGAGGAGTTAAGGGATTTATGGAGTCAGATTATTCATTGGGGATTAGAAAATAAAGAAGCAGTTCAATACCTGCTTCAATTTAAAAATTCGCCGTATTACTGTGCAAATTTAATGGCAGAAGATGATACTTGGAAAGCGCGTTTAAAATGGTGGGAAAATGGCATAGTTGAAAAGGATTTTAAACAAATTCCAGTAGATTTCTTATTAAAGGCCTTTAATGACTTGCTTTTTGGGACTATGGAATATCTTCTTTACAATGATAAAGATACAGAGTCCTACATCGATATGTCCTTTAATATGTGTTGGGATTGTATATGTTTTAAATCATAATTTTTCGGCAATAAAAACATGCGATGCTAACTACCTTCTTGATACTCGTTCTATTAGTTGTTTTTTTAGTCATTTTCCTTAATCAAGAGAAATTTGGGAAAAGACCTTCAGGAAAGCGCTTGGAAAATCTTAAAAACTCTCCACATTATTTAAAAGACTCTTTTGACAATTTAAGCGACACCCCAGCTTTAACAGAAGGTGTAAGTTATTACCAGGCATTAAAAGAATTGATTTTTGATAAGAATAAAAGAAAAAGGCCATCTCACCCCATTCCTTCTATTAAAACCAATTTACTAAATGTCCAACCTGCCGAAAATATACTTGTATGGTTTGGACATTCTTCCTATTTCATACAACTGGATGGAAAGAGAATTCTTGTAGATCCTGTTTTTAGTGGTCATGCTTCACCTATTTCTTTTACTACAAAAGCTTTTGAAGGGTCTAATATTTATGGCGTAGAAGATATGCCAGAAATCGATTATCTTTTTATAACCCATGACCATTGGGATCATATGGATTATGATACATTAACGGGTTTAAGGTCAAAAGTAAATCATGTGATTTGTGCACTGGGAGTAGGGGCACACTTAACCTATTGGGGCTATAAGCAGGAACATATTACCGAGAAGGATTGGGGCGAGCATTTTATTCTAGAAGATGGGTTTGATGTACAAACCGTGCCCGCCAGACATTTTTCTGGGAGGGGTTTGAAGCGTAACCAGACTTTATGGACATCATTCGCACTTAAAACCCCATCCTTTAATATTTTTATAGGGGGAGATAGCGGCTATGATGCGCATTTTAAATCAGCAGGTGATAAACTGGGGCCTTTTGATTTAGTTATATTAGAAAATGGTCAATATGATCATAAATGGAAATACATTCATATGCACCCCGATGAGGTGGTTTTAGCAGCCAAAGATTTAAAAGGAAAAAGATTGTTAGCCGTTCATTCTTCTAAATTCTCCCTTTCAAAACATTCTTGGGACGAACCTTTAAAAAAGGTATCAAAGATCAGTAAGATAGAAGACGTGTCTTTAATGACTCCTAAAATTGGAGAACCTGTTTATCTCAATGATCCAGATCAAAAATTTACAGAGTGGTGGCAGGAAATAGATTAGTCTTTGCATTGGGACAATACGTATTCCCGATGTTCCATTCCCCATTCTATCATAGGATCTAACACCTTATGCAAGGTCAATCCAGATTTTGTTAACTCATATTCTACTTTCACAGGAGTCGTGTCGTAAACTGTACGCTTTACAATGCCGTTCATTTCCAGATCTTTCAATTCTTTAGAGAGCATACGTGGTGTGATTTTAGGGATTTCACGTTCCATTTCTGTAAATCGCTTTTTCCCGTAAAGAAGCGTGCCTATTATGGGAAGTTTCCACTTTCCATTAATCACATTTAGCGTGTCATTTATTGCCAGAACAAATTCGCCCGAACAACTTTTTACTTTTTCTAAATCAGCTATTTTGACCATTTTGAAGGTTTAAATTGTACTATACTTTAGTATATCGCTATACTTTGTAAAGTGAAAATACGATAACTTTGTTATGAATCTTAAAATTTTCAATATGATTTTAGTAACAGGAGCAACGGGACATTTTGGGACCGCAACTATAAAGGCATTAATAAATAAAGGTATTGCAGCTAGTGATATAGCTGGCCTTATAAGGGATAAGACAAAAGCAAAAGAATTGAAAGAATTGGGGGTAAAACTTAAAATGGGGGATTACAATGATTATGAGTCCCTTGTCTCTGCTTTTAAAAATATTGAAAAGATGGTTTTTGTCTCTGGAAATAATCTTGAAAAAAGGGAAAAGCAGCATAAAAATGTGATTGAGGCAGCTGCTGAAGCCGGTGTTCAATTTGTGGTTTATACAAGTTTTGAACGTAAAAATGAAACGGATTCATCTCCTATTGCGATGGTGGCAAAAGCTCATATGGCTACTGAAGAATTCTTGAAAAACAGCGGGATGGATTATACTATAATGCGCAATTCGCTGTATGCTGATTTCATCCCGATGTTTGTGGGGGAGAAAGTGTTGGAAACAGGTATTTACTTGCCTGCAGAAGATGGGAAAACATCATTTGCATTACGCAAAGAAATGGCAGAAGCCGCTGCAGTAATCATATCTGGTAATGGGCATTCAGGTAAAGAATATGCAATAGGTAATATGGAGAATTATTCCTTTGCGCAAATTGCGGATATGCTAAGTGAAATTGCGGGTAAGGAGATTACCTATAAAAGTCCATCGCCAGAAAAATATAAAGAAACGCTCTCGAATGCTGGGGTTCCTGAAGACCAGTTGCAGGGTGCTGTAGGTTTTGCTGGTGCAATACGTGAAGGGGAATTTTATACCGAAAAATCTGATCTGGAAATGTTGCTCGGCCGTAAACCTACTCCTTTAAAGGAAGTATTAGAATCCATTTACAAAAAATAAGATCTTATGAAAACCAATAAAATCATATTCTGGATAACTACAGCTATTGTTTCTTTAATGATGTTGTATAGTGCTTATCAATATTTAACGACTGAAGAAATGAAAGCGGCCTTTACACATTTAGGCTTTCCGGATTATTTTAGAATCGAGCTTGCGGTAGCCAAACTTTTTGGTGCATTGATTCTCTTGATTCCGGCGGTTCCAAAATCTCTTAAGGAATTTACGTATGCCGGTTTTGCAATTGTTTTTGTATCTGCATTTATAGCGCATATGTCCAATGGAGATCCTATCTCGAATGCAATGGCTCCAATAATCTTTTTGATTATTCTTATTGTTTCCTATATCTATTATTCGAAATTAAAAAAAGCATAAGTCAATTTTTGTTCATAATTAGGGGATTTATCAGAGCTTTTTAAGCCTAAATAAATCCCTATTTTTGCGGCATGGAAAACCGTAAGCTGAAAAATAGCGAACTTGATCGCAAAACAGTCGAAGAATTTAAAACTTCAAAGAAAACACCCATAATTATTGTTCTTGACAATATTAGAAGTTTAAATAATATAGGCTCTGTATTTCGTACCGCAGATGCTTTTTTAATTGAAAAAATATATCTCTGCGGCATTACCGCCAAGCCCCCTCATAAAGACATTACAAAAACAGCTCTGGGAGCAACAGATACTGTGGAGTGGGAATATAAAGAACATACAATTGAGGTGGTTAAAGATTTGCAAGCTCAGGGCGTCCAGGTTTTAGCGATAGAGCAGGCAGAACAAGCGGTAATGCTAAATAGTGTGGATGTATCTGAAAATCAGAGATATGCAGTGGTCTTTGGTAATGAAGTAAAGGGAGTTAAACAAGAAGTGGTAAGCACGGCAGATTCTGTAGTTGAAATTCCGCAATTGGGAACCAAACATTCCTTGAATATTTCTGTAAGCGTTGGGGTGGTAATTTGGGATCTGTTTGTTAAACTTTCTTTTTACAAGTAGTATTTCCCCTCCTAAATAGTGTTAATAATTATTAATAATTATTAATGTTTTTATAAATTCTCTAAAGTGTGTCTTTTATATTCTGGATTTGGGTCATTTTTGTTCCACCAAACCCAACCAACCAATATTATGAAGACAGATTTTGATTATTTTTCTTATCAAGAAGGAGAAAAATACGGAAGAAGATTAGGTTTACTTGCTGGCGTGCTTATTGGAGTAACCTTAATGTTAATTACAATGCTTTTAATCTTTTAATTCAATTTAGCATAATATCTAAAACCGCTAAATAATCGGCTCTATTTCTAACAAAATCCATTTCTGAAATATCAATAATTTTCACATTACCGTGTTGTTGATTCTTAATAAACTCTAGATAACCGTGATTAATTTTAGAAAGATAATCTGCTGAAATATCCTGCTCATAAGAGCGTCCCCTTTTTTTTATATTTTCTAGCAATCGCTCGGTATTTTGATACAGATATACGTAGAGGCTAGGCTTTGCTATATCCCTATACATGATGCCGTGCAGCTTTTTATAGAGGCTAAACTCCTCTTCTGCTAAAGTTACTTGGGCAAAAATTAGGGATTTATAACTGTCGTAATCTGCTATCATAAAATCTTTAAAAAGATCATATTGCCCAATATCATCCAGCAATTGTTGATAGCGATCTGCAAGAAAAGACATTTCTAAGGGAAATGCATATCGCGCTTGATCTTTGTAAAACTTAGGCAAAAAAGGATTGTCCTTAAATCGTTCCAGAATTAATTTAGCATTAAAATCTTCAGCAATCATTGAAGTTAAAGTAGTCTTTCCTGCGCCTATATTTCCTTCAATAGCAATGTATTGATGTTTGCTTAAATCGTATTTGGACTGTGGGTTACGCAACCATTTAGGTTGTTTTTCGGGAGTTGATGTGTCTTTAGTTTGTTCAAGAAGCGTTGTGACGTTTTGCTCTAAAACGGGATGTTCAAAATCTGGAGCAATGTCATTAAGAGGTTCAAGAACAAACTTTCGATTCTGTAATTCAGGATGAGGTAACGTGAGCGTTTTGGTTTCTCTTACTTCATCACCATAAAACAGGATGTCTATGTCAATGGTTCTGTTTTGATAACCTTTTTCTGGGTTTGTTGATCTTCTGTTACGATGACGCCCCAGTTGTTTTTCTATGGCATTTATTTCTTCCAGAATTTTTCTGCTGCTCATCCTGCTTTTTACCCAAATAGCACCATTTAAAAAGTCCGGACCTTCAAAACCCCAGGCTTGAGTTTTATATACTGGTGAGATACGTACAACTTGTCCTATTCTTTCAAAAATAAGATCAACGGCATCCTGAAGATTTTCAAAGGAGTTTCCTTGATTGCTTCCAAGGGATAATAGTATGTCCTGCAAGGGTTTAATGGCGTTTGAGGCTTAGGATATTTTAAGAGCAATTTAAGTAAAACATAATTACAAACTTCTAATTTTGATTGCTTAGAGACTATAAAGAATTAACTATTGGCGCAAAAAGCACGCAAACAGAGAGATGCACTGTTAGCATATCGTATTTATTTTATTCTGGGAGCACTTTTTATTTGTTCGTTGGTAGTTTCAAATCTGATTTTTCAAAAATTCTTTTATTGGGATTTTTTCGGTATTTATACTTTTGAGATTTCCGTAGGGATTCTGCCGTACCCAATAACATTTTTGATAACAGACATTATTAGTGAGATTTACGGTAAAAAGAAAGCTAACCAAGTGGTTACTGCCGGTCTTTTTGCTTCGCTCTTTTCCTTATTGATCGTTTATGTTTCTGCAATAGTACCCGCCACAGACTGGTCTCCCGTAGATGATGGTTTATTCGACACGGTTTTTGGAGCTACGGTAGTTGCCGTGTTGGCATCTATGATGGCTTATCTGCTTGCGCAGTATATAGATATTCAGATTTTTCACTTCTGGAAGCGGGTAACTAAAGGAAAACATTTATGGATTCGGAATAATTTTTCCACCTTCTTTAGTCAGTTTATAGACACATTTACGGTGTTATTTTTGCTGTGTAGTTTTGGGAAAATAGATTGGGATCTATTTGGATCACTGTTGTTGAGCGGATATTTATTCAAGGTGCTTGTGGCCTTATGTGATACGCCTTTTATGTATCTGGGTGTATATTATTTTAGAAAACGTTTTAATCTAAAGGTACACGAAGAATTAGGAAATGATCTTGCTTTTTATCAAGTTGAAGAAAAGTTATAAGTAAAGAAAAAAGATGAAAAAGATATTAAAGATAGTAGGAATTGTAGTGCTGGTTTTGGTTATAGCCATAATCGCGGCACCATTTCTTTTTAAGGGTCAACTGGAAGACCTGGTTAAAAACACAATAAATAAAAACTTAAATGCTACGGTAGCGTGGGAGGAATTGGATCTAAGTCTTTTTAGAAGTTTCCCTGATGCTGCGCTGACAATAAAAGATTTTAGTGTAGTAAACAAAGCGCCTTTTGCTGGAGATACTTTAGCAAGTGGGAAGCAACTTGAACTGGATATGGGCATTACCCAACTATTTAAAAGTTCTGGAGATCCCATACAAGTAGATGAGATTAAATTAGACGAGGGCTTTATAAACATAAAGGTAGACAGTCTAGGCAATGCCAATTATGATATTGCCATTAATGAGGATGCTCCCATTAAAGAGTCGGCAAAAACTAAGACAGATACTTCAAACAATAATGATGCAACGGCCGATTCAGGCGGATTTCAGTTTGACGTGCAACACTATGAGATCAATAATTCTATTGTGAACTATCTTGATGAAAGCACAAAAACATTTATTCGTTTAAGGGAAGTTAATCATGAGGGAACGGGAGATTTTTCTGCTGCTGTTTCGACTCTAGAAACAGAAACTACCGCTCTCGTTTCTTTTGATCTGGATGGTGCAAATTATTTAAATAACAACAAACTAAAGCTTACTGCAGATATTGAGATGGATCTGGAGAACCAAAAGTTCACCTTTAAGGAAAATGAGGCCTTGATTAATCAGTTGCCTTTAGTATTTAATGGTTTTGTAAAAGTAAATGAGAATAATAATGAGGTTGATATTTCATTTGAAACCCCTTCAAGTGATTTTAAAAATTTCTTGGCAGTAATCCCAGAGGAGTATGCAAAAAATCTGGATGGTGTAACCACTACAGGTGATTTTATTTTAAAAGGTGTGGTTAGAGGAATTGTTGATGAGGAGCACATACCCACATTGGATATTGCTGTGTCATCTGATAATGCGTCTTTTAAATACCCAGATTTGCCCAAAGCGGTAGAAAATATAACTATTGATGCACAAGTAAAAAACGAAACGGGTCTCTTGGAGGATACTTATTTGCGTTTGGGCAATCTAACCTTTAGAATAGATCAAGATAGATTTGCGGCAAACGGAAGGATTGATAGGTTGACTACAAATCCTATTGTGGATCTGGCTTTAAAAGGAAAGCTGAATCTGGGCCATCTAGAGCAGGCATATCCTTTAGATTTGGATCAGGATTTAAACGGGATGCTAACTGTGGACCTTACCACCCATTTTGATATGGAAAGCGTGGAGCGTGAGCAATATCAAAATATTAAAAGTACAGGTAGCGCAAGTCTTCGTGATTTTAAATATACTTCACCAGAGCTTCCTAACGCTTTAGCCATATCCCAAACCGATATAAAATTTAATACCAGTACCATCACATTGGAGAATCTTCAAGGTCAAACTGGTCAAACAGATTTGAATGCCAAAGGAAGTATTGAAAATCTTATTCCTTTTTTATTGTCTAAACAAGATTTAAAAGGGCGATTTACAATTAAATCCAGTACTATTAATCTCAATGATTTTAGTGTTGCTGAAACAACCACTGAGTCCGCTGAAAATACCACAAACACATCTGAGCCTGCTGAAGAGAAAAAGGAAACCAAAGTAGTGGCTGGAAGTGAGGCCATTAAAATCCCATCTTTTCTGGATGCTGCATTGGACTTTAATGCAGGTAAAGTAATTTATGATGATATAGAACTTACAAATGTAAAAGGGAGTGTCTTGATTAAAGATGAGACGGCAACCTTGAGCAATGTTTCTTCAGATATTTTTGGAGGAAAAATCGCAATAGGGGGGAATGTAAATACCAAAGGAGATGTGCCAACATTTGCAATGAATCTGGATTTAAACTCTATAGACATTGATCAGTCTTTTGCAGGACTCGATCTTTTACAAGGCCTGGCGCCTATTGCAAAAGCGCTTCAAGGTGCACTTAATACAAATATTGAATTAAAAGGGAACCTCAATTCAGATTTAAGTCCGGTATTGTCATCCCTAGCAGGAAATGCTCTTGCAGAAGTTCTAACTGCTGAGGTCGATCCAGAAAAAATGCCTTTGTTAAATGCACTGGATGGAAAATTAGATTTTCTAAATCTATCAGATTTAAGCTTTAAGGATATTAAAACCCAATTAAATTTTGATAATGGAAACATAGTGGTAAAACCGTTTGATTTTAATGTAAAAGGGATAAATGTGAATGTGAGTGGAAGCCATAGTCTGCAGAATGTTATGAATTATAATCTGACATTAGATGTCCCTGCTCGATTTTTAGGAAATAAATTAGGAAGTACACTTGCAAGGTTGAGTGATGCCGACTTAGAAAATTATACGGTGGATCTTCCTATCTCGCTTGCTGGATCTTTTAGTAATCCGCAGATTTCAGTAAATACGCAGATGGCTGTAAACAATCTTACACAACAGATTGTAGCTACTCAAAAAGATAAATTAAAAGAGGAAGGAAAAAATAAGATTACAGATGCTTTAGGAGGTATACTTGGTCGTAATAACCCCACAGATTCCACAGCTGTAAAAACTACGCCTTCTGATACCACAACAACTAAAGACGAGAAGGTCAAGGATGCTGTAAAAGGTATTCTGGGAGGATTGTTGGGTGGAAAGAAGAAAAAAGATACTACTCAAACAAAAAATCAATAACAAAAAATGCGCGTCAAAAGACGCGCATTTTTTTGTATCTCACTTGTCGATATTAATTTGCTTCTAATTTTGTTTGAAGCACAATAAACTCTGATCTCCTGTTAAGTTGTTGCTCTTCATCTGAGCATTTTATACCGCTGCCACAATTGTTTATCAATTGGGTTTCGCCATATCCTTTTCCTGTGATTCGGCTACGGGAAATACCTTTATTAACAATGTAGTCTACAGTAGCCTGAGCCCTTTTTTCTGAGAGTGTGAGGTTGTAACTGTCATTTCCCTGACTATCTGTATGCGACCTAACATCAATAACCATAGTAGGGTTTTCTTCTAAAACAGCGAGAACCTTAGTAAGCTCTAATGCTGCATCCTGACGGATATTGAAACGGTCAAAATCAAAATAAATAGGATTTAGTTTCAATAATTTAGCCAGATCATCACCTTCTTCAACTCTTTGAATGCGTCTTTCCAGTAATAATTCCAGAGTTAAAGAATTGCCTTCCAAGGGCGATGTAATCAATTCTTCAGCTGAGGTATAATCCTGTTTTTCTGCCCTTACAATATATTCCTCATTACATAGGGGATTCAGTCTAAAATTACCTTGTTTATCTGAAACAACTTTTTCGATAGTATTTCCGTCTAAATCTAAAAGAGAGACCGTAGCCTCAGAAAGAGGATTAAGCGTTTCCTTATCTTTTACAACACCTTTAACTAATGAATAGCACAAAGGTTCTTCTTTCGGTTTTTTGCTGAAGCTAAAAATATCATCACTCCCCATCCCAAAGTAGCGGTTGGTAGAAAAATAACCTCTATTGGTTTGATCATCTACTATAAAACTAAAATCATCTTTATTGCTGTTAACAGGTTCGCCCAGATTTATAATTTGAACAATTTTTCCCTTACTGTCTTTTGCTGCAACATAAATATCAAGACCACCCAGTCCAGGTCTTCCATCAGAAGAGAAATAGAGGCTACCATCCTTACTTATAAAAGGGAAGTTTTCACGACCTTCTGTGTTAATCATAGGTCCCAGATTTTTAGGTTCGCCATAAGAACCGTCTGCAAGAAGATCTACATACCAAATATCAGAAAGACCCACTGTTCCCGGCATATCTGATGCAAAATACAATTTGGTTTCATCTGGGCTTAATGCAGGATGAGCTACAGAATAATCATTGTTGTTAAAAGGCAACTCTACAGCGGTAGTCCAATCTTTCCCTTGTTTTTCTGCCTTATAAATTTTTAAACGGGTTGTCCCGTTTTTGTCTTTCTTTTTAGAACCCTGACTGTAATTATTTCTTGTAAAGTAAATGGTATTTCCATCACGAGTAAAAATGGGAGAGGATTCGTGAAAAGGAGAATTTAAATTTGTGGCAAAACGTTCTACATTATATAGATTTCCCGTTTCTTCATCAATGGTTGCAGCGTATAAATCCAGAAATGGTTGATTATTCCATTTATGCCGTTTTTTAGAAAAAACACCCGTATCTCTTGAGGATGCAAAAATTAATTTGTTCTTATAAAGTGTGGCGCCAAAGTCAGAATATTTGGAGTTTATTCTTCTTAAATTTTCAACATCATAATCACTTTCTATATAGCTTATATCTTCTAGATAATCCCTCTTGTCTTCAAAAAGGGCTACTCGTGAATCTTCCCCTTTAAGTTCCCTAAAGCGCAACATAATTTCGTCAGACTTCTTGTACTCTTTAAGAGCTTTTAAAGTCTGCGCATAGCGAAAGAAATATTCTGGTGTTGTTTCCTCTGGAAATATAGTGATGAGTTTCTCGTACCATTGCGCTCCATCTTCATAAAGACCATTAAAGTAGTAGGAGTCACCTAATTTTTGAAAAAGCTCAGCAGACTCAAAACCTTCTTCTGCAATTTTCAGATAAATTTTTTGAGCATCGATAAAAGCATATTGTTCAAACTTTTTGTCGGCTTTTTCAAGTCGACTATTCTGGGCAAAAGTTAAAAAGGGTATGATGCCGACGAGCAGCAACAAATACAATTTGGGGCTTGTTTTCATTTATGTAGGTCTTTTGGTGGTTTGAGGATCACCATTTTAATTTGACTGCAAATATAATTAATTTAGTTAAGGGTATGTTAAAGACATTCTTATAGTTATTAATTCCATCACACACTTTAATTTTACTAGTGCATATAGAGTAATTTCATAATATTAAAAGACACACAAATTATAAAAAGCTGATGACCCTCAAAGAAATTATTGCAAACAGAAGAGCCGTATATCCAGATCAATATATAGACAAGCCTATAGACAAAGCAGACCTGCTTGAAATTCTCGAGGCGGGTAATTGGGCGCCTACACATAAGAAGACAGAGCCTTGGAGATTTAAGGTTATACAGGGTGGATCACTTAATTTACTAAGTGATTTTTTAGCCGAAACTTATGAGAAGATTACTCCTACAGATAAGTTCTCTGCTTTTAAGAAGAAAAAAATAGCGTTGAAGCCCAAGCAATCAGGTGCGGTAATAGCAATTTGTATGCAAAGGGATTTAAAAGAAAGCCTTCCAGAATGGGAAGAAGTCGCCTCGGTGGCGATGGCTGTTCAAAATATGTGGCTTATGGCATCTTCCTTAGGATTGGGAGCCTACTGGAGTTCGCCAGGTTTAATAAGTGAGATGCATAAATTCTTTGAACTTAAGGAGGGGGAAAAATGCCTTGGCTTTCTTTATCTGGGTAATTATACAGGAGATTTACCTCAGGGCAAGAGAGGGGACATAGAGTCGAAAATTACTTGGATATAATCTTAACATTTTTAAGGGGTTAGCTCCATTTGCCGGTCATTAATCTGTTTTTTAGGTTTTTAGGCGACATTTTTAGTGTTAAAGATTTTAACAAATAGCCATTTGTTCTTAAAGTTTTCCTAAATTTGCTTTTATAAGACCCAATTCAACCCCTAAAATTGAATTATTGAAAAAGAAAATGCCCCAAATAGTGCTTAATTTACGAATTGTTGATTTTTAGTATTAGATAGACTTTGATCGTTTTTTAGATGAATCTATCATAATACTCTGATCTTAAAAGTATAAGGCTTTTTAAGGTGTTGCTTTACATTTTAGGAGTTTAGAATGGGAATATAAGCCCTTTTAATCTAAACCTTAGTAATGAATAAAGTTACTTTTAGTTGCAATTTATTTGTTTTTAAAATACCTGTTACACCTTCTTTTTTTGCAAAGTTCTTCATTGCAATACTTTTTCTGTCTGCCTCACTTGCCAGTGCCCAAACACAAATTGGAGGAGTAATAAATGAATACGAGAAAGTTACCAATATAAATAATCCAGGATGTGATGTTTGTGATAGCACACCTTCTTGTATAAATTCTATTCAGGTAGCTGATGCTTCTCAATTTGCAGTAGGCGATAAAGTTTTAATTGTACAACTAAAAGGAGCTAGTATTGATGTTTCAAATTCTGCAGCTGGAGGTACTATAACAGATATAGGTAACGCGGGAAACTATGAGTTTTTTGATGTTGCCTCAGTAGCTGGGAATACTATAAAACCCGCTTTCCCTTTAATACGCACTTATGATGCTACGGGATTGATACAATTGGTCCGGGTGCCGGTTTACCCAGGCGATGTTGAAATAGTTTCTGACATTGTTGCAGATCCTTTTGATCCGGCTACCTCTGAGGGAGGCATAGTAGCCCTATTTGTTAAAGGTACTTTAACTTTTAGTGCAAATATAAATACTAAAGGTGCCGGTTATTTAGGAGTCCGTATGGATGTAAATGGTACTCCTGATAACTGTAGCATTGATCCAAATACCCAATATACATTGCCAGATTCTAATCCTTCCAGTTGGTTTAAAGGAGGCGGTATTGTAGTAGATGATCCTCAGTTTAGCAAAGGAAGATCACCACGAGGAAACGGTGGAGGATCTGGTGTATCAGGAGATTCTGGTGGTGGTGGTGGATCCAATTATGGTGTTGGAGGCATTGGAGGTAGTAGGTGGTGTGATCAAATAGCGGATGGCGGTACCCTTGCCGGTGGTTTGGGAGGAAATTCCCTCGCAGGTTTATATCCGGAAAACCGTGTTTTCTTTGGTGGAGCCGGAGGATCAGGCTTCGTTACGACAGACAACCCGGCATCTGCTTCTAATGGAGGTGGAATAGTTGTTATTAGAGCTGAAGAAATAATAGGTAATGGAAATTTAATAGATGCTTCAGGTGAAGATGCCGTTGCAATAAATCCTTCAAATGCACCAGATGGCGGCGGCGGCGGCGGTGCTGGAGGCTCTATTGCTTTTGATGTGTTGAGGTATTCTGGAAATCTTAATATTGATGTTACAGGAGGAGATGGTCAGGACTTAAATACAACTATCATACACGGTCCTGGTGGCGGTGGCGGTGGCGGTGTATTTCTACATAATTTAGAGAACTTGCCTTTAACAGTTAACATTCTACGAACTGGCGGAGATGCCGGTATTCATTCTAATGGCGTTACAAATGGTGCAGAACCTGGAGGAGAAGGTGGAATAATACCTTATTATAATTTTACAGAAACAGCAAATAGGGACGATTCCCCATCGTCTAATTCCCCTTCAGACTTTTGTGATATTGACGACGACGACGATGGTATAGCAGATATAGTAGAGGATGGAGGTACTGGATTTAATCCTTCTACAGATACTGATGGGGATGGTATCCCTAATTATATAGACAAAAATGATACGACAGCTGGATTCCCGGCTTTTGTGGATTCCAACGGTGATGGCATAAATGATGTTTACGATTTTGATTTAGATGGTGTGCCAGATTTTTTTGATCTGGATAGTGATAATGATGGTATTCCTGACAACATTGAGGCTCAACTTACTTCTGGATACATAGTTCCTTCAGGGAATGATGCCAATAATGACGGAATGGATGATGCGTATGACTCACTTCCTGGAGGGCCGGGCTTGACTCCTATTAACACAGACGGAACGGATAATGAAGATTATTTGGACGGGGATAGTGATAATGATGGAGTTACTGATGCTGTAGAAGGTGGAGTTGTATTTACCGGAGAAGTGGGTTTTAATGGTATAGATCAAGCTGCAGAGAATAGTGATGATTATTCTGATGCATCAGGAGTTATAAATAATCCGTCCAATGATCTTCCTAATTCAGATGGTTTATCTGATTTGGATTATAGAGATACAGATGCAGACAATGACGGTGTAAATGATGGGGCTGATACTAGTTATACAGATCCATTTTCATGTCAGGATGCGGATAGTGATGGTTGTGATGATTGTCAAATTACTGGTGCTGATCAGTCCGGAGGTGATGTTTCAAACGATGGGGTTGATACAGATGGGG
>CAXBEL010000093.1:0-15891 GCA_963974735.1 uncultured Flavobacteriaceae bacterium | reverse complement strand
AACTATTTTCCCAAAATCCAACAAGGCCAAAGGTGGCAATGCGCCACTTTATGCCCGGATCACTTTAAATAGTGATCGTATTGAACTGAGCCTGCAGCGCAGGATTACATTAAACTTATGGGATGAGCGCAAGAGCCGATTAAGGGGAAGTAGCGCGGAAAGTATTCAAGTCAACAAATCCATTGACAGGATTTACAACCAGATCTATGAGTCCTTCCGCCAATTACAACACGAAAATAAGTTGCTCAGCGCCACCGCAGTAAAGGCAAGGTACCTAGGCATTGATGATTCCTCTAAAAGCCTTTCTGACATTCTGGACTACCACACCTTAAATATGCAATCGGTATTAAAACCCGGTACGATGAAGAATTATCGCACCACCGAAAAGTACCTCTATGAATTTTTAGAAGTCAATATGAAATCCACCGATATTTATCTGAAACAGATCAATTATGGGTTTATAATGGATTTTGAACACTTTCTGCGCACGTATAAATCAAAGTCCCATCGACCATCTCCATCCAATAATGGGGTTATGAAACATCTGGAGCGACTTAAGAAATTGCTGAATCTTGCCCAAAAATTGGAATGGGTGCAAAAAGATCCCTTCTCCAAATATGCTTTAAAATTTACAAAGGCCGAAAGGGATTTTTTAAGCAAAGAGGAACTTGATAAAGTTATTGGTTTTCAATCAACACGAATGGCATTGCTTCAAACACGCGATATATTTGTTTTTGCTTGTTACACCGGACTATCCTTTATAGATGTCAAAAAATTAGCCCAGGATAACATTGTGCGTGGAATTGATGGCAATAAATGGATATACACGGCAAGGGAAAAAACGGACACTCCCGTGAAAATCCCAATTTTACCCAAAGCCCGAGAGGTCCTGGATAAATACGTACTGAAAATGCGACACACCCACTTACTACTTCCGGTATATTCCAATCAAAAAACCAACACATACCTTAAGGAGGTCGCTCAGCAATTGGGAATAAACAAAAAGTTGACCTTTCATGTGGCGAGACATACTTTTGCCACTACTGTTACTCTTTCCAATGGCGTGCCCATTGAGACCGTTTCAAAACTGCTAGGGCATACCAAACTTTCCACAACGCAAATATATGCAAGGGTAATTGACACTAAAATTTCGAGCGACATGGATGCTTTACAGAAAAAATTAAAGGTATAGACCAAAAGAAAGAAAAGAAGAGTTTATTTAATTTAAGGAGGAAGTTGGATTTTCCGTTTATAATACAAATAATTTTTTGTGCTAAGATGTATTAACCCCACTCACCTGCATTTCGCTAAAGGATTCCATTTTAGTATTTGTCAGAAACTCACAAATCCATTTGGAATCCTATTAGCAGCCGTTTCCTTTTCTTTAAAGAGCTGAAATTCATATTGAGGCACTTTGCATAACCAGGCTCATAAAGTCGCTATTTTTATAAAGCTTTACTCAATTCTAAAATTTAAATGGGGCTGTCGAAAAGGAAACGAAGCCAGCTCTATGGGAAGTAAATGGGATCACTAAGCACTTTTATCTTCGCTTTGATCTATGTACTTCATTAACATAAAAAAGTATGCTATTTTACTTTTTAAAAAGGGAAGACGCTCCGGATATAATAAGTAAATGGTTTGATGAGGAGTTAATTGATTCTTCCAGTCTAACTTCAGAGGATTTAATTTATTTTCTTTTCATCATCAGCGATTTATATTGGCATTTAACTGAGTATTTAACTGGGTATTTTGACAAATAAAAATTTCCGTTAATTTAATGGTATCAAGAATTACTGTGGTGAAAAACAAGTAAAATTGTATTAATTTCTCACCAAGGTGCTCCTATATGTCGTCATATGTAAATCCTGATTTTGCGATTGCAAATGCCTGTTTCAACTGTATTACTATTTGGAGAGAATTACCGCTATGGCTATATGCCATAAATATATTCTATGGTGATAGGGAAGATTGTAGGGAAAACCAGTTTTAAAACCGGAAAGAAAATTAAATAGATATAGCAATGTACAAGACAAACCCTAAATTCTTATAGCCATTACTGATAATCCTATTTTCGCTTGATTTTTAAATAAGGTTCTTTTTCTTCTAATTTCTTAAAAAATTCTGATACAGGAATTCCGTATGTTTTGCATAATTCAAAAAGAGTACTTATACGCATATTTCCTCCACTTGTCTCTAGTCTCCCTACATGAAAATTATACTTTATATCATTAAAAATATCAGCGGACACATTCTCTTGAATACGACCATCTTTCTCGCGAATTTCTTTTAATAAATCACATATAGCTTTTACCAAAGCTTTATTGATATATTGTTTTTTGGCCATCTAATCAAATAAATTGAAAAAAAAACATCAATACAATGACATATATGTCATATTTTATTATATTTGATTCATAATAATATATTTGCGAAACTTCTTTAAGTAAAATATTAGAAGCATTCGCTTTGATTCTCGCTTTTGAAAACTGGTAATTTACTGGAACGAGATGATAAGTGTAAATGCTCACGACCCGGGCGTGAGCTCACTTATTGTTCCAAGGTATACCAGTACCTCAAAAGCATAAGTTGAGTGTTCACGCCCTTTTTGTATTCGGGTTTCTTCAACTTTTTCAAAGCCTTTGTTTCATTTTTTAGAAGCTTGCAATTTTTAAATTTTAAATCGAGGTCTTTTTGACCCTGTCTAATACTATGCTCATGTAAAAAGATTATTAAATAAAAAGACCCGCTGCGGCATGGTGACACAAACACGCGGCAGGCCTTATGACAAACGAAAATTTAATTTCATTTAACCCGACAAAAATATGAAAAATTTACACGGGAAGGCATCGCTTATACCCATACTGTGCCTTTTTATGATAACCCATTCACTCTTAGGTAGTACCCTTTTTAATTCCACCTTCAATCACATTCATAACAAGGCTTTAAACCCCGGCTCTCTAAACCCTGTTGTGTGGCCCCAGCAGCAGGAGGTACAAGGCACCGTTACAGATAGCCGGGGCCAGCCTATTCCTGGAGTGAGTATACAACGCAAGGGGGCACCTGGGGGCAGCAGTACGGATCTTAAGGGGTATTATACCCTTGGGGCCTCTGCAAAAGATACCCTGCTCTTTTCGTACTTGGGGCATCAGACGGTTACCATACCGGTAAATGGCCATAGCGTTATCAATGTACAACTGCAACAGGTAGCCACTGCCCTGGAAGCCATACAACTTAATGCCGGATATTATACCGTCACCGACCGGGAACGTACGGGTAGTATTGCGCGCATGACCGCTGCCTCCATAGGGCAACAACCGGTGACAAATCCCTTGGCTAGCCTGCAGGGCAGAATGCCTGGGGTACAGATCACCCAAAACACCGGGGTGCCCGGCGGCGGTTTTGATATAAAAATACGCGGAACAAATAGTTTACGCAGTAATGCCAATGATCCCCTGATCATTGTAGATGGAGTCCCCTATGCAACGGAAACCTTGGGCTATGACCAGGTTTCCGGCTCCATCTTACCGGGATTGGGCTTTAGCCCGTTAAACAGTATCAACCCGGCTGACATTCAAAATATAGAGGTCTTAAAAGACGCGGATGCCACGGCCATTTATGGGTCCCGAGGGGCCAACGGGGTGGTGCTGATCACCACCAAAAAAGGCCGAAGTGGCAAGACACAATTGATGCTGAATGCGTATAGCGGTTTTGGCGAGGTAACCCATACGGCAGATTTACTCAAAACTGCCCAATATCTGGAGATGAGGAGGGAAGCATTTGCTAATGATGGAATTAGCCCGTATCCTGCAAATGCTTATGATGTTAATGGGACCTGGGACCAGGATCGCTATACGGATTGGCAGGACGAATTACTGGGGGGTACTGCCCACTTTTTCAATGCAAGCGCTTCAGTTTCCGGCGGTGATGCACAAAACCGTTTTTTGTTAAGTAGCGGTTACCAAAGGGAAACTACAGTCTTTTCCGGAGACTACCGTTACCATAAAGGCAGCGTACACCTTAATCTAACCCACCGTTCTCCCAATGAGCGTTTTCTGGCACAGGTGACGGCCAGTTACCTAACCGATACGAACAACCTACCGGGTAATGATTTTACTTCCGAAGCCCAACGGCTGGCTCCCAATGCCCCTCCCGTTTATGATGAAGAAGGAAATCTAAATTGGGCAAATTCTACATGGAACAATCCCTTGAGGCTTTTGGAAGATGCGTATTTGGCTAAAACACACACCCTTATAGCGAATGGTACCCTGCAGTACACCCTCTTACCCGGGCTGATGCTAAAAACCAGCTTGGGCTATACCGAAAACGGGGTTAAAGAGTTAAAAACCTCGCCTTCTACGGCTTACAATCCGGCCTATGGAGTAGGCAGTGAATCCTCTGCTGCTTTTCACAATACAGCAGATCAGCATTCGTGGATCCTGGAACCGCAGCTCAGTTGGGAGCAGGATATGGATGCACATCATTTGGAGGTGCTCTTAGGCGGGACATTGCAGGAACAAAAGCGGGAACAATTTGGGCAGTATGCTTACGGTTTTTCCAGCAACAGTCTGATAACGAACCTTTCTGCGGCTTCTTCTGTTTACATTCTCAATGATGTAGATACAGCGTATAAGTATGCCGCTGCTTTTGGAAGGGTAAATTACCAGTATAAAGGCAAATACCTGCTTAATTTAACCGGTCGAAGGGATGGCTCAAGTCGTTTCGGTAGCGGAAAGCAGTGGGGTAACTTTGGTGCCGTAGGTGCTGCATGGATTTTTACTGAGGAGGCTTGGTTGCAAAATACCCTTCCCTTTATCAGCTTTGGAAAGTTGAGGGGAAGTTATGGTCTCACAGGTAGTGACCAAATAGGAGACTACCAGTTTTATGAAACGTTTTCGGTTACAGGGCAGTCCTATGGCGGTGTTACCGGATTGCAACCCACACGCTTGTATAATCCTGATTTTGGTTGGGAATCAAACCGGAAAACAGAACTGGCCGTTGAACTGGGTTTTTTTAAGGATAGGATAAACCTATCTGCTGCTTATTATAATAACCGTTCTTCCAATCAATTGGTTGGTATTCCCTTACCTGCGACAACGGGTTTTGGCAGCATTCTGTCCAATCTGGATGCCACGGTAGAAAATAAAGGATGGGAGTTGGAGTGGCACTCCTTTAATGTACAAGCACTGGATTTTAAATGGGAGACGGGAATCAATCTCACCATTCCAGAAAATAAACTGGTATCCTTTCCAGGTCTGGAGAGTTCAACGTATGTGAATCAATATGTTATAGGAGAACCTTTAAATATAAGAAAGGTCTTTCAGTATACTGGTCTGGATTCGGAAACCGGAGTATATCAGTTTGAGGATTTTAATGCGGATGGATTAATTACTACCCCGGAAGACAGGCAGGCAGTAGTTCGTTTAGATCCTGATTTTTACGGGGGTATGAGTAATACACTATCCTATAAAAATTGGCAACTTGATTTTTTTGTTCAGTTTGTTAAGCAGGAAGGTTTTGATTATTCCTTTCAGGGGGGGCGCCCCGGAGGTACAAGCAATCAACCTTTAGAAATTTTGGATAGATGGCAGGAGCCTGGCGATCAGAAACCGATACAACGGTTCACCTCGGGCGGATATGATGCGGCCAATAGGGCATATAGCAATGTACGTAGCAGCACCCATGCTTTTGCTGATGCATCTTATCTAAGATTAAAAACCGTATCACTTTCTTTTAACGTTCCTGAAAGATATCTCAGGCAGGTAAAATGCAGGCTATATGCTCAGGGTCAAAATCTGCTGCTTTTTACCAAATACAAGGGCTACGATCCCGAAAATCAATCTATTAGTAGTCTGCCTCCGCTTCGAGTAATTACCACCGGAATAGAACTGACTTTTTAAAAACCCATTCAAAATGACAAAATTTCATATAAAACGACTGGTTGGCCTTCACGGAAGGTTCTTAAACCATTTTAAATCCTATTTGCTGCTAATTAGTTGTATTGCAATGCTCTCTTGCGATTCTTTAGTGGAAACGGACATACCGGATTCCCAATTGCTTAGCGAGGGGGTATTTGAGGATACCACCACGGCCACTGCCGCTCAGCTTGATCTTTATGCTGATTTACGGGACAATACCCTGTTAACCGGAAGCTCGCAAGGGATCACTTACCTTATGGGCTTATATGCCGATGAGTTGGACTATTATATGAGTTCAACTTCAGACCCGGGAGAATTTTATATAAATGCGCTGGTAGATTCAAACCAGTATGTAAACCTCTTTTGGGACGGTGGATACAACGTAATTTATGGTGCGAACTCCATTTTAGAAGGTCTGAAGAATTCAACCACTTTAAGTGAGGCAGAAGCCAGTCGATTAAAGGGGGAGGCCCTGTTTACCCGTGCATTGGTTCACTTATATCTGGTAAATCTATACGGGGATATCCCTTATATATCTACTACCGCCTATCAGGAAAACAGTAAAGTCAGCCGCATGCCTGTATCTCGGGTATATGAAGCTATAATTAGGGATCTACAGGATGCCAAACAGTTATTACCTGAAGAATATATAACTGCTGACCGCATCCGTCCAAACAAATGGGCATGTGCTGGGCTACTAGCACGAGTGTACCTGTATGCAGGAAAGTGGGAGCAAGCAGGTACTGAAGCGTCTGCTGTAATAAACCAAAAGACCTTGTATTCGCTGGAAGATAATTTAAATAATGTATTCTTAAAGGAAAGTCAAGAAACCCTTTGGCAGCTTAGTTCACTAAGTAATGGCTACAACACTCTGGAAGCAACACGTTTTATTTTTGAAGAGGTGCCGCCGCCCACTGTGGCTCTAACGCAAGAACTGATAGGTAGTTTTGGTGCCGGAGACCTCAGACTACAGTCATGGGTAAGAGCGGTATCTGACGGAACTCAAACTTATTACCACGCCTTTAAGTACAAAGAAAAAACCAACACAGTTACCTCTATGGAATACAGCGTGGTGCTTAGACTGGCTGAAATATATCTCATACGTGCTGAAGCCTTTGCGAGGATGGGTGATGCTAATGGGGCTACGGCAGATCTTAATAGTCTCCATGACCGGGCAGATCTTCCTAATCTTTCAGTTTCGGAAGGGGATTTACTCGATAACATTTTACACGAAAGACGAGTCGAATTATTTACTGAATTTGGGCACCGTTTCTTTGATTTAAAACGCTTTGAAAAGGCGCAGGACATTTTAGGTGCGATTAAATCAGGATGGCAGGCGACTGATGCTCTATTGCCTATTCCACAGGACGAGTTCGCAGTTAATCCAAATTTAGGTTCTCAAAATCCCGGTTACTAATGGACTGTTTAAAAATAAATTTAGTTTTAGTCATGTTGCTTGCGCACTATTTTATGCATGGTCAACAACAGCAATCAGGCATAGAAAAAAGTGTGGAAGACGTAGGTTATTTAGTGACCCTGAGGATTTCAGATTCTGGGCAATGGGGATCATACCTAATGAAATACAAAAATGCTCAGGATACCCTTGTAGTTACTAATACCAGCTACGAGAAACAGTATACTTTCCCTAGAGCAGGTGGAGGTGAATTTATTTCCGGCACGCAATGGTATGCCTGCAAAAGGGATAAACAAATGATCCTGACAAACTTGAAGGTGGATACCGTACATATTTACAATTCAGTAATCAGTTATTCTTTTTGCGAACAAGGCAGGTTTCTTGCCTTGTTATATGGGGATAGTAGCAATTCTTCGGGCAAGGTTCTTGAAGTAAAGGATTTGGTAAATGGAACTAAATTTAGTATTTCTCAGGTTAACGAATATAAGTTCAAGGACAATTACTTATCCTATCTTACAGATGGAAGTACCAAAAAAGCAGTTTTACACGACTTACATAGTAAGGAGCCCATATTATTGCATAGTTCTAAGGTAAAGCTCAAGAAGTTAACCTGGAATAAGGGCGGAACATCTCTGGCCTTTATGGAAGAAGTACAGAATTCCAGCCATAACGAGGTTAATCATAGAATTTACTTTTATAACATTGCAGATGTAAATCCAAAGGAATCTATATTCGATCCTTATACTCAGCCTGATTTTCCACAGGGAAATTATATTGCAGACAATTACGCATCCATTTTGGCCTTGAGTGATGACGGAAAGCGGGTTATATTTGATCTTAAACCTTATTTTAATAGAAAGGAGGAGGAAGGTGATGTACAGATATGGTACCATGACGACGAAGAACTCTATCCCGCTAGGGGTAACGTGTCCTATTCGCGAATCAGTCCTAAAAGGTCGGTATGGTGGCCGGGAGGCAATCGCTTTTTGCAGGTAGGGACGGTTGATAATCCGGTTACTATTTTTACCGCAGATCAAAAGCATGCCCTGGTCACCAATGGCTATAAATCTCCGTCAATCTCCACTTTCTCCGCTCCGAAAGATTATTATCTGGTTGATCTTGAGCTTGACAAACGGACACTTATGCTGGAGGACCAAACCGATGATGGAACAGGACGATATATACAGATTTCCCCGAAAGGAAGATTTGTAGCGTACTATCGCAATAAAAATTGGTGGGTTTATGATATAAATTCCGGACATCACTTAAATATATCTAAACAATTGCCTTTTCCGGTTTATGACGAAAAGTATGATCGGGCAGGAGAAAAACCAGCCTACGATCAAGTTTATTGGGCGAAGGATGACAGTGCGTTATTTTTATATGATAAATATGATATCTGGAAAATAAGTCCGGATGGAAGTCAGGCTGTCAAGATGACGAACGGCCGTGAGCAGCAGCTGGAATTTAGATTACAAAAGAAGGTGTACAAGGAATCAGCATATAATCACCTATATGCCCAATATTTGTCTGATGTTGTCGATACTGATCTACCTCTGGTTTTAGAAGTTTTTAATCCTACTACTAAAGATATGGGATATTCAATTTGTCAAGAAGAGGGAGGAATCAAGGATATAACATGGAATTCCAGTTCGATGAAACTGGCTAAAAAAGCACGTACTGCCGACGTATATATTTTTAGGGAAGAATCTTATAACAAAGCTCCGGCAGTAAAAATCATCAGCAATGGGGGAGTAGCTAAAACTTTGGTCAGTAGCAAAAGTCATTTAAAAAATCACCAGGTCAGTCGAGCTGAATTAATACATTATAAAGGAGTTCGGGGGGAAGATCTTCAAGGTATTCTCTATTATCCTTATAATTTTAAGCAAGGAGAGAAATACCCTATGGTGACACACATTTATGAAAGACAATCCGATACTTTTCATAGGTATTTGATGCCGGGTTTATTAGTGGATTTAGAGGGAATTAATTTTACCAATTTTTTAAAAAACGGATATTTTGTATTGCTTCCGGATATAAGTTATAAACTCAATGAGGTGGGAGCCTCTGCTACCAATTGTGTTGTGGCGGCTGTAACAACGGCCCTGAAAACCGGAAATATTGATGCTAACAGGTTGGGATTAATGGGTTACTCTTTCGGTGGGTATGAAACTAATTTAATATTAACCCAGACAAATATTTTTGCGGCTGCCGTGGCAGGAGGGGCTCCTTCTGACGCAGTTAGTAACTACTTGGGGATGGGCTGGAATGACCGTAAACCTGAAATCTTCAGATACGAAAATGGGATGTGGCGCTTTAAAGGATCCTTTTATGAAAATAAGGAGGCATATCTAAAAAATTCACCCGTACACCATGCGGAGAAAATCAAAACCCCCTTGCTTTTATATAACGGGGAGAAAGACGGACAGGTAGATTGGTATCAGGGTATCGAAATGTATTTAGCGATGCGCAGGCTAAAGAAAAAATGCGTTTTTCTGGTGTATCCAGATGAGGATCATATCTTTATCAAAGAAAGTCATAAACAGGATATTTCAAAACGTATTCTGGATTGGTTTGATTATTATCTTAAAACAGATCACAACGCAAAATGGATTACACAATAAGATAAAAAGAGGCGTTTTTACGCCTCTTTTCTTTTAAAACTACTGGATGGGTTTATATACAATCCGTGGACAATTGCTGTCAAACTCATTGAACTTACCATAAAGTTGGTTCAAATCCTGATCCATACAAATAGTCCCTGTATTCTCGGTTGTACAATCCACATTCACTTCTTCACAATCATTATCACTTGAAAGCCGATAATTTGGTGTAATTAGAAGAGCGTCATCTTCTTTAGGAGCCGTATGAAATGCACATAATGTGGCAAATGCAACGAGTTGTTTGATTTTTGTTCTCATAATAACGAAATTTTAATAATGATTTACTCTTTTTTACAGGTTTTCAATCTTCCCCTGACACTGATCAGTAGTGTTATCGTATTAAATTGTTGGTATTTTAAAATAGTTGGTGTCCAGTTTATAAGCTATAAGATATCTTCCACTAAGGGCAATAAGAACATTATGGCTTATCTGGAACTCCCTTACTGGCTCATCCTTATAATTTGGCAGGTAAAAGCTAAATTCATAAGTGTTTTTAGTAATGTCATATACATCTATGATAGCGGCTTCTTTTAACATCTCTTCGGGTTCAAACCTTCCAAGAATGCCGGAATTGACGAATAAATAGTGCCCGTCAACAGCACTTCTTTTATTCACCAGGAGGGGAGCGCTGGATAATTTTCTGCTGTGATCGGATTCGAGTTCTGTAACTTCTAAAATGGCTTTGCTTATGGTGTCTATGGTCTTACCTCGGTAATCAAGCTTCAGGTTCTTCGTAGCTACAATAAATTCATTCCGGTAGTAATAGACGTAAACAAGTCTTTTTAGAAAACTGCTGTAAAGCAACATCCCGTCAGTAGAAAACACCCCTTCATTTTGTTTGATAAGCAAATCGGGATTACAAATCAGCTTTTCTGAATTAATTAGCGATAGGGAACATAGGCAGTCTTCATTATTCGAAAGGGCACGTGATCGCACAATGAATTTATCAGTGGTCATAGCTTCTTCAAGAGAGAAATTAATGGACTTTTCTATGGGTACGCTTTGAGCTATCCAATCCTTAAGATTTCCTTTTAGTATCATAGGAATACTCCCGTCAAGCAAATAAAAATTGGGTTTGTTGATTCTGAGTTGAATAAAATGATACCTATCGTTTATATTTTCTGAAAGATTAATATTTATATGACTGGTATCGCTTAACGTCAGGGGAGCGGTAATGACGCGTAAGGGAGCTGTCTTGTTTCCCAGATAAATGGTATCCCCTGTGATTGCTGCGAGATAGTACGAATTATAACCCAAATCCAAAAACTTGGTTTGTTGAATAGGATGATGGGGATACTGACGTATGAAAGTATTGTGGCGATGCACCACATTCTCTGAAGTAACATACAGGATAAGTACGGTGCTAATGCTTATAGCTGTTAGCACACTTAGATTCAATAAAATATGTTTAGAATTAAATTTCATGATCCGTTGTATCTTTTTAACTCATGATTACCCATATTCCGGTATGAGAAAATGACCAGTATAGCAAGCAGCACAAGGGATAAATTAAAAAGCAGGTGATCATTCCAATTCATATTCTGCAGTACCCCACCGCAGGAGCAAGGAACATAGGAAGCAAAATTGAGTATAAGAATGATATAGGTGGTAAACATCACCATTAAACTATAGAAACCATAAAAACCGATAAGTTCCAATCTCGGAATACTAAGGAGGGCAACTATAAATAATTCCAGGGAGGGAACACCTACAGTTAAATAATCAGCAAAAGCGCTTAGCATGGGTGACTGGCCTAATTGTATCCGAAACTGTTCAAAATCCAATAGTTTGCTGATGGAGGCATAGCAGAAAAGGAGTATACATATATATTTGAATATTTCTTTTAGAAAAAAACGGGCTGGATGTAATGCGTTCATATTCTTTTGTTGCGGAATATAAACTTCCAAAAAAAGCGCTTGCCTTTTTTGCCTAAAACGGATTTAAATTAGCATAATCGGTGATTTTATCAGCGTTTTCTAATTTCAGAAGGTGTAATTCCATACTCTTTTTTAAAGGATCTTGTAAAGTGGGAGAAGCTTATAAAACCACAATCCTCAGCTATCTGTCCAATGGATAAGGTGGTGTCTCTTAAAAGATTGATGGATTTTTCAAGTCTTTTCTTTTTATGATATTTAAAGATGGAGTCACCATAAGTCTCTCTAAACATCAGTTTCAATTTGCTTTCGCTTCCCCCAACCTGTCTTGCCAATATCTTCATGTTTGGCAGAGAGTTATCTAAATGACTTAAAATATAGGAGTGAAGCTTTTTAAGAATTTTTCGTTTATCCTGAAGTAAAAGGCTGCGATATTCACTGGGATACCGTTCTTTGTCATCTTTTCGATCTTTTAAATAATTTTTTATTTTTTGATTTCTATGAATTGATTTAAAAACGGATAGGCCATATGAGGAATCGCTATTGGTATATAAGCCCTTGAGATAGGCATCACAACTCCATAAATAGCCACTTTTGTGAACAAGCTCTAAACAAATTAATTTTTGATCCTGTGGGATGTCTTCCACAACTTCCAGAATACTTGAAGGAAATAAATGCCGAAAGGATTGTTCTGAGATAAAACGTGCTATGGGCTGCCACAACAACTCATCGGGATTATATCCTAATATACGTGAGATGTTTGATGAAAAAGCGGTAATACGGAGGTTTCGGTCTAATTGGAATAGCCCATTTTCTATAACCTCAGTACTCTTTTCGTGATCTATTTGATGGACTACGGTATTGATCTCCTCTACCATCAAATTAAGGGACAGTATTATTTCCTCCAGATCATCTTTATGATTCTTAAGATCCATTTGGTAGGTATAATTTCCCAGAGTGATCTCGGTAATAAAATCCAAAATTTGCAATACCCGATTTCTATAAGTATCTGTTTTCATAATGATGCGCTGTAAGATGAACTTATTCCACGTAAAAACTCAAAAAATCCAAAGCCTTGGACATTTCTATAAACTCCTTGGTGGGCACACTGGGTTGGCTTGTGTTTAGGAAAACCTTACTGATCTGTCCGGAATAGGATGTTTCAATTATAAGAGCTACAGCTAGTGCCATACTTGATCCCTGTTGAGCCAGGTAATCACGGGCAGGTTTAGTAACAATTTTAAGTTGGCGCAGATCACATAGAATAGGGTAGGACCTCCCATTTTGAAATCGCAGCCGCTCTTTTACAATACTTTCAGCCGCTTTTAAATCAATAACAGTATTGGGTTTGTATACGACATGGAGAATATTATCATCAATCCAAAAATGCGCAAAATCTATCCCATAGAACATAATCAAAACTATTGTTAATAATCTAAAGTAATAAAAAAATAATTTTATTTATGGGCATTTGGTAGGAATGAAGAAGGGCAACCGCTCAAAAGACCTATAATTTATAGATATATGGTGCATTTGACTATTAGGTTAAACTTTTGTCTGTTAGGCTTTTATAATTTATAAAATATTAGTAAAAGAAATTCTTTTATTAGTTTAATAAGAAATTAAAAAGCAAAATCATGGCTAAGATCAGACCCAACAATTTTCTGGATACGGTAGTATCGGTAATGTCAAACGCAAAAGAGGCCGGTGCTTTGCACCTTTATGCAGAAGGCCAAACGTTTAATGGGAGGCATATACAGGTAAAAGGCAGAAAACTTTTTCATTTTGGCACTACCGGATATTTAGGTCTTGAACAGGATTTACGTTTAAAAGATGCGGCCATAGATGCGATAACCAGGTATGGTACCCAATTTCCCCTATCCAAATCATATATCTCCCACCCACTGTATGCCGAACTGGAATCCCTTGTTCATAATATGTATGAGCACCCTATAATTATTTCAAAAAATAGCACCCTTGGGCATATGGCAGTAATCCCTTCAATAGTCAACGATGGTGATGGTGTTATTCTGGATCATCAGGTACATTGGAGTGTTCAGAATGCCGTAAATCCATTAAAATTAAGATCTGTTCCCGTAGAGATGATCCGCCATAGCAACCTGCAGATGTTAGAGGATAAAATAAAGAAATTACAATCCCGGTGCAAGAAGATTTGGTATATGGCTGATGGAATTTATTCGATGTACGGGGATTATGCCCCAATTGAAGAACTGATGAAACTTTCTGAAAAATATGCCCAGCTGCATATTTACTTTGACGATGTGCACGGCATGAGTTGGAAAGGTAAAAACGGCAGTGGATACGTGATGAGTGTTTTAAAGCAAGTTCCTGAAAATGTCATCCTGTTTGGTACCTTGAGTAAAACATTTGGTGCCAGTGGTGCCGTAATGGTATGCAGGAATATAAAAACCCACCAAAAGATACGGAATTTTGGAGGGCCCTTGACCTTTTCGGCTCAATTAGAGCCTGCCTCGGTAGGAGCTGCCATTGCATCAGCAAAAATACACCTGAGCGATGAAATTTACAGCATGCAAGCCGAGCTTTTGGATCGAATTATTTACTTCAATGCGCTATTAAAGGAAACTTCACTTCCTTTAATAGCGATCAACGACTCTCCTGTTTTTTATATTGGCACCGGAATGCCCGAAACCGGTTATAATCTCGTCAACCGTCTCATCAAGGAAGGCTTCTATGTAAACACGGGAATTTTCCCTGCAGTACCGGTCAAAAACACGGGACTTAGAATTACTATTTCCAGACACAATCAAAAGGAGGAAATAAAAGAACTGGTGCACGCTCTGGAATATCATTTCCCCAAGTCCCTGGAAGATACCCAGACCAATTTAGAGCGTGTAAATTTTGCTTTCGGCAGGGATACAGGAAAACTTAAAGCAGATTCGGATTTACCCCCTAATCTGTCCATCTCCGTAAAAAGATCAATTAAAGCTGTGGACAAAAAGCTTTGGAACGATACCGTTGGAAGAAACAGTCTTCTGGACTGGGAGGGCTTGTCTTTTATTGAAGGTGTTTTTAATTCCAATGAACTCCCCGAACACAATTATGAATTCTATTATTACATTATAAAAGATGCAGCTAATAAAGCGCTGTTGCTAACCTTTTTCACGTATGGACTTTGGAAGGAAGATATGCTCGCTCCCACCTCGGTATCGCTGCGAATGGAGCAGGAACGCCTTGCCGATCCCTACCTGCATACCAGTTACTGCCTGAGTATGGGCTCTTTTATAACGGAAGGGAACCATTTGTTTTTAGAACGGACAAGTTCTTTATGGAGGGATGCCCTTTCCCTTTTGATTGGGGAGGTCGAAATACTGGAAAAGAAATTAGAACCCCAAACCTTGATATTGAGGGATTTTGTAACCGATGATAGAGAACTGAATGATTATCTTCATAGAAAGGGTTTCGTTAAAGTTTCTATGCCCGAAAGTGCCTGCTATGATGAATTCGGCTGGAAGGGTCAAACTGAATATTTACAAACCTTGAGTAGCCGCTCCCGCAAACATTTTAAAAAGGACATAGCTCCGTTTATTCCTCTGGTGAAAATAGAGGTATCTCAGTATGTAACGCATGAAAAAATGGAAGCTTTCTACAAGCTTTATCTGAATGTCAAGAGAAATAATCCGGCACTTAATACCTTTGAATATCCCATAAAATTAATGCATGAAATGAATACCCACAAGCAATGGGAATTTATAAGCCTGAAGGTAAAACAAGACGATCAGTGGATATTGGCCGGGGTTATGTTTTGCTATATCAATAGAAATAGGGTTTACGTACCAAATTTAATAGGAATGGATTACGATTATGTCAAAGAATTTCAGATTTATAGGCAATTGTTATACCAGACCATTTTAAGGGCAAAAACATGTGATGTGAAAAAAATAGATTTCGGACTGACTGCAGGTTTCGAAAAACGAAAGGTAGGCGCCCATGTGATAGATAAATGTGCCTATATTCAAACGCGGGATAATTTTGCCTTGGAAGCC
>CAXBEL010000092.1:0-15921 GCA_963974735.1 uncultured Flavobacteriaceae bacterium | reverse complement strand
CATATTTATTACGGCAAATGCATTTCTACGTCTTCCTCTATCTGTTTTAAAAGCCTCTGGTATACGCCACTTAAATACGTGCCCAAAAACCTCAAGTTGTTCTTCATTTACGTAACCCCGATATAATTTTAAATCTAATTCCAAGTATTGATATTCTCTTAACGATTCTTTATCCTCAAAATACTTAAATTTAAATTCATACCATACTAATGAAAAACAAAAATCACATTTTACTTATCGTTAATCCTATTTCTGGAAATATGGATAAAGACGATCTTATCGAGACTGTTAGAAAAGAGACCGATAGAAGAAATCTTTCTATGGCCATTTATAAAACTACTGGCAGCAACGATGACGACGGAATAGAAAAACTCATAGATACTTTTGATCCTGATCGCATTCTAGTTGCTGGTGGGGATGGTACTATTAGGCAGGTTGCAGATATTTTAAAGGGTCACAATATCCCCTTGGGTATTATTCCTGCTGGTTCTGCAAATGGACTGGCTGTTAATCTTGAAATTCCAAAAACGCTACCTGAACAACTCGAAGTTGCTCTTGGTCAATCTTTAATTACCATAGATCTACTTTCTGTAAATGATCATACTACATTGCATATTGCAGATATGGGAATAAATGCCGAATTGATAAAAAACTATGAAAATTCGAATATGCACGGAAAACTGGGCTATCTTCTACAGTGTATCCCAACGCTCGTAGATTGCGATTATCCATTTGATTTTGAAGTTACAGCTAATGGCGAGACTTTTTGTCAAGAAGGTGTTCTACTGGCTATTGCAAATGCTAACAAATTTGGCACCGGTGCTAATATCAACCCAACCGGCAAAATGAATGATGGTAAATTTGAAGTCCTTATTTTTAAAAATCTGGATCTAATTCAAATATTTAAAACACTATACGGGGAAGTGGATATGAATTCAGATTTTGTAAGAATGACCTGTACAGACCACGCAAAAATAAGTTGCAAAAAGAAAACAGGACTACAAATAGATGGTGAATATCTGGGAGAAGTAGATAGTATTGAAGCTTTTGTTTCTTCACAAAATTTAGAAATTGCAGTTCCTGCTACTTTTGAACATTAAATAAAATCACTGCTATCCAATACTTATTAATCAATCTTTATTTATGAATCTTAAAAAAGTTGAATTTTTTAATTCCAATGGCGAAAGTCTTAATGGCCGTCTAGAACTTCCTGCGCATCAGCATCCTCATAATTTTGCAATTTTTGCGCATTGCTTTACCTGTACAAAGAACCTGCAGGCTGCAAGAAATATCTCCAGAGCACTTACAAGCAAGGGGTTTGGGGTTTTAAGATTTGACTTTACAGGTTTGGGCGAAAGTGAGGGGGAATTTGCAGATACTAACTTTTCCCATAATATTGAAGATTTACTTGCTGCTGCAGAATTTCTAAAAAATGAATATGCTGCCCCTACCCTTCTTGTAGGGCATTCTCTAGGTGGGGCGGCTGTGTATTTTGCCGCAGAAAAAATAGAAAGTATTAAAGCAATCGCTACAATAGCTGCGCCTTCAAGCCCGCAACATGTACAGCATTTAATTAAAGATGATGTGGATAAAATTACTAGAACGGGTGAGGCTGTTGTTAATTTAAGCGGCAGGGATTTTAAAATTAAAAAGCAATTTCTTGATGATTTAGAAAATAAGGCACTATCTGAATTATTACCTCAATTGAAGAAGGCAGTTTTAATAATGCATTCCCCACAGGACAAGCTGGTAAAGATTAACAATGCCGAAGAATTATATATGGCAGCCAGACATCCCAAAAGTTTTATTTCCTTAGACGGTGCAGACCATTTGCTTACAAATAAAGAAGATTCCATTTATGCGGGAAAAGTAATCGCTGGCTGGGTGACACGTTATCTCAATATCCAAAAAGAAATAGAAATAAAAAGCAGACGTCAAGTAGTGGCTAGTCTGGAAGATGATGATGCGTTTACCACTCAAATGAAATTAGGCGAACACTACCTACTTGCAGATGAGCCGGAGTCTGTAGGTGGCCACAATTTTGGACCTACACCTTATGAATTTATTTCAGCAGGACTTTCAGCTTGCACGGCAATGACCATACAAATGTATGCGCGCAGAAAAAAATGGAAAATAGATAAAGTAGAGGTGCATATAAGCTATGACAAAAAACACGCTGAAGATTGTGAAAAATGCGAGGATGAAACTTCAAAAATTGACACCTTTACAAGAGAAATTAAATTAGAAGCCAATTTAAACCAAGAGCAAAAAAATAAAATACTCGAGATTGCAGATAAATGTCCCGTGCATAAAACGCTCCACACTAAAACTCAAGTAATCACAAAATTACTCGATTAATATGCCCCTCAAATCTGAACCCTTTCAAGTCCAGATATTAGGCAAACACTCTATTTTACTTCCGCAAAAACATATTTCTTCTTTTCTTGATCAAGGACACTCACGTGTGAAGGTAAAAGCTAAAAATGGTGCTAAAGAGATTGTAATATACGCAGCTATATTAAAGAGAAAAGATGCCCACTATATAATGTTTGGTAAGCGAAATCAAGAAAAAATAAGTTTAAGTAAAGACAATTTATTTACCATTCAATTATTTGAAGATACTTCGAAATATGGTGTTGAAGTTCCGGAAGAGATGGAAGCCGTTTTATTAACAGATTATGAAGCTTATCAAATATTTGAATCTCTCACAGCAGGCTTTAAAAGAAGTCTTATTTATGCCATATCCCGTTATAAAAACAGCCAGACGCGCATAGATAAATCCCTTATACTTTGTGAAAATTTAAAACGGGGAATTCAGGATAGAGGCAGCATGTTCAAGGAATAGGTTAATTCTTAAATTTTCAAAACAGTTTCACAAAACATCTTCCTAAGCTGTTAAAAACGGTGAGCTATTTCCAGCCAATAAGTATCTTGAGCACATATTATATTATATGAGCACATCAGAATTTGAAAATACAGAAATAGCCTTTAGATGTAAATCGGATAGCGAACTTAAAAAGACCGAAAAAATTTATTATTTTTTAGATAAGAAGTGGCTTCTCAAAATGGGATCTATTTTAGACCACACACTTCTTCCGCTTAAATTACCTTTTGCAAAGCCTATTATAAAATCTACTATTTTTCAGCTTTTTTGCGGTGGTGAAAATCTGCATGAGGCTAAAGCAGCTGTAAGTAATTTACAAGAGCAGAACGTAAAATCTGTTCTGGATTATGGGAAAGAGGCAAAACAGACCAATGAAGATTTTGATGCCAGTGTGAGAGAATTAACTAAGACTATAGAATTCGCTTCAGATAATAAAGAGGTTCCTGTTATAAGCCTTAAAATAACAGCTTTGGCACGTTTTGACCTCCTTAAAAAAGTTCAAGAGTCTCAAAATTTGAACGCTTCAGAAAAAGAAGACTATAAAATGGTCTTAAAGCGTCTTGAAGTCCTGGGTACTTTAGCCGAGAAAAAAAATGTTTCTGTTTTTATTGATGCAGAAGAAAGTTGGATACAGGATACGATAGATTCGCTGGTTGAACAAATGATGCAAAGACATAACAAACAGCGCGTTATCATTTATAATACAGTCCAAATGTATCGTAAGGATAGGCTTTCTTATTTAAAGCAATCTCACAAAGATGCAAAGAAGTCTGGATATGTGTTAGGCGTTAAATTGGTACGCGGTGCCTATATGATCAAGGAAGCTAAACGAGCAAGTAAAATGGGTTATCCCAATCCTATTCATAATTCTAAAGAAGAGGTGGATAAAGATTATAATGACGCTTTGAGATATTGTGTAGATAACTTTGAAGATATAAGCCTTTGTCTTGCTTCTCATAATGATTACAGTTGCCAGCTTTTAACTGAGCTTATGGAAGAAAAGGGAATTAAGCGCAACAACTATCATTTCTCATTCTGCCAACTTTATGGGATGAGTGATAACATAACGTTCAACTTAGCTAATGAAGGATATAATGTTGCTAAATATGTGCCTTATGGAGACATAGAAGATGTAATTCCTTATTTGGTAAGAAGAGCTCAGGAGAATGCTTCTGTTACCGGCTCGATGAACAGAGAAAGGGAATTGATCCTACAGGAACTAAAAAGAAGAAAATCGGCATAACTTATATACTACCGTTAGATGCTTGATTTCACTCAATTGTTAAGCAATTGGTAATTCTTTGGTAAGCGAATTTTAAACCCTTAATTTTAATAATCAAATTACTAACCATAATAAAAAATAAAATTATGAAAAAACATGCAATGCTCTTTATCTTGGTTCTATCCTTAGGTTTTGTAGCCTGTAAAAACGATAAGAAGACAGATAACGATGATCCTAGGACAGAGGGAACAGAGATGAATGACTCAGATAGTATGAATGATTCTCAGATGGATGAGGATAAAAAAATCACTGTAAATCTGGAAGCAAAAAGTGATAGCAATGCTACTGGTAGTGTAGTTTTTAAACAAGAAAATGGCGAAGTGACTATGACAGCAGTGCTTGAAGGTCTTGAGCCGGGAACACACGCAATACATATACATGAGAAAGCAGATTGTTCTGCTGCTGATGGTAGCTCAGCTGGTGGGCACTGGAATCCTACTTTTGAAGATCACGGTAAATGGGGAGATTCTGATGGATACCATAGAGGTGATATAGGTAATTTTGATGCCGATGACAATGGGAATGGAACCATTACTATGACTACAGATCAATGGTGCATAGGATGTGATGATGATAAAAAGAATATTGTAGGCAAAGGAATAATCGTTCACCAAGGGGAAGATGATTTTACATCACAACCTAGTGGAGATGCTGGAGCACGTTTAAGTTGTGGCGGTATTATTGAATAATAGTTAATTATTTTTAAGAATAATTTTCAAAAGCAGTCTTCGGACTGCTTTTTTAATGATATTTTTTTATATTTTTAAGCATCTAAGAAAATATATGCAACCCGACGACTTAATTTTACGCCTTCAGAAGAAGGATGAGAAAGCCTTTGAGCGACTTTACGAACTTTACTCAGAAAGTATTTTTGGTGTTATAAATACAATCCTACGAGATGAGGGAGCATCTGAAGAAGTTCTTCAGGATGTTTTTATAAAGGTTTGGGACAATGCGGAGTCCTATTCTGCCAAAAAAGGAAGGTTCTTTACATGGTTATTGAATATAGCTCGCAATGCCGCTATCGATAAGACACGTTCTAAAGCTTATAAGAACCAGAAAAAAAACCTTACACAGGATTATTTCGTAGATATTCTGGAAAACAAAAGCAGTTTCTCCAGCAAGATTGACGCTATAGGAATAAAAAAATATATAGACATTCTTGAGCCCATCTGTAAGAAGGTAATTGACCTTCTGTTTTTCAAAGGTTTTACTCAAAAAGAAGCGTCTAAAGAGCTTAATATGCCTTTAGGCACAATAAAAACACGGAATAGGATTTGCATTAATAAGCTTAGGGAAATTCTGGTTGAATAGAAAAAATGGATATAAACGAATATATAAATTCAGGCATCTTAGAACTTTACGTCTATGGAGCTCTCACTGAAAAAGAAAGTGAAGAGGTCTCTGCTGTTTTATTGCAGCATAGCGAAGTAGAAAAAGAAGTAGAAGAAATTGAGAATGCCCTAAATAAGTTGGCTATAAGTACAGCCCCTTATAATCCGGAAGCCTTACTTGCCGCTATCAAACAAAAATTAGGCAATACGCCAGAAAATGGTAGAGTTATACCTATTGAGGGAACTCGTGTAGACAGATCTTCAAGAATAATTATGTACATAAGCTTAGCTGCCTGTCTTGCTTTACTGGTAGGTGTGTTTAGCTTATTAAACAAAAATAATGAGCTGCGGGACTCCATCCAGGTTGTAGAAGCAGAAAAAGCAGCGATGGAAGGTGAAATCGTATCTGCCAGAGAGGATCTTAATGAGACGAGGGAATTACTTTCAGTCTTTAGAGATCAAGATATCACAAAGGTTCCTTTAGCGGGTCAGGAAGTAGCACCCGAAGCCTATGTACAGGTTTTTTGGGATAGAGAAAATGACAGAACTTATATAGATGCTTTAGGATTACCAGAACCTCCAGAAGGTATGGTATATCAAGTATGGTCTCTCACTTTAAATCCTCTTACCCCTACGAGTCTAGGATTGCTCGAGAATTTTGATCAGGATGAAAATAAAGTCTTTATATTGAACAATCCTAATGAATCTCAAGCCTTTGGTATTACTTTAGAGCCAGCAGGAGGTAGTGAAACACCTACTATGGAGCAGTTATATACTCTGGGAGTTGTTAAGGCAGATGCTTAAATAAAATTGAAATGAATAAAAAATGCTTCTCAAGTGAGAAGCATTTTTTTATTCTGTGTATTAAGAGGAAGCTGTTTTATCTTTAATAGGTATAAAAAAAGAATCGCCTACTTCCCCTAGAAGCCCGGCGATTCTCCAACTAACAAAAAATCCAAAAAAACTAATCAACTATTCATTGACATCTTTCCTTTTCATAAGATTTTCTCTTTCGCCCAAGCGATAAAGAAATATGGATCTTTTAATTTAAAACCAGTAATTATATCAAAACACTCAACTTATTTACCCTATTTACGAAGTAAGGCAAGGGTCGGTTTTTAAAAAATTGTTAAAAGGTAAATTTGTATTCATTAATGCTTTGCCTAAAAATCATACATTTAGATTCTGTATTAATACTTTAATTTTACTGTATATACTAAGATGAACCCTTCTAGTACAGGCTGGATAACCAAACATTTGCATACGCTGCAAAAAAAACCTACTCTTTTGAACAAATCAGAAGAAGAAATATATACCCAGTTAAGAAAATCTGGCTTCTTGTATGGCGTTTCTGTATCAAGCTTAACTATTGAAAATAAAGTGTCTCTAAAATGGATAGAAGCAGAACGAACGAAAGTCAACCTTTTTGATATACTTTACTATACCTACTCTATAAATACAGCAAATCCTGATGGCTTTTTAAAGACTACCATAGGCTTTTATGAAAAGCTAAATATTGAAGATAAAAATTTTCTGGGCATAGCTTCCAGACGAAAATCAAATGAAGAAACCCTGGAAAGAATTTTTCAGGAGCGCATACAAACAAACGAATCCCTCATACAGAAAAACTTTAGTCATTTAATTACCAACGCACTGCTTTTTCTTGATGTCCTCGCGTTTGACTATTATATAAAAAAGGGCGAAGATCCTTTAAATTATGCTTCAACCTTAGAGGCTCTCATTATGAATACGGTATGGCTTGCACTTACTAAAAAAGAAGACAAAAGCCATTATGATCAACTATTGCTCAAATTATTTGAGAAGTCGCTGCGGTATAATAAAGATTTGATTCAAGATGTAAAGGACATAAGTGAACTTGTTTTTAAAAACTATTCTACTAACCTAGAAAAGCGGTACATACTAGATCTGGCCTGCCTGACAGTGTGGAACGATGAGAAGGTAGACGAGCAGGAGTTTACATTTATTAAAGATCTAGGAAAACAGTTGGGACTGCAAGAAGCAGTTGTCTTGGATTCTGAGAATTATGTGAATGTTTTCATTAAATCACATCGCAATGATATTTCTTATCTCAATTACAGCAACCCTGTAAAGCACTTTTACAATCAAACGAGCAGAACCGTTAGAATTTTAATTTTACGAAATAAGAAAAGACTTATAACCGAACTTTCTGAAAGCAAAGAATTACTTGTTTTACTATCCCAATCGACCTATAGGGAACTTAATAAAAATGAAAAGAAAAAAGTGAAATCCCAATTACTGGATATTTGCAAAAGCATTCCTTCATTAGCGATTTTTTTGTTGCCTGGCGGCGGAATTCTTCTCCCATTACTTATTAAATTTATTCCAGAATTGCTACCAAGTGCTTTTAATGAAAATAAATTTGAAGAAATAGATAACCGTCAGATTCCTCCTTCTTCTAACAATTAGGTGTTAATTAATTATCAAACATAGCTGCGGTTTATCTTAAAATATTGAAATTACAGATATGGATATAGTTTTAGCCAGATTTAAAATGATCTGGAACAGTCTTACAGGTAAAATTGCCTTCTACCCTGCTCTTCTCGCTATTTTTGGTTTGACATTTGGCTTCATAATGCTTTACGCAGAAGAAAGAGGAATTTCTAAATTCCTTATTGAAAATGCACCCAATCTGGTAATTAATAATGCAGATACGGCTCGAACGCTGCTCAGTACGTTTGTAGGTGGAATCATTTCGTTGATGGTCTTTAGCTTTTCCATGGTGATGATACTGCTCAATCAGGCTTCAAATAACTATTCACCGAGAATTCTCCCAGGGCTGATTTCCAATAAAAGACACCAGTTGGTCCTAGGTTTTTACATTGCCACCCTTACCTACAACATTCTTATTCTATTAAGCATAAAACCTACAGACGACAAATATCAGCTGCCTGGTTTTTCTGTTCTGATAGGTATTTTAATGGGGATGATCGTTCTGGCACTTTTCATTTACTTTATTCACGCCATTTCTGAAGCAATCCAGATAAACAATATTATTAAAAGTATCTATTTAAAAACTCAGGCAAGACTTAATAAACTTATTAAAGAAACAGATGATACCGGGTATAACGATGATTTTCCCAATACAGATGATTGGAATACCTACTCCATCGATAGAACCGGATATTTGCAAAATATTGCTATAGCATCACTAATAAAACTATGTGAAAAAGATGATCTTAAGTTTGACATTTTGATTACAAAAGGGACCTTCATATTAGAAGGTCTGCCAGTCGCAAAATGCAATAAAGAGCTGGATGAAGAGCAGCAGAAAAATCTAATGGCCTGCTTTGGTTTTTCAAGCAGTGAGATTGTAGATAACAATTACATTTTAGGCTTTAAGCAATTAAATGAAATTGCAATTAAAGCAATGAGCCCGGGTATTAACGATCCAGGGACTGCAATAACCTGTCTGGATTATATGACGCAACTCTTCAATTTACGCCTGCAGAAAAAGGATTATAATCTTGTACATAACGATAAAAAAGAAGCGATCATAAGCCTGCGCCCTATTCAATTTTCAGAGTTGATTTATTTTGTGTATGCACCTTTAAGAACCTACTGTAAGCAGGATATAATTATGCTGAATAAAATGTTGCACTCGTTATATTTTTTAGAAAGGTCTAGTTACATCACTTCAGATTATAAAAAACTTATAGTAGATCAAGTGAATCTTATAATTACTGATATAAAAAATAACATTGTTAATGAAGAGGATCTAAATAGACTTCTTGCTATAGGGCACAAAGTTGAAAAATATAATGATACTAAGATTAATGTTATGGAGAGCTAATCTGCCTATTCTAGCCAGATTTTAAAATCTTTTACCCGCTCACGACTCACAATAATCTCTTGATCAAGAGGAGCATTCAATTTAATTTGCAATCTTGAATTGGTATACGAGATAATATCCTTAATTGAGTTTATATTGACATAGAATTTTCTACTTACTCTAAAGAAAGTTTGTGGTTCCAATTCGTTTTCAAGAATTTCCAGCGTAGTATCGAGCAGGTAATCACGACCATCAATGTTATGTGCATAGGTTCCTTTATTCTCACTGTAAAAACATTCTATCTCATCTACATTTATCATTTTTAAATGTTGACCAATTTTTACGGTAAATCTCTTTTTATAATCCCGCTCTACCGGTGTAGCCCCAAGCAATTTTCTAATGTCATCAAAATTTAACTGAACGTTCTGTTCTTTAGGTAATCTTTCTTCATATTTTTTTATAGCAGTAGCAAGCTCGTCCTCATCTATAGGTTTAAGCAGATAATCTATACTATTCAATTTAAAGGCCTGAAGGGCATACTCATCAAAAGCAGTTGTGAAGATAATAGCGCTTTTAACCTTAACGTGATCAAAAATTTCAAAAGACAAGCCATCACTTAGCTGAATATCTAAAAAAATAAGATCGGGATGCGAATTGTTTTTAAACCATTCTATAGATTCTTCTACAGAATGAAGCATTTCATTAACGCTTACCCCCAATTTATCAAGCATTCTTGAGAGACGTCGCGCCGAAGGTTTTTCATCCTCTACAACAAGTACATTCATAGTTTAATCGTTTTGGGTAAATTTTTTGGATTCTTTTTCCTCTCTTTCTAAGTATTCCCTGATTTTTCGTTCCTCCCACTTTTTTAATTTTCCCAAGTAGAAATCTCCTTTAAAAACATAGGTCCAATGACCAAAAAGTCCCAATCCCCATCCAACAAGCATTGTTAAAGAAGACCACCACGGAATGTATCCACTTATTCTTCCTCCATCAAAAACACCAAAATTAAAAAGGGCATAGATAATATTAATCGCCATAAAAATAAAGAGATGAAAATACCACCCTTTAATCTGGTCTACTCGCTGTATGGCTTTTTCGTATTTAGATTCGTTTTCTTTCATGGCTCTAGCTATTCCCAACGCCCCATAGAGCGATTGTTTTGTTCTTCTTTTTCCATATACTCCTTAATTTTGCGCTCTTCCCAATCCCTGTTTGTAAAGGGATTCCAATTAAAGGCTTTAGCTGCTTGAAAGACAATTCCTATTCCCCAGCCAAAAGCTGCCCATAAAAACCAAGGGTACCTAAGTTCATTTGTATAATAATTAAGCGCCGCTAGAAATCCCACAAAAATTGTATAACTAATTAGATTAGTATAAAACCTCTTTATATGCGTTACGCGTTCTTTTGCCCGCAGATATCTATTTTCTTTATTAAAATCGTCCATCGTATTAAAGTTAAAGGTTTATAATTTTACCCTACAAATGTAGATTGATAGATCAGCCTTTAAAATTCTGTGTTACCAGATTGTACATTATACAGGCTGAACTGTAATATTATAAATGTCTGTCTTCATCCATTAGCTCTTTTATCTTTCTTTCTTCCCATTGTTTCCCCAGCAACGGATTCCAATTAAAGACTTCTGCAGCGTGAAAGGCTACTCCCATACCCCAACCGCCTATGGGAAATAAAGCCCAGGGAAAAGGGGTGCTCACAATATTGAAATAAATAAAAAATGGTACAGCAATTAAATACATGCCAAAATTGGCATAAAAGCCTTTCAGCTTTTCAACATGCTCCTTTGCCCGAGTATATTTTTTATCACTTATAAAAGATTCTGATACACTCATAACTTGTGTTATTTTAGTCAGCATAGGCAGAGAGACTGAAAAATAATCTGCTGTTTTATCTACCAAAACTTTTCTTTTAGTAAGTATTTGATACCGCTGATAGATGTTTTGTAATCCTACCCCACTACTTTTTTTAATAACCTCTTTAGTTTGAAGATTATTACGAACAATCAGATAATTGTTCTCTTCAAAAATTTCAATTTTTAATTTATCATTAGGTGTAACTCTATTATGTTTTACCGCATTCTCCAGTAATAACTGCAAAGACAACGGTACTACCTTTGCATCTGGATTAGAAGATTTTTCTGGTATGGAGAACACAATACTGTCTTCATAGCGCATTTTAATCAAATTCATATAAGTTTTTGCAAACGCAAATTCTTCATCTACAGTTACCAGTTCTTTATTTTTCTGCTCCAGCACATAACGATAAACTTTAGAAAGCGATGTGGTAAATTTTTGAGCGTGATCTGGATTTTCCTCAATAAGACTGGTAAGTACATTTAGACTATTGAATAAAAAATGAGGATCCAACTGATTTTTTAAAGCATCAAATTGAGCGGAAGCTGTACCTGCAATTATTTTCTGTTCTTTTACCTGACGCTCTTTTTTATACCGGTAATAAAAAAAGGCATAAAAAATGGCTGTAACCACCATCGCTATTATAAATGATACCCAGTAGTAACCTATCTCTTCTTCGGCAATAAAATCACTAAAAGACTTATCATAAAAAATAGTAAGATGTATTAAGCGCGCAACGAAGATGCCAATAACTGTAGTAACAATTCCTGTAGCAATAGCTGGTACCAGATGATTTGAGGTATATAATTCTCCTTTATATTTACAGTAGAAATACCTAAAAACATACATATTTACAATATAGAGAATAATTGAATAAATAAGATTCTCCACATAATCCATCAACAGCGCTTCATTGAAGCCAATATTTGCACCTTGAAAAAAATATATAAGTATGAACACCATAAAAATGGCGGTACCCACTATAATTGAATTTCCCAGCTCTTTAAGAAATCTATAAATCATTACTCATTACACGTTTTTAGCACCTCCTCAGCACGTTCTTTCCCCCATTTAGGATAAAAAGGATCTTCATTATCGAAGTTAGCAAAAAGTTCTAAGGAGCGCTCTATGTCTTTGCAATATGGTTTGATATCTTCTCCAAAATATCTTGCAGATCCCATATCCCACTCAGCTTTATTTAAAACCACTCGTGGATTATCTGGAGCAATTGCTATAGCTTTATTATAAATTTCTGCGACAAGAGGTGCATATTTCATACCGTATCGTTGACCATCGTAAGCCAACCAAACTGTATAAACATGTGCCTGCAAGATCATAATTTCCGGATTATTCTTAGAGAATGTCTTGGCTAAGTTTACATATTCCTGGGCTTTATCCAGTTGTGCTTTTAAAACAGCCTCATCCTTAAGAGTCCAACTTTTATTTATGTTTATTTGTGCAACATAATAATAAGGAAGCCATTTATCCTGCTCGGCATTACCTATTCGCTCAAACAAGTTAGCAGCTTCATCTACATTACCAGATCCATAAATCTCCATTGCCTTTAGCATCCCTTTTTCATAAGGGGTTTGCGCCATTAAAGAAGATGTAACAATAAAACTAAAAATTATAAGCAGTGTTTTCATTGGTTATGATTTTGTTATAAACTGATTTTTTGAGTTATGGTTTCTCCATTTTTTACTTCGAATTTTGCATCCTTCCATTTTGGTGGGCCAAAACGTGCAGGGGCATTGTTAGAAGTTCCATAATCTTCGGTAGGGATTGTATTCAAGAACTTATCAAGTTCTTTGTCATTGTCCTCGTCGTGGTACAATGAAATGGCATAAATCCCATCTGGTACATCTTGAAATGTTGCAGAAGATTTTTGATTCACAATTTCAGCTTCAAGTGAGCGAAAGGTTTTATTTAAAAAATTCCCTTCAGAATCATAAAGGCCTATTTGGATTGTTCCTTCATTGTTATCCAAATTATACATTTCAATGTTAATCGTGTTTTGTGAAGATGCAGCAAATAATCCTGTAAAGAAAAGGACCAGCCAGACTATTACTTGATTCATAATGATTCATTTTTTGATTAATGACTCAAAGATGAATAGATAATCTCACAGTAAAAATTACCAGTTACCCAACTGTAGAAATTAAATACTGAATTGTAAAAATAACATTACACGATAAAAAGAGAAGAAGTGAAAAACTATTTTACTTCAGCCGAAGAAACCGCAATATCATGGTCATCGACCTTTAAACTTAATAAACCAGCTAGTATCATAGAAACACCACCAATTATTAAAGCGTTTATTGCTAAATTATCAAAGAAGGTTTTAAGTATAAATCCAAGAATTCCTGCGGCGACAATCTGAGGTATCACTATAAAAAAATTGAAAACACCCATATAATAACCCATTTTATTTGCTGGTAAAATACTTGATAACATAGCATAAGGCATAGAAAGAATACTTGCCCAAGCAATCCCTACACCTACCATTGATAATAAAAGGAGATTAGGATCAGAAATAAAATAAACAGAAAACAAACCTAAGGCGCCACAAAATAATGCGAGCATATGAGTTTTTTTACGGCTGATTTTTTTTGCAACTACAGGCAGAAGAAAAGCTACAAGAGCAGCAACGCCATTATAGACTGCAAAGCACATACCTACCCAATCTGCACCTTCATTATAAGCAGCAGTAGTTGTATCTGAAGTTCCATAAATATGATTAGTCACAGCAGACGTAGAATATATCCATAAAGCAAAGAGTGCAAACCACGAAAAAAACTGAACAAATGATAATTGAACCATTGTTTTTGGCATTTTAAATATACCCATAAAGGATTCTGCCAACCCTGCAAAAATACCTACTTGAGCATTTTCTTTTTTAAGCTGTTCTATATCATCTGGTGGATATTCTGTAGTATTAAAAACCGTCCACATAACCGCGCAGAAATAAGCTATACCTCCAGTGTAAAAAGACCATTTTACTGAATCTGGAATTGTATTCTCACCAGCAACATTGCTTACATCAAACCAATTAGTAAAAATATAAGGTAAGGCAGATGCAACCACGGCTCCTACACCAATAAAGAAACTCTGCATAGCAAAACCACTCGTACGCTGCTCGTTAGGTAACATATCACCCACAAAAGCCCTAAATGGCTCCATACTAACATTAATTGAGGCATCCATAAGCCACAACATAATCACTGCCATCCATAAAGCAGAAGAGTTGGGCATCATAATTAAAGCAATAGTGGCTAATACCGCGCCCAGAGCAAAGAAAGGTCTACGACGTCCCCATTTGAGATGCCAGGTTCTATCGCTATAATAACCTATAATGGGCTGAATTAAAAGACCGGTAACAGGAGCAGCGAGCCACAAAATGGGCAATTCATCCTGCGAAGCTCCAAGAGTTTCAAAAATCCGACTAACATTTGCATTTTGTAATGCAAAACCAAACTGGATTCCTAAAAATCCAAAGCTCATATTCCATATTTGCCAAAAAGATAACTGCGGTTTAGTCGAACTAATAGAAATGTTGCTCATTAAGGATGTGTCTTATATTATCTGCTAAATATAATTAATTATCCCAGAAAGGCACTTCGGTCGTAGAATTTATGCGAATGAACTTTTATAACCTAATATATTTTAAATGGTTTAGTGGTCATTTCCAACATTATAGGATTTCCGTTATATTCTGTAAGCAGATTGTCATCAACATGAATTTTATCACCTTCCCATTGTATACTCAAATTTTTAACAGCTATAATTTCAGCAAAATTTCTTAATATTTCTGAAGAAAGTTTTGCCTCTAATAGGTCATTTAAATATTTTAACAATAAATCCCTACCCTCTTCTCTAATCAAAACTAAATCAAAATAACCATCATCAACTTTAGCGGAAGGGGCTATATTAAGTGTGGGACCAATGGATTTTATATTCATCACTTCAATTAATAAAAAAGATCCATTAATCGTATCTCCATTGATATTTAAAGTGGCGTTCTGCGCTTTAAATTCATCAACTATTTTATGCAGTGTTTTTTGTGTTCGTTTTAACTTGTCTGCTGGTTTTTCATCCGATATAGTATTTTTTTTCATCGTATAAATAAGTTCAGGAAAAATTCCTGCCCCAACACTTTCGATGAAAAATGTATTTTCTTCAACACCACTAATTTTCCCATAATCAAATTTTTTATATGTCAAACTTTGGGGTATTTCCCTCAGTTTGGAAATATCAATATTAAGCGTTTTGGCTATATTGTTTGCGGTACCTAAAGGCAATAGAAACATAGGTACATCCAGATGAATTTCTTTTTTCAATAAAACATCTGCAACTTTTCTTACCGTTCCATCACCTCCTGCAACAAAAATAATATCTGAGTTATTCTCGGGGAGATTTTGCCAATTTTCCTCATCTGTCGATATGTAATCAACTTTATAATCTGCTTTTTGAATGATATTTAGAAGTTCGGCTTTGGTGTGCTTTCCATTACCGGCAGAAGGATTATGTATAAGTATAGCCTTTTTCATAAGTTGTTAATTGTCTTTCTTAAAATTAATAATATTATATATTTAAAAATAATTTATGCTTTTTAATTTATTATAAAAGACTGATTTTTATTAACTTATTAAACTCAAATAATTTAATAATTGTCTATGAAAATTTTAGTAACTAATGACGATGGTATAGAAACAACACATGTCTATCAAAGTAATCTAACC
>CAXBEL010000091.1:0-15930 GCA_963974735.1 uncultured Flavobacteriaceae bacterium | reverse complement strand
TCAAATCTTTAAAAAAAGCGAAAGGAAATGGATTCATTCATCACTATCAGGTTCAAACGAAAAACGGCCAAGCGGTTTCAGGAATTTTCCAAAATGCACTTTAAAACGCACACCGAAGCGATGGAAAATATCCTTGATTTTTTCCTATATAATGAGATTTCCCCAAAGGAAAAATTAGGCCCAAGCGGACGTACTATCGAGACTAAATTGCTCAAAAGAATCAACGCTGTAATCGCCATAATGCGTGATGTCGAAAAGACCCAAACCAAGCCTACGGTCGCAATGTTGCAATCCCTTTTTGTGATGGAAGAACCCAACAAAAAACCATTGATAGTTGAAAAGAAATATGCCGAAGAAAAGAAAGAAGTACGCTTTCGCGAAAGGCGAAACATTAAGAATGAACTATAATTTTTTCAGCTATGTACATCACAATAACACCTCAAAAAATGGGCGGTAATTTTTCCAAAAGTTCGGCAGATTTTGTTGGCTATTTAGAGAAAGAAAATCAAGGTCTGGAACAACAGGATATGGAATATTTTTTCAATCAATACGGCGATGAGATTTCTGCTGAGGAAGTCATTAAGGAAATCGATGGGAATACCGCAAAATTGGAAAAACACGAACCAAGATTCTATTCAATTACCGTTAGTCCTTCAAAATATGAATTGCAAAAACTTCAGAACAGTAGCGAAGATTTAAAAAAATATACTCGTGAGCTGATGAAAGAATATGTGGCTTCATTCAATAGGGAAATCAAAGGGCGCCCGGTTAACATCGATGATATAAAGTACTATGCAAAAATAGAGCATCAACGCACCTTCAAGGGAACAGATTTTCAGGTAAAAGAGAACCAACCGTACGCCACCAAAATTCTTCAACTCAAAACCGAAATCCGAAACGTTCAGGAAGGACGAAATGAAGGGAATATTAAAAGGATGAAAAAGGAAATAGCAAAATTGGAACGCCAAGCGCCCCACCAGCAAAATGGAAAACGGATTGTCCAGGGAATGCGAAAAGATGGAAACCAGAGCCATATCCATATTATCGTGAGCCGTAAGGATGCGTCCAACAGATTCAGCTTATCGCCAGGAAGCAAATACAAAGCATCCGACGTGAAGTTGAATGGGCAAACCGTAAAACGAGGATTTGACCGAGATGAATTCTTTAAGAATTCAGAAAAAACTTTTGATAAGACTTTTGGCTATAAACGAAACTTTGCCGAGACCTACAAAGCCCGAAAGGATTTTGTAAAGAATCCCAACCTCTATTTCGCTGCCTTGATGAAATTGCCAGCTAATGAAAAAGCATTGGCTTTCAAAATGATAGCAAAAACAGGACTGCCGATAGTGCCAAATATTCCAGTTAGTCAAACACAAATCGCACTTCGAGTTCTTAAACGGTTAAGGCGTGGTGCTGAAATAGCGATTAAATCAAGTTCCATAGGAATCTAACAATTATGCAGATAAACAATCTCATAACGACACTTTCAATTATTGGTCTGGCCAGTATTGTTTTTTATGCGATATTTCGGGTAAGTAGGTATGCATTCATCATTAATTTTCTCGTGCTTGGTGCGATGGTGTTCTATTTGAATGAGGAAAACCGACTGATTCTGATTTCTCTCTATCTGGTTTGCCCTCTCATATTAATTAACATAGGCATGTATGTTTTTCTACATAAAACGGAAGTGGTAAGACCGAAAGCGTGGTTTATGGCTTCTTAAGACATTTCCGGAAAGAGAACTTCTGTGGAATTATCCACGATTACAAGGATTTTGAACTGACCGAAATGGCGTACCCACTTTTCAAGGATAGTGATATCCCGTTTAAGGTTATTTCCTTTGACAAAATCTTCCATCGGGTAAATCCTATTGCCCCTCGCTATTTGGAGAACGAGGAAAGTGTCAACGAGGTTTCTCGGGTATTGATTGAGAACTTATTGGAGCAAAGGGAATCTGGAACGACCGGAACTACCAAATTTTTCAATGATGCTGCGGAAGGATTGATCGGTGGACTAATCTGGAAGCTTAAAACGTCTTATCCAAAATTCTGTACCCTTCCTCATTTGATTGCCATTTATCAATATCTTGACACGGACAGTCTTATTCAGTTTTTAGAAACAAATACGACTTCACGTGCAATGGCAGATGCTTTCATAAGCGGTAAGGATTCAGAACGGCAAACCGCTGGTGTGAAAAGCACCTTGGCAAATGCACTGAAACGAATCAGTACACAACGCATTTTTATGGCCTTGTCCGCAGATGAAGTGCCGCTTAATATAAATAACCCTGAAAATCCCTGCGTAATTTCAGTCGTGAACAATCCCAAATTTGAAACATCCTATTCTCCGGTAATCGCAACTATTATTCATAGCATAACAAAACAAATGAGCGTGCGTAATTCAAAACCCTCATTTTTGCTGATGGAAGAAGCGCCTACAATCCGATTATTGAATATGCACCGAATTCCGGCAACGCTGCGTAGTTATAATATTTCGACCATTTACGTGATGCAGGATAAAATACAAAATGATATGATGTATGGTGATAAGGCAAGCAAGGCAATATTGAGCAATCTTTCCTATCAGTTTTTCGGAAAAGTAAACGACCCAGACACCGCTAAATATTACGAACGTTTTTTTGAAATTATCAAAGACCCAACCAAAAGTATCAGTCGAGGACATAATCTGGATTTTGACACACGTATAACGACCGGCGAAAAGGAAATTCTAAAATTAGGGCTGATGTATTTTTTAGATTAAAGCAGGGTGAATTTATTACCTATACGGATGGTAAGGATAAGAAAGTGCAATTCAAACTATCAAAAATTAAGAGGCAACTATCTAATGAAACTAAGCAGTTTTCTCAAACGGATTTAGAAGTTAATTTTGAAAAGATATATAGTGACGTCCAATCAATTTTTAATTGATTTTTCAAAAGAGATATAAGAATCTTTGAACGTTTTTCATCAACAGCAGAAAATAATTATATTGATATATCTGCAATGGAACTGTAATGAATGGTTTTGTAACTTTACTTAAAACGAAAGTATGAATACAACAGAACTGAAAAATACCAGAGAAGAACTGGTGGGATGGGTACAATCGTTAACTGACGATTCCCTGTTAACATTATTGAATTCTGTTAGACTATCAAGCGAAGGAAAAACCTCGGACTGGTGGGAGGAGCTTACTGAAAAAGACAGACAAAATATTCTAACAGGGATTACCGATTACGAGCAAGGTGCAACGATGACTTCCGATAAATTCTGGAACGATCTAACCAATGGATAATAAATATCCGGTAGAATGGACCAGAAGATCACTGCAAAATGCCCTGGCGATTAAACACTACCTGACTGTAAAATTCACAAATAAGGAGGTTGATAGATTCGAAAGGCTACTAAAGAAGTTTGAAAAAACGGTATCAAATTTTCCATCGCTATACCCGGAGTCAGAACATCAAAAGTTTTTAAGAAGGGCAGTTATCCACAAAAATACCACGGTATTCTACATTTTTAAAAATGATCACGTGATTATTATAGCTATGAAAGATAATAGGCAGCAAAGAGCTAGTTCATAATAGTTTTTATATAAGGTAAAATCAAATAGCTCTTTAAACTCCTCTTTAAATCTCATTCAATGATTAACCGTCGTTGCATGCTAAAACTAGAAGAATAATTAATACACTATGGTATATAAATCAATTAATCGAATTTATCGGGAAGATATCATGCGTATGTAATAAAATTGTAATAGGCTTAAAATCAGATTAAAAAGACTGGAAGATATAGGGGGGCGGGAGTAGGTATTCTTTTTTCTAGTGCAAGCAAATTGCCCCCAGCAACTAAAATTTTATTTTAAAACGGTCCTTTTTCCCTAGTCCCTTGTTGGGTAACCTTCCATTGACCATCCACTTTCAGAAGTTTAAATAATTCAGGATTTTCTTCATAAGAGGTCGTGAACCTAACCCATGCTGTATTATCATCGTTAGTTTCTTCCAGCACCTTAAAGTTGGAATACCCATATTTGCCAACTGCTATCAAATCCTGTATCGATATAAGACCATAATAGCCTTCTGTGGTAGTGTGTTTTTTTAAGATTTCATTCTCTTTATTATAGAAACTTTCCACCACGATTTTTGAAATTTCACTTGGCGTAAGGTTTTGTTTCTTTTCACAGGCTAGAAATAAGAAAATAACGCAATAAATGGCTATTCTTTTCATAATAAAGTTAATTTGGGTTATTGATATATCTATGCGATATTTTCAATTTTAAGTTTCGCTCACCGCTCTTTTCGTTCAGCTCCAAAACAGCCCTACGTTCATTGGACAATGAAAATTTAGGCAGAACATACACCATTCTCACCGTTTCACTTTTCGTAATTCTGGAAGGTACATTATATAGGAACAGCGGTTCTTGATACAATTTCTGCAATGATTTCTTTTTCCCTTTCTGCCTCGTTTCAATGGAGAAGTTCAAGAAATTCAAATCATAATCTAAGCTGGAATTGTTCTTTATTTGGACTATAAAATAGAGTTCATCTTTATCGAAAACAATATTGTCAACACTCAAAACAATCCCTTCCATTCGCTTTTTGAGGTTACCAATACGTTGCTTTCTATCCAGAAGATAAGAGCAAAAACTTTCATAATACTGATGTTTTCTTGTTGGGCCGGCTTCAGAATCGATAACTTTTATTGAATCATTCGCTATCGGCCTTTCATTCCCAATACTATTTGTCATCGGGATAAAATAATTGAGCTTTGATAACCGCTCCCTATATTTTATAATATAGGAGAAGAGCGAACCATCCCTATTGACGACCAACAGATTGCTTTCCTTTCCAGGCTTTGCCTGTAAAAGTCCTAAATGCTGTTCTTTTTCCCTGTTATAGGTGAAGACAAAATTATCTGAACCAGTTATGCCTTGTCGAATAGGTTCGGGGAAGAACAAGGCAACGTTTTTTGTATCGTTGGCATAAATAGTGTCAAATACCTGTGTTGTTTGTGCGTTAGCTTTCGAGAAAGCGGAAAGCAAAGTGATAACTGATATAAAGATTAATCGATTCATAATTGCGGTTTTAAAATGAGTTTATAATTGTTAAGCACGGTAACTTTTACATTCCGGTTATTTCGTTTGAGGATTTTCGTGATTCCTCCGACTTGAGGAACACTTGGAATATTGACATCACCAATAATATCATCGAGAACTTCGCTTGTGATTTCTGCACGAAAGTTGTTCTCCACATATATCCCCTCGCTGCCATCTTGGAGGTCAAAAGCTTTTAAACTGGTGCTATGGTTTTGGATATTTTCGATAGTAATCAAGGCACGATTGGGCTGAAAACTGATAAAACCATAAACTGGAGTATTCTTTGGAATGTGTTGTTTATTGATATTTGCCGCTGTAGTCAGGCGCATCCGCAAACGCGAATTGGCCTTGACCACTTGGTCGCCATCCACTATAGCATAGATTACTGCATTTGTTATATGGACAACCGAAATATCACTTTCCTTAGGATCGGAAGCAAAGAACAACTGGTGTTCTAATCCCATTTCCTTTATTGCAATTTTTTGTTCTGTTTCTATTGCTGCAGAGTCAACTACTTTTACAACTTTGGTAACAGCTTTTTTAACACCAATATTCTGATAACTTTTTTTTGAATACTTAATTTTCTCTGTGGAGTAGATACTATCCACTATACGTTCCTTTTCACGTTCGGGTAGATCTGTATCGTAAAAACCATCCGAATCAATTAACTTTTCATCGTATATGCTTGGTGCGTTGGTCTCGCGCACTTCCTTTAAATCATTAATTGCATCCAGTTTGGAATCATACTCTTTTTGGTCTTCTACCAGTGCAGGAATCGATGTTTCTTTAAGATTTTCATTCCCGCTTTCATCATCGCCCATAACCATAATAGAATAGGAAATCAGGAAAATGCGGTACAGCGATTTGCTAAATAAAGTAACTGGAATATCAGGCAAAGTGCTGAGTCGGGAACTGAAAGAATTAGAAATAAATCAATTGATAACTAGAACTGTACAAAATACCCAACCTATAACAGTTGAATATGCAATTACAGAATATGGAGCGACTTTAAAAAAACTCACAGAAGTATTGGCGGATTGGGGTTTTGAGCATAGAAAAAGAATTATAGGAAAAGAATGAACTCGGTGTTTCGTCCGTGATATATATATCAGCACAGAATTAAAGCTATCGCAACGTTATTTAAGCGATAAGCTGAGCTCATTAACAGGACTGAGCGCACAACAATATATTCAGACTGCTATCATAATAAAAGCCCAAAGAAAAATTATCAACGACAAATCTTTCCGTTTCAGAAATTACCTAAGAATTAGGTTTTGAACATTCATAATCTTTTAGCAAATTATTCAAGAATAAAATTGAAATGAGTCCTTTGGAATTTAGGTGGAGTTTTAATTAATAGATTTAAATATTACTCTACAAAATGTGCATATGACAGCCGAAAAGAGCTCATTAAAATTACTGACCTTATAATTAAGTATTTAGGTTTTATTATCGAAATTCAATTTTATCTTTTCCTTTGTTTTCCTTCATCCCTATTCATCTTATTGAAACCAAACTTGGGAGCTAATCTTGACAAAAGTTTAGCGACTTTAGATACTCCTACGACAATTTCATCTTGACCATTTACCAATCCTTTAAAAACCTTTTGTGCAAATAGTTCTGATGACATCAAAGCTATATTTTTACCTCTATTCATTTGGGTATCTACAGCAGGTGGTATCACTTCCACTACTCGTACATTTGAGTTGCGTAATTTGAATCGTAAACCTTGTGTAATTGCCCTTAACCCACTTTTAGAAGCACTATAAGCAGAAGATTGTGCCGAAGGGATATACACATATCCTGATGTAATATTTACAACAATAGCTTCAGAATTCTTCTCTAAAATATTCAACAATTGTTGAATTAAAGCCATTGGAGCCACCAAGTTTGTGGCTAATTGAGCTTCCAAATTAGAAATATAATTCGATTCCTTAAAATCTTTAATACTATACATACCAGCATTGTTTACTAGTATATTTAATTTGGGAAAACGATTGGTAATTTCAGTGGTTAATGATTCACGACCCACTTTAGTTGAAACATCTGCGATAATTGTGTTTATTTTTGGTAAACGCTCTTGTACTTTATCAAGAGTAGATTTAGTTCTGCCACAAATAATTACGTCATTTCTTTCACTTAAAAAGGTTTCCGCAAGTGCTAAACCTATTCCGGCACTTCCACCAGTTATCAAAACTGTATTTCCACTTCCTTCCATTTTCTTTATTTTAAGTATTGCTTTGCAAATGTAAAATCAATACTTTACTTTAGCAAGTAGTTACAATAAAGTATATTAATATACAAAAGTATAGTTTTTTGTTTATAAATGTTTTAAATATAAAAATATGAAAAATAATAACTGTATAGTTGATTTGACAGATTTACACTTTATTATGCAAGTTTTGGGTGGAAAATGGAAACTTCAAATTCTTACAAAATTATATTTCGGTAAAAAAAGATTTAAAGAATTAGAAAGAGAAGTGGAAGGTATTTCGCCCAAAATGCTGATAAAGGAATTAAAAGATTTAAAAGCAATCGGAATTGTAAGTCGTGAAACTTTTAATACAGTTCCAATTACAGTTGAGTATAGTTTAACCAAGGAAGGTTTAACATTGAAACCTCTTCTTGACCAAATGAGGGAGTGGACAATCCAATTTAAAAAGGATCTTCAAAAGGTTAATTAAAAAGACAAGTAATAGTTATAATGTCAAATATACAAGACTAAGAGAAAACCAATTATGACAAGTCTTTTTATTAATTAAAAAAAAATATAAATATATGAAAACAAGAGAATTAGGAAATAGCGGATTGGAAGTGTCCACATTAGGTTTGGGTTGTATGGGAATGAGTTGGTCTTATGGTTTAATACCGGAAAAACAAGATATGATTAAATTGTTGCGTGATGCGGTTGAACGTGGTATTACATTTTTTGATACAGCCGAATATTATGGACCTCTTATTAATGAAGAATTGTTAGGAGAAGCATTACAGCCATTTAAAAACAAAATAGTAATTGCCACCAAATTTGGTTTTTCCCCTGCGCCAAACGATACCAAGAGATGGACTATGCTAAACAGCCGACCAGAACATATAAAAGCAGTTGCGGAAGCATCACTAAAAAGATTAAAAGTAGATGCAATCGATTTATTTTATCAACATCGTGTTGACCCTAAAGTTCCGATTGAAGATGTTGCAGGATCTGTAAAAGATTTAATAGCAGAAGGAAAAGTAAAACACTTTGGTATGTCTGAAGCAGGTGAAAATACTATTCGCAAAGCACACGCTGTGCAACCTGTAACGGCTTTACAAAGCGAATATTCTTTGTGGACACGAGAACCTGAAAAACAAATAATCCCAACCTTAGAAGAATTGGGAATTGGTTTCGTGCCATTTAGTCCATTAGGAAAAGGCTTTTTGACAGGTAAAATGAATGAGAATACCAAATTAGAAGAGAATGACTTTCGTAGCACAATTCCTCGTTTTACCCCTGAAGCAAGAAAAGCAAATCAGGCCTTGGTCGTTTTATTAGAAAAAGTTGCCGAAGAAAAAAATGCAACACCAGCCCAAATTGCTTTAGCTTGGTTGATAGCTCAGAAGCCGTGGATAGTGCCAATTCCAGGGACTACAAAACTGCATCGCTTAGAAGAAAATATCGGTGCTGTTAATGTTGAACTAACTATGGAGGATTTAAAAAAAATTAACCTAACTGCTTCAAAAATAACAATTCAAGGGGCAAGGTATCCCGAAGCAGCACAGAAAATGACTGGCTTATAATGATAAATCGCAATACGTTAACAGATTAATTTTAGTTTTTCATTCATTGAATAATTTCTATTTCCCTATAATTTCCTTTCTGAAATAAATACCCCAATCTAATAGCTCATCTAACATTTTTTGCATTGATTCTCCCAATGGGGTTAAGGAATATACTACACTTACGGGCATGCTGTCGTATAGTGTACGCTTGATAATCTTGTTCATTTCCAATGCCTTAAGCTCTTGAGAGAGCATTTTGGGCGATATATCCATAATATCCTTTTTAATTTCACCAAAGCGTTTATCACCAAATGTAAGTGCAATTATTATGGGCAATCGCCATTTGCCTTGTATTACCACTAGTGCATCTCGGGTTACCCTCATTTTCTGTTTGCAAACCTCTTCTTTTTGATTCATATATTCTTCGTATTTATTTTGATTACCTTCAGGTAACTACTTACTTGGAGGTAACAACTATGATTTAGGTAGTAAATATACATAACTTTGCAGTAGTTAATTTTAAAATATATAGAATGAAAAAGAAAACATTTATATACTACATTACAACGGGAATTATTTCTGTAATGATGCTATTCATTGCATTCGAGACCCTTACGACGCCTGAAGTGAAAGTCTCGATGGCACATTTAGGGTTTCCTGATTATTTCAGGATTGAGTTAGGATTTGCAAAAATTATAGGGGCAGTCTTAATTTGGCTGCCTGTCCGATTATTAAAAGAGACGGCATACATTGGTTTCGCAATAATGTTTATATCGGCTTCCATAGCCCATTATGTAGTGGGCGACCCTGCAAGTAAGGTTATCGCAGGAGCTGTTTTTCTTGCGATTCTAATGGCTTCATACGTGAGCCATACAACACTTCAAACAATAAAAAATAATTATTAAATAAGTAAAATATGATTTTAGTAACAGGTGCAACGGGTCAATTCGGTTCAAAAACGGTCGACCATTTATTAAAAAAGGGTGTAAATCCTTCAGAAATTTCTGTTTTGGTTAGAAGTGCTACCAATGCATTACATCTAGAAGAAAAAGGAATAAAAATTAAGGTAGGCGATTATAACGACTATGACTCAATGGTAAAAGCATTTCAGGGTGTTGATAGATTATTATTGGTTTCCAGCAACAATAGAGAAGCTATTGAAAACCGCACAAAACAGCACAAAAATGCGATAAAGGCAGCAAAGGATACAAAGGTGAACCATATTATATATACATCCTTTGTGAGAAATTCAGGGTTTGAAAATTCGGCTATATCAGATTTTCAAAATTCTCACTTGGAAACCGAGAAGTATTTGAAAGAAAGTGGAGTATTCTATACAATTCTGCAAAATGCCATATATGCTGAAATGATACTTGCATTTATAGGTGATAAAGTTTCTGAAACGGGAACTATTCTATTTCCTGCAGGGGAAGGAAAAGCAAGCTGGAGCCTTCGGGAAGAACTTGCTGAAGCTGCTGCCAACATTTTAATGGCAAATGGGCACGAAAACAAAACTTATACATTGACCAATACGGAATCTGTTGGTTTTAATTCCATAGCTCAATATATCTCCGATGCGTTGGACAAAAAAATTGACTACAAATCCCCTGAAATAAATGATTTTAAAGCTATTCTTAAAGAAGCAGGCGTACCGGAAATATACATTGATATGTTTACGATGTGGAGTACTGCTCTAGAACAAAAAACAATGGAGAAAGAAGATGATACATTGTCAAAATTATTGAATAGAAAGCCCACCTCCGTAATGCAATTTATAGAGAGGATTTTTAATTAACCGCTACTTAAGTAGAAGAATGATTTTAAGGATGGGGAACAAATCTTCAGAGATTTTGGAACGAACTACTAAATGGGAGATAAGATTTTGCAGAATGTGTGAAACAAATCAAATGATTCCATGAAAGAAAAATATTCCATTCCCGCAAATACAAGGATAGGGCGCGTCCTTTTAAAGGTCACTTACCTTAATAACCCTTAAATTTTATAGAGATTATTGGGTTTTCAACGAAAAGACCTTTCTTCAATTATGACTAATAAGAAAAGCATATAACTTAATTACAGACGCAACTAACCACAGCTTTTCTTAAGCTTTATATTTGGATGACTCAATGACTATGAATTAAAACAATCTGGTTGGGTATTGCTCATCCATCCCGATTTTCTTTTATATACACCATTGGCAAAATCCATAAAACAAATATTTTTTTTTAATTATTCAGCCAATGAAACCCTATTTATTCGGAAGAAGAACAAATTATTCTGAATGGTATCGTCAAAAATATTCAGCAGGAGTTTGGTACAAATATTGACAAATTCAGTAAGCAAATAATCATTACGCATATCGAAAATTTGCTGATTTATGGTGAAAGGTTTATAACCCTCAATCTATAATGAGAGAAAATCAATCATCGAATTTTACAACAACTTGAAAAATTATTAGCATATTATTTCAACAATGATGGGTTTGATATCAGAAAAGTTTGCCATCAGTGCTGGGCATTGCAGAAAAACTAAACGTATCGCAAAGCTATTTAGGTAGTTTACTTAGAGTCCTTACCGTACAAAATACACAACAGAATATTCATAATAAACTAATAGAAAAAACAAAAGAAAAACTATCAACTACTCAACTCACGGTAATTGAAATTGAATATCAATTAGGTTTTGGACATTTAAAATCATCTAACACTCTCTTCAAGAAAAAGACAAATTTGTCGCCTTTAAAATTTTAGGCAATCTTTTAATTAAAAACTAAGTGAAAAGAAAAAAGGAAGACTACCAAAATTTAGTGCTTTTATATTTAAGTTTTATTCAAAAAAAAATGAATTTGTTTAAAAAAAACCATAATTTATATCAATATTATTTATTACAATGCAGCCTACAAAAATAGAAATAATTTGACAGGGAGAGAATCATTATAAAACATCTAAATAAAGGAAGATGATATCAAAAATTGCACCCAGGGCTAAATTTCGCAATGCTTCCACTGTATTGTGTCCAATAACCTAAATCACTTCAGGCACATTTGACATTGCATTGCTAATAATTCAGGATCATGGGGCATTATCGATTTGTTACTTAATTGTCTTGAATTTTAATAAACAGGTGCGACAGAACTATTCAGACACTAATGTCTATAGGTTTTTTTGGAATTCCGATGGAGAGAATCCTGACTTCCTTTTGAAAAACTTTCCAAAAGATGACTGATCTGAAAAATGCAATTTTTCTGCTACTTCTAAAATAGGGAGGTCTTTTTGATGAAGAAGTACTTTGGCCTCACTAAATAATATTTCATTTATAAATAAATTAGCGGTCTGACCAGTACGGTTTTTAACAATTAGTGATAAATAGTGGGACGTTATATTTAATTTTTCTGCATAAAAAGAAATCAGGTGTTTTGATTTGTAATACTGGGTAAGTAGATCTAAAAATTTCTTTAATATTAATTCTTGTCGAATGGTTGCTTCGCCTTGCTTTTTATTTCCTTCTATATTAGTAATCACATGGTCAAGATCTAGCATAAATCCAGCCAGAGCATTCTCTACAACCTGTATATGGGAAGTATGACCACTTTGAAGAGTCCTTTTTTTGGTGTTTTTGATATTGTTAATTAGTGCTTTTAAATCTGCTTTCTCAATATGTGCGATAGGATTATTATAGAGTAAAACACCGTAAAATACATGTTTGTGATTTTTGTGGAATAAAGGAATCTGATCGAGAAAACTTTTTTTTGCGACCAAAAAATAGGCTTTAAAATCTTCGGAAATGTTTTGTATCTGCCATAAGTGCGAAGGGAATAAAAAAACTACGCTTCCAGAATGTAAATCATATTGCTTGAAATTGACATTAATTTTCCCAATACCTGTAACGATAAACAGGTATGAAAATGATTTTTCGATTGATAAAGAAGGGAGATTATTCTTAAAGAGGTCAGTTGCCGATATTTTTATCGTAGCAAGGTTATGCTGAAATAAAACAGCCTTATTAAAATAGGAAACAAATTTTTCAATATTCACATGTCCTAGCTTTATTTTTCAAGGACATAAAAGTACGATTTATTCAGTTTAAACCAATTCAGGCACTGAATATACTTTAGCCTCTACAATCAATTTTTGATCTTTGCCCGATATGAAAGAAGTAACGTTAATAAATAACCTCGGAGCACAGCCGCCGAGGTATTAATCTGAATTTTTATCATTTTCGAAAAAAAAATCTTTTGGGAATTAACCCCTTAGAGATTAAAAACACATCTACTTATGGGCTTATTTGATTTTATGACAATGGAAATAGCTGTGGATTTAGGAACAGCTAATACTTTGATAATTTGTGATGGGAAAATTGTAGTGGATAGCCCTTCTATTGTCGCAAAAGATGTCAGGACAGGCACGATTATAGCTGTTGGTAATGAAGCTAATTTAATGCAGGGTAAGACCCACGAGAACATCAAAACAGTACGGCCTCTTAAAGACGGGGTTATTGCGGATTTTGATGCCTCGGAAAAAATGATCAGCTGGTTTATAAAAAATATACCTGAATTAAAGAGGAAATTTTTCAATCCCACACTGAGGATGGTAGTATGTATACCTAATGGAATTACCCAAGTGGAAATGCGGGCAGTAAAGGAGTCCTGCGAGCGCGTTAATGGCAAAGAGGTATATTTAATTCAAGAACCAATGGCAGCGGCTATTGGAATTGGTTTAGAGGTGATGCAGCCCAAAGGAAATATAATAGTTGATATTGGAGGAGGTACAACAGAAATTGCAGTTATTGCCCTTGGTGGAATAATTTGTGATAAATCTATAAAAATTGCAGGTAATATATTTACTAGCGACATATTGTACTATATGAGAACTCAGCATAATTTATATATAGGGGAAGCTACTTCGGAGAGAATAAAAATCGAGTTAGGATCTGCTATGGAAGAACTTGAAATAGCTCCTGACGATATAACAGTTCATGGAAGGGATCTTCTTACCGGAAAACCTAAAGAGGTATGGGTTACCTATACAGAAATTGCAAGAGCCTTAGATAAATCAATGCAAAGGATTGAAGAAGCTATTATGGAAACACTTTCATTGACACCTCCTGAACTCTCTGCTGACATTTATAATACCGGATTATATCTGGCAGGAGGCGGATCTATGCTGCGGGGTCTTGATAAAAGAATATCCTTAAAGACAGATTTGCCGGTCTATATTGCCGAAGATCCCCTCAGGGCTGTAGTAAGAGGTACTGGTATCGTTTTAAAAAACTTATCAAAATACAAAAGTATATTCATAAAATAAATTCAGATGCTCTTAGTATGTCATTTTTAGTATAATTTTTTTGAGGAACTAGGAGTTTGGTGAATCCTAAACTCTACTTAATGGGAGCGAATTGAGAATTGTCTTTAGTGCGAATTAGATTATTTAAGTCACAGTGTATGTGTAGACTTTTAAAGTAAATACTGATGAGCATTACTAAAAAAAAGAGACAATCGTGGTGATAATCGGTTCCAGGGTTAGGGTTTCAGTACGGAGTCCTGATGCATAATCCCATCAAAAACTATATTCTTAATACTTAAAACGATACTTCAGATAACAATTTCTCCTTCCCATTTTTCCAAGAATAGCCTTTGTATTTTTTCCAATTCCGGTTGATAAATTGTTTTTTTTCTGGTGCCAAAATAGAGGGTGTTTTCAAGTTGAGTATCGCCTTCCCAAACCAACTGTATATTTCCGGACGAAATAGCATCTCTACAAAGAAAATCGGGCACCACGGCATAGCCGTTTCCACCATTGAGCGAGCGAATAATGGAACTGATATTTGGAACTATGTAGTTGGGACTAAAGGCTGGATGCTCACCAAAGTTCAGTAACCAGAATTTTTTCATATGCTCCATATCTGCAGCTGTACTATACCATAGCTGACGCTTCAAAATTTCAAGAGCTTGGTCGATATCGCCATTTTGCAATAACTGTTTCACTTCAGAGGTATCCGTATTGCCACCAGCAACCAATACTATTTTTTCCGATGAAAAAGCTTTGTAGCTCAAGTTGTTTTGATCGCTCTTTTGAGGGGTAATAATCAAGTCTAACAGACCATTGTCAAGATCCTGTTGCATTTGTGTGTATTCCCCGAATTTGATAATCAAATTGAAGGGAAGTTTGGCAATATGGTCCTCAAGAGTATACTGAAAGGTCTCAAAACACATTCCTATACTTATAGTTGCCCGTTCCGTTTGGGAACGTTTATGAAAATGTTGTTCGGCAGATTCGAGTTTCATTAATGGGTCAAGGATACAATTATATAGGATTTTACCTTTTTCTGTAGGTACCATCTTTCTTGGGGAGCGGTCAAAAAGTTTGTAGCCAGTATAGGCTTCGAGTGAATGTAGGTGCAGACTTGCCCCAGGTTGCGAGATAAACAATTCTTGAGCAGCGGCGGATAATGTACCTTCTTTATAAATTGCTTTAAAGGTTCTCAACCATTCTAGATTCCATTGCATAACTATTATTTTAATAATACAAATGTACTATTTAAATTATTATGATAATACATTATGTTTTTGGAATTTTATACCATTATTAATTTAAAGCTTAAAAAGATGAGCATAAATATATTTGAACCGGCAACCGTAGGTTCCATAAAACTAAACAACCGTATCGCAATGGCTCCAATGACAAGAGCACGAAATGCAGATGGTATTCCCAATAACAACACTGCCCTTTACTATTCCCAACGTTCTGGTGCGGGGTTAATTGTTACTGAAGGAACGGCCATATCGGAAACTTCCAAAGGTGTATTGTATATTCCTGGGCTATATGAAGAGAAACAAATAGAAGGATGGAAAAAAGTAACCGAGGCCGTTCACAAAAAAGGAAGCAAAATCTTTACTCAGCTTTGGCACGTGGGAAGGGTTTCGCATACATCAATCCAGCCAAACGGTCAGCAACCAGTTGGGGCTTCAGATATTCAGGCAGCTGATTCCAAGGCTTTTGGATATAACGAAAATGGCAACGCAGATTTCGTAACTTGCTCTAAGCCTAGAGCTCTGCAAACAGATGAAGTAAAGGAAATAATACA
>CAXBEL010000090.1:0-16372 GCA_963974735.1 uncultured Flavobacteriaceae bacterium | reverse complement strand
AGCTCCCGCTGGGATTCTGTTATAATCTATGCTGTCACGCACTATCTTTTGTAAATAGGAAAGTCGTGCTATACCGGTACGTTCATACCCGTCTATAGGATATAGGGTAGGAACAGTAAAAGCTGTAATTAAGACTAAAACTGGTATATATATTAATAATTTTTTCATAGTTCTATTCTATAGAGGTTGAAAGATCTATAAACCTTTCGTAATTTATTTTTGGGGAAGTGGATTCCAGATAAGTTGAACTCAACGCATTTTTGTTTTCTACAAATGGCCTTATCTGAAAGAGATATAATTTATTGTCTTTAAAGCCCAACTCAACATCATAAGCACCTTTATAATCCGAATCGGTTTCTTGTGGAATTTTAGTTCTAATCTCGCTAGCTATAGTTCTTAAATCTTCAATATTTTGCGTATTTAAGATTGAATTCTCAAAATTGGTGTGATAAGGCTTAACACCGCCTGAAACCGGCAAACGAATATAATCGGGTTGACGTGCCGGAGCTAAAAGACTGGAAGTTGTTTTGGTAACAAGTCTGGTTTCCGCAGCTTGTCCATCAACCGCACCACCAGCACCACGGCTAAATGCAACTGTAAGGTCATCATCTGTACCTTCATTGATCCCTTTTGTAATCATCACTCCAGAATAATCTACATCTACGCTTGGGATGACCAATATAGATGGAAATACATTTTCTGGATTAGAAAGGTATTGCTGTCTCCATTTAAAACTACGCTCTGTATAAGGTGAAGCCCACACATCTTTGATCCCTTCAATAATTTTTTCTTCCTCTACTACATTAAACAAGGTTAGATTGAGACCTGCACCCGTAAATTCTTTAAGGTCTTCCATGTTCGTATCGCTCCTCAAAAAGACAGGAACCTCTCCTATAGGCTGCTTAAAGATTTGCGAGAAGGAATTGCGAAGCTCGCTAACAAATTCTGGTTTCAAATCGATAGCTTTAATGGCTTTTCTCAATGTTTCAAGTTCGCCAAGCTGATATTTTTCCACTACGCTTTCGGCAGTTCCAGAAGCGCGCATAGAATCTGCTTTGGAAAACATATCATTAAGAAATTGCCAGTAGCTTATATTTTGACCAGGCATTTTTAAATCCATATGATCTCTAAAAATACCAAATGGAATAACCAAACCTTCAACAACTTCTTCTGGGAACATTTTTTTTAGCTGGCCCAGATTTGCTGCTTTTGGTCCGGCTAACTTTCCACTAGCGGAAGCGTCAATGTCCCGCATATTTAAAATATTCTTTTTATCTAGTCTAATCTGTTCTATAGGTACAGCTATTTTAGAACGACTGCGTTCGGTTTTATTAAAAAGAGCTCTTTCTTCATCAGTCATATCTGAAGCCGGCTTTAAAATGACTGTTCCTTGATTAGAAACCGCATAAAAAACTTCTTCACCATTGTGCTTTAACAACTCGTCCAGATGTTCATCAGTAAGTGCTGCATTAGGAATACCAAGATTTCTGGCCAATAATTGTACGTGAGAAACTAAATTTCCTTCATCCACAGTAGCAATACCTGCAACGGGCTTTAAATCTGATGGAGGTCTTTTAAATATGTAGATTTTATCACTTGAGACTTCAGTGTCATTAGGATTACCGCTTACTACAACCAGTTCTCCCATCGCATAACCCGGGTTTAGACCACGTATGGTGCTTTGATCTTCTACGTCCAGTACATTATTCTGTAATTTAGATTCTTCTGCAATAAAATTACCCAATTCACCCACAGCTTTTCCAAGAGGTAATGCGACAGACGAGCGTACACGGTCATCTACAAATCCGCTTGCCAGTGGTTCAAATTGAGAATATGTATTCACAATATCTTCATAATTTGCCTTTGCCATTGCAGCGCTCCACTGCACAACATTTCTGGATGTATTTAATATGTTATTGAGTTGTGCTAAAGAAACATCTTCATACTTAATAGGAAATAGAGAAGGTGCTATGGCATCCCACTCCCAAACTTCAGTAAGTCCCGTACCAGCGGTAGCGTAGCTGAGATAATAGATTTTATCCAGTAACTCCTTTAAATTAGGTGTTTCCCACTCTGGAGCTTTCTTTAAAAGCATTTCTTCCAGTTTTAAAGAAATGTCCAATAACTCAAGACGGTCGCTCGATTTAGGAATTTGAGGTATCTGGGTACGGATATTACATAACAATTCGCTTATTTCAGGAATAAGTTGAGAGGCTTCGGACTCATTATTAAAATTAGTAGTAAATGTTACCAATTGATTTTTAACTTCTGGATTTCCAGAAATTGATTTCACCTTCTGCTGAAGGTTGTTTTGGTCAATAGGTGAATAATATTCTGCTAGTGTGTTACTCAGGTCTTCGAATAAACCTTTAAGTTTTGGTGAAAATTCATCACTGTATTTCTGACTAAATTCCCGCACCAGTGTTATATCATTTATATCCGGTTGCCCGTGAATTTTAACACGCACATCCATAAATTGAGGGAATTCTTCAGCAATTATTTTAGATTCACTGCGTAGTCGTTGAGAAAGATTATCATCTCCAGAATGTGGAATATCTTTAAGCGATTGCCTTATGAGATAAAAATTATCTTTTAGTCTTTCATCATTTTTAAGCAGATCCTTGTAGAAATCAATTCCCCAGGCTTCTTCATCTTCAGACTGTATCGCACCTCTATAATATTGGGCTTTTCTTAAAACCCAACCATCATCTACACTCGCGAGATATTTTCCTAACTGGTATTGTTTTAGTCTGCTTTGATTGTTAGCAGTGTCCCAAAACTCAGATTTATCAACTTCTGCTAAAATTTCACCAAAATAAAGATGGTTTTTATCAGCTAAATTTTTGGTTACTTCCTTATAGCTTGCGTGTTGTATCCCTTCTATATCATCAGGGCAGGGATCTTTAGGTTCGCGCATTGTACCATCACTACAAAACCATCGTATACGCAAATAAGGACCACGTGGGTCGTTTTTAAATTCTTGTATTGTTTGCTTTATAGTAGCATTTGAAAATTCCTGTGCTGTGAGATTTAGATTAAATAATAACAGGAAAAGAAGGGCGTAACGTAGAATTGATGACATATAAAGGGGCTTTGGCACCAAATGTAAGGCGAAACAGTGTTAATACTTGCTAAAAAAACTTTATGATTTCCTTAATACTTAGATTAATTGGGCTGCACTTTTCCAGTAGCCAGCCAGATACCAAGTAGCGCTATGGATCCATACATAAAAAGAATCCAGTTATCATTCCAGTTTACTTCAGTAAAAATTATTATACCGGCAAGCATAATAAAATTTAGTCCCAATGCCGAAAGCAAAAGGATTTTGGTTAGTTTTTTCATTGGTTGGTTAATTCCGAAGCTCTAATTTATTTAGCTCCTTATAATTGCGGCGTAATCTACGTAAAAGTATGCCGTAAAGCAATTTATAAAACAGCCAGAACAATAATAAAATTACAAGCATAAAAGCAAATAAACCAAGTATGGGCCCCCAGGCAATCAGATCACCTTTATCTGTCTTATTTTCAAATACATGCTGGAATTTCGGATCGTAAAATGCGGATGCCGTTATAACCATAACCAGCACCACAAATATCATAGCCAAGTTATAAATAACATAATAATTGACGGTTTTTCTTACACGAAGGATATTATTCATCAACTGCTTAGTACTATCTGTCGTACTAATAAGCATATAATTTTTGTAAAACCAGTATATAAAAAATGCCAAAACACTGTAATGCAGAACCGTCAGTACAATGTTTAACTCATAAATATGCAATGCCCTAATCTCATCCCAGCTGTCCTTACTTGAAGTAGCAATTGAAAGAATGGTCCAGAATACAAATTCTATTATTGCAATTACAAGTATCCACTTTGTTAATGAAGATGATTTGTGATGAATCATCTTGTAAATATCTTTTATGTTAACGCGAGGGAGGTTCTCCTCCTGCCGTTTCCAGTCTTTTTTTAATAATTCGAGCTCATCCATCTTCTACTACGAATTTAATAGTTGCTTTAATTTGCCTTTAACCCGGTTCATTTTAACACGGGCATTTACTTCTGAGATTCCCAAGGTTTCTGAAATCTCACTATATGGTTTGTCCTCCAGATACAGAAAGACTAATGCTTTATCTATATCGTTTAGTTGTTTTACTGCGGCATACATTAACTTAAGTTGTTCTTCTATAGTATTATCATAATCCTCACTGGCGATTTTAAACATCACCCGATCATAATCTTCGGTTTTAATGCGTTTTTTTGATTTTCTATATAACGTTATGGCAGTATTAAGTGCCACGCGGTACATCCACGTACTAAATTTCGCATCCCCCCTAAAGTTGGGATATGCTTTCCATAACTGGATTGTTATTTCCTGAAACAGATCATTATGCGAATCTTGATCATTGGTATATAACCTACAGATCTTATGCACAATATTCTGATTCTTTTCCAGCTCTTCTACAAACTTTTCTTCTAGTTTTGGGTCCAAGAATTGATCGTTAGTTAGCTATTGGTATCTTTTATTATAAATAAGTTACAGCCTCTGCTAAAATTATGATAAACATATATGTAGTTGTTTCCTGTATTTTAACTTTGTGAGAAACCACCACATTATGAATATACCTGAAACGCAACTTCCACGCCTTGTAATCATAGGTGGCGGCTTTGGTGGGATGAATTTAGCTAAAAAGCTTAAAAATGCTCCCTATCAAGTTGTTTTAATTGATAAACGCAACTACCACACCTTTCAACCTTTGCTGTATCAGGTTTCTACTTCGGGTCTTGAACCCGAGTCTATAGCATATCCTTTGCGAAAGATTATCAAGAATCAAAAAAATATGCATTTTCTTTTGGCAGAGGTGGAGCATATCGATACTGCTCTTAAAAAAATACGTACCGACCATGGAAGTCTAGCTTTTGATTATCTTGTTCTTGCTACAGGGACGCGCACTAATTTCTTTGGGAATGATACTATTGAAGAAAATGCGGTATGGATGAAGAGTTTGCCCCAAGCATTAAACATTCGAAGTTTAATGTTTGAGAACCTGGAAAAGGCAAATCGTCTTGAAGATCCTCTAAAGAGAAAAGAATTACTAAGATTTGTTATTGCAGGAGCAGGCCCTACAGGTGTTGAGCTTTGTGGTGCTATTGCAGAACTTAGAGCCCATGTACTTCAAAAGGATTATCCTGAGATGAATACAGATGATATAGAAATTCATCTCGTTGAAGGTCTTAGCCGGGTGCTACCACCTTTTAGTGAGAAATCGTCTGCTAAAGCGCACAAATTTTTAGAAGATCTAGGAGTAAAGATTCATTTAAATATAATGGTTGACAAATATGAAGACAACCGGGTTACCACAAAAGGGGATCTGTATTTTGATACAGCTACATTTATCTGGTCTGCAGGTGTTACCGGAGCTGCTATTTCAGGATTTGATGCCGTTGCGCTACACGAAAAGATAAATAGATATAATGTAGATAAATTTAATCGTGTTTTTGGGTTTGACAACATTTTTGCAATTGGCGATATTGCGCTTATGGAAACAGAAGATTTCCCAAAGGGTCACCCTCAGGTTGCTCAACCGGCAATTCAACAAGGGAAACATCTGGGTGCAAATCTAAAACGATTGGCAGAAAACAAGGAAATGGTTCCTTTTAAATATAAGGACAAAGGCTCTATGGCAACAATAGGCCGAAATAAGGCCGTAGTAGATATGGGTAAATTACACTTTGGTGGTTTTCTAGCCTGGTTTATATGGATGTTTATTCATCTGTGGTTCTTAGTAGGTTTTCGTAACCGTGCAGTTACATTTTTTAACTGGACTTATAGCTACTGGAATTATGATAAAGCTGCCCGTCTTATAATACGACCTTTTAAAAAGAACAAAATTATCGCGCAGGAAGATTAACTAATCAGCTATTGCTTTCTTAAAAGTATATAATTGGACCTGTTCTGCTTTTCCTTTTAGATCGTGCTTTCCTAAATCTATTTTTTTCAAAGCATTTGGGAAATAGGGTAGGGCTTCAACAAATTTAGCCGAAGACAAAATATCAACCTCAAAATCATTGCACATACTCTGGATGCGGGCTGCCGTATTTAATGTATCACCAGAAAAAGCAATCTCGCGCTTTATTTGACCTATTTCTCCAGTCATAACCTGCCCCAGATGAATCCCAACTTTAAAATCGGGAATGGCATAATACTTACTTAGATAGGTGTGCCCTTTTGCTTGGATAATCCGTTTCATTTCAAAATAGCAACGTAAAACATTTGTTTTATAGAGTCCGTTTTTGATCTTCCAACTTACTACAACTTCATCTCCTACATATTGATAAATCTCCCCGCGTGTAAAAACTATTGCCGGGGTTATATCTTTAAAAAAATCTTTCAGAAAAAAAAAGTAGCGTTCTTCTCCTATTTTTTCGGCAATTGTGGTGGCGCTGCGTATATCTATAAACATAAAAATACGCTCTTCCCTTTTTGGCTGAAAATATTTACCCATCAGAAAATCTGCAAAAACCCCGGGACCGTATTTATCATTAACCATTAGAATGATTAAGGTGGTTATCACAATCATAAACCACATGATATAATTGCGAATAAAAAACCAAGTTCCAAAAAATGAAAACACCTCTTGAAGCACACCACTTTGATAAGGAGCAAGCCCTAATTCTGTACTTTTGAGATAGATAATAGCAAGAAAGGTCACTATTATAGCCGTAATCGTGTAACCAAAAAATATCTTGACAAGTGCTTTCCAGAAGGGATTACTGCGCAACCAATTCTCCATAAGATTTATTGTGAAAAGTCCACCAAACATGCCGGCAGAAATACCTACAATAAGATTTGCTATAAAATTGGACCGTAGATCAAATCGAGAACTTAAAACATCATTACTGGAGAGAAGGAAAAATTCATAAAAGAATAAAATATTAGATACGACTATCCAGGAAATCAAAATATAAATTGAGCGTCTAATGTAATATCGCCTGCGCGGATGATTAAAAAAGGGGAAATTGTCCATAAAGGATTTAGGGGGTGGTATTCATAAATTCTATAATCTCAGGATAGCGTTTGCTCCAGGGCCAAATATACTGTAACACCATCCATGTATGACGTTTATCCAGAAGAATTGGTTGTGCTTCGGGTTGCACGGTTTTTAATTTATTAATAAACAGTTCGTTATACTTAAAAATAGAAGGTGTCGTTTTTGTGCCCAGGTAAATCATCATCGGTGGAGTATCTTCTGAGATGTAATTGATAGGGGAGGCTTTTTTCCAATTTTCCTCATCCTGAGTCCAGGTTACTTTATAATAATTTTCATTGGTTGGTGGATTTTCCTCCAGATAGGAATCCATATCCAGGCCAGCAGAATCATTTAAAATAATTCCTTTTACAACACTGTTGTCCTCAAAATATTCGGGATTCATACTTGCAAGCGCAATAAGATGACCTCCGGCAGAATGACCGGTCAAAAATATGCGCTCAGGATCTCCGCCATAGGCTTCTATGTTGTCTTTTGTCCACATAATGGATTTGGCAATCTCTTTAGTCATTTGGTCATAATCAGCATACGGACTTAATGTATAGCCCGGGATAACCGTAACAACTCCTTTTTTAGCAAAATTTCTTCCTATAAAACTATAAAGACCTTTATTGCCCTTTTCCCAATTACCACCATGTACAAATATCAGAACGTCTTTTTTTATACCTTCTAGGTCTTTTGGAACAAATACATTGAGTGTAGGTTCGTCATCTGAGTTTATAAAATTTTGTGGCAAGTAAGAGAGGTTAGCATGTTTTTGAGATGCACAGGAAGGAAGCAATAAACAAAAAGCCAGCAGCGTGATAATATATAGTGATCTCATTTTATGTTGTAGTTCATTAGGTTTAAAGTCCATTCTGTAAAATAAAACCGTCTTAGCTTAAAAGATAAGAATTAAAATTCAATCGTATTTTTCATGCATGTATTTCACCCCTTTTTCGATAAGCTCTTTCAGAACCATAAGATCTACATCTGCCAGTTTATTGATGTACAGACAAGATTTGCCCAATCTGTGTTTACCCAGTTTGCTTAATAATTCTTCTTTGCTGGCAAAATCTGGCATTATATAAAGGGATAAATTTTGTTTTCTTGGAGAAAAACCAGTTATAAGCATATCTCCTTCATGACCACTTTCATATTTGTAATGATAGGTGCCATAGCCAATTATGCTATCGCCCCACATAACCGGAGGCTCATCCATTATAGAATTAAAAATTTCCAGCAGTCTAAATCCATCTCTTCTTCGGGTTTCATTTTCAATTGAATTTAAAAATTCAAGAACGCTGGCATCGGTTGGTTTGGTTTTTATATCGGCCATACTAGCAATTTTTATATTTATCGTTTAGTCCTACGCCTTCAAGAATCATAGGCTCACATTTATCAAGTCTTTTAAGACGCGTGGTCTCCTGTTTAGCCCCTGCGATATGCTCTGCATATTCACGTTGTCTGCCAGGAGTCAAATTTTTAAACGCTTTCTCTAAATCTGGATTTTTACTAAAGGCAATTTTAAGCTCTTCAGGTACAACAACATTTTTAACTGGTTTAGCCGATTTTATCTCGCGTCCTGCTTTTTGATTGGCTATGGCTTCATTTAGATATCCTATTAAAAGCTTTTCATCTATATCTTCAGTAGAATTGTAACGCAACTGTCTTAAAGCTTTGGTTTTGCCTTCTTGCGCATTTGTTAATACATTTTTTTCATCTTTGAGTAAGCCTCCATTAAAAAACCATACTCCAAAATGATTTTTAAAACTTCCTATACCCATCACATTTTTGCCATTAATGGTATAAACAGGTGAATTCCATTTATAGTCTTCAACAAGTTCTGTGGAGAGAATGATTTCTCTTAACCTATTAATGGCTGGCTTAAAAGTTTTTTCTGCCTCAAAATATGCCTCTATTTTTTCTGATTTTGACATTGTTCAAATTTCATTAAAGATAAAATTTTGCGTTTAAAAATTTAACTAAAACATTAACTAAAAACGGAGGTTAATTTTGTTGAATGAATTGATTTTCAGCTTAAATTTATATAGATCTTAATACATTAAAACAATGCCACAAGACAAGTCAAACAAGAAACCTTCTCAGGACAAAGCCAATAAAAAACAGGCTCCTGCTAAGGCTCCACAGGCTCCTTCTAAGAAGAAGTAGCTTTGTGAGGAGCTCATCCAGGATGAGCCTACAAACCGTAAAACATTAAAAGCCACCCAAAAAGGTGGCTTTTTTCAATTGGGTACAATTATTCTACGGTTCAGTAATTCTAATTATTAAAACTTGCAGGTACTGAGCATCTTTGGTTTATCAAATCAATCAAAAGATGAAATCAGTTATTAGTTTATTTGTATTATTAATTACTACAGGGATTTTTGCCCAGACAACAATTAATGGTAGCATTACAGATGAGAAAGGGATGCCTATTGATGGTGCAAATGTTTATCTGGAAGGTACTTATGATGGCGCTACTTCAAAACCTGACGGAACATTTAGTTTTGAAACCACAGAGGTAGGGGAGCGGGTTCTACGCGTGACCTTTCTTTCTTTTGAGCCTTACTCTTTTTTCGCACCTGTAGATCAAATGCAGAATCTCATAATTAAATTGCGGGAGGAGATTAATTCTCTGGATGCCGTGATTTTAAGTGCAGGAACATTTTCTGCTGGCGACAATAGTAAAGCTTCTGTTTTAAAACCTTTAGATGTTGTTACTACAGCAAGTGCATTAGGTGATTTTGTGGGTGCATTGCAGACGTTACCGGGGACTACGACAGTAGCAGAAGATGGTCGCTTATTTGTGCGCGGTGGGGATGCTAATGAAACGCAGATTTTTATAGATGGTATTCGTGTTTTTACCCCTTATACACCTACCACTAATAATGTGCCTACGCGCGGCAGGTATTCCCCATTTTTATTTGATGGCATTACATTTTCCACTGGAGGATATTCTGCAGAATATGGCCAAGCGCTTTCTTCGGTTTTGTTACTGAACACGATTGATGAACCCATTCAAGAACAAACAGATATTTCACTAATGACTTTGGGAGGTGGACTGGGACATACTGAAAAATGGGAGAATAGTTCTTTAAGTGTGAACACATCATATATTAATCTTGCTCCTTACCAGGCTATTTTTTCAAGCCGAAATGATTGGCACAAACCTTTTGAAACCCTTGCGGGAGAAGCTGTTTTTCGTCAGAAAACAAGCAATGGACTGTTTAAACTGTATTCTGCATTTGATACTACTAATTTTTCATTGACGCAGGAAGATATCAATTATGCTGATGGATTGGATTTTGATCTTAAAAACAGCAATCTTTATTTTAACGGTACCTATACCGGTAAACTTAATGATACTTGGGATATGCAAGGTGGAATGAGCTACACTTTTGCAAAAAATGATATTGGGATTCAAGAGAGTGATGTGGCCAATCGTGAAAATTCTGTCCACGCTAAACTAAAATTTAGAAAACGCTTTAGTAATCGTTTTAAGCTCAACTTTGGAGCAGAATATTTTCTTACAGATTTTGATGAAGATTATAACGCAGAAGATATTGAGTCCAACTCGGGGTATAAAAGTAATTTAGGTGCAGTGTTTACTGAAGCAGATATTATTTTCTCAAAGAAGTTTGCGATGAAACTGGGCCTTCGTGGGGAATATTCTGAGCTGCTCGATCAAGCCACATGGTCTCCCAGAGCTTCTCTAGCTTATAAAACAGGAAAAAACAGTCAGTTTTCATTGGCGTATGGCGACTTTTATCAAGATCCACAAAGTGATGTTTTAAAATACAGCAGCAACTTTGAAGCTCAAAAAACGGCTCATTATATCTTTAATTATTTATATACAGCAAACAACACCATTTTTAGGGCAGAAGCTTACCGAAAGACTTATAATAATCTCGTTACGTTTGACACAGAAGAAACCGAATACAACAGCAATTTTGGCAATGAAGGCTATGGATATGCGCAGGGGCTGGATATTTTTTGGCGAGATAATCACAATATTAAAAATCTCGATTATTGGGTAAGCTACTCCTATTTAGACTCTGAGCGTAAGTACCGCAATTATCCTGAAGAGGCCACGCCCAATTTTGCGCAGGCACACAACCTGTCTGTCGTTACTAAATACTGGATTGAAGACTGGAAAAGTCAGGTGGGCTTTAGCTATCAATTTGCCAGCGGACGTAATTTTACCAATCCTAATATGGACGGATTTCTACAGGAAAAAACAAAGAGCTATAATAATCTAAGCTTAAACTGGGCCTATTTATTGAGCCAGCAGAAAATTTTGTATTTCTCGATACAGAATGTGCTTGGCTTTAAAAATGTAAATGGATTTCAGTTTGCAGATACGCCAGATTTAAATGGAACCTTTAAACGAAGAACGCTGCATCCTGCTACAGATCAATTTTTCTTTGTGGGATTCTTCTGGACAATCAGCGATGATAAATCAACCAATCAATTGGATAATCTTTAACCTACTTCTTAATAAACTTAAAAGCTGAATCCTTAGAACCTTGAAATTTTAAAAAGTACACTCCGGTTTTTAGTTGAGCGACAGAAATTCCTTCAGAGGGAAGTTGCCCTTTTTGGACTGTTTTGCCAGAGATATCCATAATTGCATATTTACTGCCTTGGTGCTTTTGATCAGAAAAATAAATGCGTTCAGAAGTAGGGTTTGGATAGATATTTAAATTTTTTATTTGGATATCCTGATCCTGTATCGAAAGTCCTAACGCGGTATTCTGATAGTATTGAAGTGCATTTATTGAATAGGCAAATGGAGCATTCCAGTTTATGGTCACTTCATTAGAGGCATAAGAACACATAGCATCCAAATAGGAAGTCGCCGGATTGCTGCTGGGATATCCGCCACATCCATCTTGTTGTCCGGGATTTGGCCCACCAACCACCATTCCAGGGACTGGATTTGAAATTCCATCAGCTTGCGAAATACGGTGATGTGGATGCATTGGGGATTTATCACCATAGCCAGTGACAAAGGAATATCCCGTGCCGTTACGACCCAATAAATAATCCATACCGGTATATGCGGCATCCAGATAGGATTCTTCACCTGTTAGATCATATGCTCGAATCAATATCATTATTTGATTTCCAGCCTGACCGTTACTTCCCCAATTGTAATCACTGCCATTGCCCATTGCTATATGCATAGCAGAATTTTCCACTGTAGTTCTAAGCGAGGTTGCTGTGCCCAATAATTTAGATTCTACCGTAGGGATATCTATATCATCTTCTAAACTGGAACTGTGAAATGCCAGAGAAATCAGCGCTAAAAAGTCTGTGTTGTTCCAACCGGGAACACCAGTACCCAAACTGCTTACATTTAAATCTATTTTAAAATTATCTTCACCAGTTGTTATAAAGAGTTCTGCAGCTGCCCATCTAAATTCGTCACTTACATTGTTATCCCCATATGCGCCAGTAGCCACATCACTGGGCTGATTGTAATAAACAGTAGGATTTTCTTTTGCCCAGGCATAAGCGTTTTTAGCAGCTTCAAGCAATTCTGCGCTAAATCCAGGTTTAGCTGATTCAAAATCTTTAAATATCCTAGAAGCTACTGCTGTTACAGCAGCGAAGTTTAATGCGGCGGCAGTTGTTTTTTGAACTACATAGCGATCCAGATTATATTCACTAGGCATAATTTCACCTGAGAAATTAAGTCCGGTTAATTTGTGATAAACCCCGCCATCCTGAGGATCCTGCATATCCAGCATCCAATCCAGATTCCAAAGTACTTCATCAAGTATGTCGGGCAGATCACCGCCCATTTCAGGAATATTTAAAACCAGTGAGTTATAATAAGTAGGATAATGCTCGTAACCCGCAAGCAGCGTGTAGGTGGAAATACCGCTGTTTACTACGTATTTATTATAATCTCCCGCATCATACCAGCCTTTAGGAGCAGAAATAATAGTCCCGGTAGGACGCGTTGCAGAAGCAGCAGAACTGTGTATGATAACCTCGTTGTCTGGATGTCCCGATGCACGGGCAAATTCTCCTCCATATTGTGCTGTAATAGCTGTAGAAGCACGGTTGTAATAATAATATTTGATGGAAGCTTCCGTAAGATCTCCGTAATTATTGCCGATTTCAAAAGAAATTTCTGCTTCGGGGGTGACAAATCTATAGGTTCCTACTTCGTCTAAGGCTGAAATATCAACGGTAGAAACATAGTATTGCGCATCATCCCAAAAAGTTGTGGCTGCTGTTGTGCCAGTTAAAACTTCAGTACCATCACTGTTTAAAATACTATATGAAACAGGTTCAAAATCTGAGGAAGAAGTGATGTTGAGGTATTTTTCACGGCCTTTTAAATAGGAAACCTGATTGTATCTAATTTGATACGAAGATTCCGGCATATCATCGCCCAGACTTGCACCTACAGAAATCCAGTCAATATCTATGGTGCCAGAATATCCACCCGTAGGCGGATTAACAAAGAAAAGCAGATTTCTGAGTGTCGCAGGATCCACAGGACAAGGTCCGCTTGTGCAAACGCCTCCATAAGCTCCATCTAAAAGACGGCTGCTGTAGTTAAGTGAATATACCTGATAATCTTCGGTAAGAGTTATACTGCTGGGATTTTGATTGGTCATATATCCCGCTTCGTCTTGAAGATCAATTCTTAATTCGGGTGAATTTGTTCCTTTGGCCCGTATGTACAGAACAGGAGCTGACTCTGCATTAAGAGTAAGTGCACCGCCAACCTCATTATGAAAGCTGTATATAAAAGTGGTCCAAGGAGCGGCTTCACCTGTTCCCGTGATATTCCATGCTTCTTCATTAAGTTCAAATTCGTAGCCTATTGGCGCGGTTCCGACAGAAAAAATTTCGGTATCAAATTCTTCAGAATAGAGCGGGTCTTGTGCATAAAGTGAAAAAGCAAAAAGTAAAGCTAAAAGCGTAAAGAATTTCATAATCTGTTTATTAAGTAAAACACAAGATTTTTACTAAAGGCTGAATAGTAATGTAACTTAAAAATATAAAATCTAAGCTTATTCTCAGACTATTATTTCCTACGGTTTAATCTTTATCCGTAACAGAGTCTGATTTGTTTTTGAGTTCCATTAGAGTAGTTTGAGAAGCTGCGCAGAGTTTTTCTTCTCCATTTTTAACGATATATACTTCAGATCTGCAAATGGTTAAAGTTCTGCCATTTTTTAGAACATTAGCTCGCCCGATCAACACTTCTCCATCGCCGGGTGCCATAATATTTAATTTAAACTCGACGCTCAATATTGTTGAATCTTCTTCCATTAATGAAAAGGCGGCGTAGCCAGCTGCATTATCAGCAATTGTGCTTATTATGCCCGCGTGAAAGAAACCGTGTTGCTGGGTTAATTTCTGATCATACGGAATTTGTATTTCACAAATCCGGGCTGTACGTCAATGAGTTTAGCATTTAATAACGTCATAAATTGTTGACGGGAAAAGCTATCATCTACCTTCTTTTTAAAATCTTTGTATTTCGGTTGAAATTCCATTTTAAGGGTTGATGATTAGGAAGTGAAATTTAAAACATTCCATTTTCATTGATCATATCTTCTGGCACAGCTTGACCAAAATCCCAAAGTTCCTCAATCTTATTTGCCTTAAATTTTAAAATATGAACTATAGCGTGACCTGAATCGTCTTGATTCTGTTGAAATCTGGTATGTACGGCTACCAGATCGCCATCCTCCAATGCTCGTAGTATTGTAAAAGTCTTATCGGGATTTTGCTTAGCGGCTTCTTCCATTGCTGTGATTAAGCTTTCGGGATCGCCTTTAAAGAAGGCGTTATGATGTTTAAATTCTGGAGCAGCATAAAGACCAAAAGCTTTTCTGGAATGACCATCAGAACAGAGTTTTAAAAATTCTAAGGCAATTTCTTTTTTTGTTTTCATAATGGTTGTGGATTTATCAGTTGGATTGATCTTCCAATTCACCTGAAACTTAAGAAGAAAATATATTTTGAGAATAATAAGTTTAGCGCTTCGCTTGGTTGATCACTACTTTTACTTTTTTCAATCTTCTTTTTTGTATTACATAAATTAATATCAATCCTATTAGCAGAACGGGATACACTAAGCAAAAAATAATTGCATTTACCTCATAGTAGGATAGATTGAAAATATTAGCAAGATTTATTATTAAATCTGTACAATACACATAGATATCTGTTACTAACTCTTCCATTCTTAATTTACTCTTTTCTGATTTTTCTGATTTTCAATTCCATATTAATTGAGCTAACTAAAAGGAAATACATTATGAAAGGGATAAGAATTACTAAAAAGATAAGATTGGCCAATCCGTAATTTCCCGTGGCTTTTAGAGAATGAATTATTCCAAAATAAAGTGAATCAATCGTTTCAAAGTAAGGTTTAGCAAATTTTACATGATTCGCTCGGTCGTAATCTGAATCGTTATGGCAAATCCAGGAACAATTCTCTTTTGATTTTTTTGCTGAATTTATCGTAGTGGGAAAATAAGAGAGTGTTTTTTGGGGATGCTTAATTTATAATCATTTCTACCTTTTTAATGTGAAATGACCGACTAAAACCTTACCATTTTCAAAATTAACTTTAAACCAATAATCATTAGAAAACATCATTTTCCCGTTAAAAGAACCATCCCATCCTAAACTGTTTGTAGATAGTTGTTTTAAGAGTTTTCCATACCTATCAAATATAAATATTTGGGAATTAGGATATTTTTCTATTCCCTTGATTTGCCAATAGTCATTATAGCCATCATTATTTGGTGTAAAGAATTTAGGGTAATCAATTAAAGTCACTTCAGAAGAATCTTGTCCACAACCTGCTTTATCTCTTACAAATACGGTATAGATTCCTCCCGGTATATTAGTAAAATAATTGCTGTTTTGATAGTTTGTGCCATCTATTGAATATTCAAAGTTTGCACTGCCAGATGAAATTATCTCAATTGAATTATTGCCAAATTCACTGTACTTAACTTCCAAAATTTCAGGTAAATCAGAGCGTGTTAAGTTAAAGAAAAATGAGTTGTTACAGATAGTGTTGTTTTCTAATTTAGCAACCGTTAGTATGTAGTTTCCTTGCTTTGTAATCTCTGATGTGTAGCTGGAAGAAATTAAAGTACCGTCTTCAAAGTACCATTCATAGGTGTCAAAACTGGAATTTACAGTCAAAGTTAAAGATGGTTCTAAATTACAAATGAAATATTCTTCCTCTAAATTTATTTCAGGTAAACTGTTTACAATTAAATTAACTGATGTTTCAGAATAACAATTGGGGTTAGAAGCATCTTCGACCCTTATATTTATAGTTTGGGAATAAG